>JBKPDS010000097.1:0-20380 GCA_046727995.1 Gemmatimonadota bacterium
GGCGGGAGGCGCGTAACGGAAAGCTGGTACAGAAAACGGACAGCGCGCTTCCCGTTAACCGTGCCCACCGCCCGCTCCCCGTTAACCGTTTGCGCTTTGCGCCTCCCGCCTCCCGCCTCCCGCATCCCGCCTCCCGCTACTGCCCTCTAAGACTACTCAGATTCCTTTGCAGCTCCGCCGTCCGCCTCGCCGAGTAATCCGCGAGGCACTTCGCCCGAGCCCGGGCCCACAGCTTCCCATCCTGGCTCTGTGTCTGCGATGTGCAGTCGGAATCGCGCTGGTTGATCCACTCGCGCTGTGATTGCTGGAACCTGTCCTCCAGATCCGACCCGCCCGACTTCCGCGCCTGGCTAATGAGGTCCTGATAGGTGTGGTTCAGATCAGCGTCATTTGCTGCTATCGACCGGTTCAGGCAGTAGCGCTGATCGGTGAGGTTGGGGGAGTCACACGGGTCCCTCGAGAACCGCGTCGCCGAGCTCGAGGCTGGCGATCGGGCAAGCGGGACCGTAGTGGGAGCAGGGGCGTCATTGGCGGACTTCGGCACCGTGAGTCTCGCCCCGGAGGTTAGTACCTGACCCTCGGATCCTGGCGGACGAGCGACTCTGTCGGTCGGACGACTCTGGGAGGCCTGCTCGACCATCGGCGACAAGCCATCGGCACCTGTTCGGACAGTATTGAGGCTGTTGTCGAGAGCTGCCGCCGCCGCCGTGTTCTTATTCGCCTCCGCCAGGTCCTTTAACAGCATGGTGTCCTGGGAAGCCGTACCGGCGACCTCTTTGGCTTTGGTATCCTTGCGACAGCCCAGGCCAAAAAGTAGAACCGACGTGCAAAGAACCAATCTGGAAAGCACTTTCATATATTCGCCCGCGGTGAATTCACTGCTGCTAATTCGGGCAGACGGTGTGCCAACTAGGAGAGTAGATTGTACTGGCAGGCGCGTTTGACGCGTAACCATTTGAGTCTGCCAGCACCAAGCCTGAGGGTCAAGATGGAGACAAGGCCGCCCGAGCTCAACACGGTCATCAGAACCTTCGCCAATGAGGTCGAGGCGCATGTCGCCCAGGCGGTGCTCGACGCCAACGGAATCGACTCCAACCTCATTCGCGACGATGCCGGTGGTATGATGCCCTGGCTGCAGTGGCTTCATCCGATCAGGCTCGTCGTTCGCGAGGCGGACAGCATCGAAGCCGTCGAGCTCCTCGATTCGCCACCCGGACCCACGCTGCTTCCCTGACCTTGCAGCCCTCCCCTCCCTCTCCACACCCGTCCCAATTCCAACGGCCATGTTTCACCCCCTGTCGCGGCGCGTCATGCGACGCTTTGCGCTAGCCGTAACCGTAGCCGCTGTCGCATTCGCCCTTTGCGGTGGCAGCCCCCTCGCCGCTCAGACCTCACCGCCGCCGGCGGACCAGTATCTCGCCCGCGTAAAACGAATTCTCAGCCAGACGCCGCTGATCGACGGCCACAACGACCTGCCCTGGCGGATTCGCGAGGACTCGATCGCGCGCGGAAACGTCGATGTCTACGATCTACGCCGACACACCCCCGGACAAACCGATCTTGATCGCCTCAAGGCAGGAATGGTGGGCGCCCAATTCTGGTCGGTTTACACACCAGGCGACTGGCGCGACTCCGGCTACGCCAGAATACAGCTGGAGCAGATCGACATCGCCCGCCGGTTCATCGCCAAATACCCGGACCGCCTGGCGCTGGCACTGAGCGCTGCCGACATCCGTCGCGAATTCAAAGCCGGCAAGCTCGCCTCTCTCCTCGGACTCGAGGGAGGGCACGCCATCGAGAATTCACTCGGCGCTCTGCGAGCCTACTACGACCTCGGCGTCCGCTACATGACGCTGACGCACAATGTCACCCTCGACTGGGCCGACGCCGCGCTCGATTCGGCGAAGCACAATGGCCTGACTCCGTTCGGCGACAGCGTCGTGCGAGACATGAACCGATTGGGTATGCTGGTGGATCTTTCGCACGTCTCGCCGGGAACGATGAGCGATGCATTGAACGTGACGCAGGCACCGGTGATCTTCTCTCACTCGGGCGCGAGAGCGCTCGTTGACGTCCCGCGTAACGTCCCCGACTCCATTCTTCGTCGAGTCACCACCAATGGCGGAATAGTGATGGTTCCGTTCGTGACGGGGTTCGTCTCACCGGAAGTAATGCGTTACGACGAATCCACCCGCCCGATCATTACTGACCTGCAGAAGAAATACGGCAAGGATACGGCGGGGATCACTCGCGAAATCAATCAGTGGAAAGCAGCGCACCCCGAGCCCCGGGCGACGCTGTCACAGGTGGCGGATCAGATCGACTACGTGCGCAAAGTGGCTGGCGTAGATCACGTCGGAATCGGCAGCGACTTCGACGGCATCACCGAAGTGGTGCAGGGCCTGGAAGATGTCTCGAAGTTTCCGGCCCTCTTCGCCGAGCTGGCGAGACGCGGCTGGTCCGATGAGGATCTACGAAAACTGGCGGGGGAGAACCTGCTGCGAGTTTTTTCGCAGGCCGAAGCTGTATCCAGAAGGCTGCAGGCCTCTACTTCCCGGTAGTGAGAGCCGGCGCACCGCCGGATTTCAGAACTTCCGCGAACTCGTCGGGCAGATCGCTGTCACGGATCGCGCGCGCCGCCTCGTCGACATCATAGTTGACCCGCACGAACTCGGCGCGTGTTCCCGATTCGCCGGTCGAGGCGATCACATAGCACGCGCGCCAATCGCCATCCTTGGGGCGGCCGACGCTGCCGGCGTTCACGAACCGGATTCCGCCAATTACTTTCTGCCACGATTTATGGGTGTGGCCGAAGCAGATAACGTCCCCCGCACTGGCGCCGAGCGATGCCGCCATTTTCTCGAGGAAGGAGTCGGGTCGATCTTCAGTGACATAGACGGTGTTGAGCGTCTGGCTTCCGTGGACGAGAATGATCGTCGGACCCGACACGTGCCCGCCGAGTGGACGGATATCGACCCGGAAGGGAAGGCTGCCCAGATATTTTTTCGTCTCGGTCGTGACGTGAGCGCGCGTCCACTCATACGACAGATGCGATAGCTCTTCGTCGTGAGGAGTGTCGGCTCGGCAGCCGCAGTGTTTGTAATCGGTGGCGACTGTAGAATCGTAGTTGCCCGAGATTCCGGGAATGGCGCGCTGCTGGAGCAATGTCACGACTTCGTTCGGCCACGGCGCGTAGCCGGTGAGATCACCGAGATGGTAGATGCCGTCGACGTTCTGGCGCGCGTCGATGTCGGCCAGTACCGCGCGTAAGGCGGGAAGGTTGGCGTGGATGTCGGAGATCAGCGCGTACCGCTTCATGCTCTTCCTCTCGCCGTTTCACCAACGTGGCGCGTCATGACGACGGCGGTATCCGGACACGCGCCGCGGAATTCCGCCGACGCCTTCACGGCATCGGGAACCGCTGCTCGCGTGGTGCGGGTAAAACCGAACTTCGGAAAATATTTCTCGGCGGTAGTAGTCAGCAGAAAAACCTGGTCAACCCCGGCTTCTTCGGCACGCTCCAGCAGCTGCTCGACCAACCTCCTTCCCACACCGCTTCCGCGGTGATCAGGTGAGACGACGGCTGAACGAAGGAGCGCGACTGATCCGTATTTCTCGAGTCCGATGGCGCCGGTGATGGCTCCATCATCATCCGCAACGACGAAGCCGGAGAAGTTGTCCCGCACTCCATCGGTGGGGAGATCGCTGGCCCTCAGCAGATCTTCGACGGCGGATAAATCCGACTTGGTTGCCCTTCTGATTTGCATACCGCCTCCATCCATCAGCAATCCGGACCACAACAGGGCGAGCCGGGATAACAGCATGCGGCCGGTTTCGTCGCCCGCACGAAAGCGCCCATGAACTTCCCGTCTATCTGTGATGCAAAGTCGGGCGCATCGAGACCGCTGCCTGACAGGAACGCTGCTGCGTCTTCGGCTTTGTAAATCCTGGTCGGCTCGATCGATGGCTTGGCAAAACCAACTTCACGCAGAAGTCCAAGGAATTCCTGCTCCTCGAGCGCGCCGGCAACGCAGCCGATCCAGAGCTCCATGCTGCTCTTCACCGCTGCCGGAACGTCACCACGGACGACGACGTCCGACACTGCGAATCTGCCACCGGGTTTGAGGACGCGGAAGGCTTCACTCAACGCTTTGCGCTTGTCGCCGGACAAGTTGATCACGCAGTTGGAGATGATGACATCGACAGATTCGTCGGGTAGGGGGATCGCCTCGATCTCGCCTTTGAGGAACTCGACATTTTCAGCTCCCGCCTTCCGCTTGTTCTCGTTGGCGAGGGCGAGCATCTCGTCGGTCATGTCGAGGCCGTAAACTTTTCCGGTCGGCCCCACCCGCTTCGCTGAGAGGAGCACGTCGATTCCGCCGCCGGATCCGAGATCGAGTACGGTCTCGCCCTCGTTCAGCGTGGCGAGTGCGGTCGGATTGCCGCAGCCAAGCGACGCCAGAACTGCTTCGACGGGGATGCCTGCTTTCTGCTGTTCGTCGTACAAATCCGACGTGATCGGATCCCACGCCTCGGTGGTCGTTCCGCAGCAGCCGCTGGATCCACGACACGTAGCAGGGGCCGCGCCTTCGGCGACACGCATTGCCACCTGACCGTATTTCTCCTTCACAGCGTCTTTGAGGCTTGAATCAGAAGTGCTCACTCGGACCTCCAAACAAAATTTATTGATGTATAGGGGAAATAAAAAAAATCAGGCACAACACGACTGCTGATTCCTGACGGCGCGCGGCTTCATTCCCTCGACGAGGGTCTCGATTTCCTCGAACGCTTCGGGAGCAAGCTCATAGTGAACCCACCTTCCATCCTTACGATCGCGGACGATGCCGGCGTCCTTGAGGACGCGCAAATGGAACGACAACCGCGATTGCGCCGCGTCGAGAGTATCAGTCAACTCGCATACGCAGCGCTCACCTTTGCGCAACAGCGCGACGATCTCGAGCCGGGTCTCGTCGGAGAGGGCGTGAAAGAGCTCGATTGCGCGCTCTGTTCGGTCGTACGTTGCAACAGCCATGACGTCTAATATATCAAGAAATCTTGTTGCGTCAAGATGGTATTCCTGCTCATTGCGAAGATCCCGTCGATGAACGTAGCGGCGCCTGGGGAATCGGCGGCGTCGGAACGTAGGCGAGGAAGCCACCGATCAGAATTACAATCGAGATGATGGCGATCTCCTGCTTCACCGACCTTGCCAGTTTCTGAATCGTGTCGGGGGTCTCGCCCTTCGGCAACAAACCAAACCGGTTGTAGGCGCCGAACCCGACGAGAATCGCCAGGCCGGCCATCTTGGCGAGCACCAGCCGACCGTAATTGTCGCGGAATAGATCAGACGGTGTATTGAGGAAAAGCACTACCTGCAACAGCCCGGAGAGAAAAATCGCGATCACCGCGATCAAGGCGATCGCCGAGACTCGCCTTGCCTCGATCCGGCAGGCGGCTTCGTCGTAACGAGCCAGCCAAACCAGCCACAGCAATCCACCGAGCCAGCTGGATATGGCCAGCAGGTGCACGACTTTGGCCGGAATTGCAAGGTAAGGATGGATGGCAGCGGGATGTCCAACCGCGCCGCTCACGATCAGACACCCGACTCCGAGCCAGAGCACGATGGTGCGATGACGTGCCAACGCGATCGCCCAGAGCGTCAGCACCGCAAGCACTACTCGTAGCAGCTCGACGCGACCGATCGTGGACTCGAGTACCGACGACAGGAAGTCGCTGGTCAAATGTCCCGTCGGCGAAATGTCCTCCAGCCACATCAGTGCGTGAGCGACGAGCAGTAAAGTTCCGACGGCAATCAGAACCGTCACCATGGCTCCGGGAATCAGAGTGCGCCGCTCACCCGCGCTGATTCCGAAAAACAGAACGCCGACTCCAGCCAGCATCGCGCCAAGTCCAACGCCGCGAAACAACGCTGCCATCACCGGCACCGGCTTCTCCTCGGCGGTGCTGCTTGTCGCGGCCGGAGATCCCGCAGGTCTCGGAGCACTAGGTGGCGCACCCGCCGGCGTGCTGGAAGCAACAGCCGGCGCTCCAAATCCGACTGTGAATGTGAAAGTTCCACCGATGGGGTGGCCGTCGGCGGAGATCACGTGCCAGATAACGTCGTATGGTCCGCTCAAGGTGCGGAGGACGCTGCCCATCAGCACGTGTACGTCGTGCGGATCGTTGGCGACCTTGAGCTGAACGCTGTCTCCGGCTGGTCCGACGAGCGTGATGTGACTCAGCTCGGGCACCACCCGCTCGCTGAAAACCAGTCGGATCGTCGGCGGCGATTTCTCCAACCGACCGTTCGCTGCTGGCGTAGAGCGAAGAAGAGTCGCGTGGAGCAATGCGCGAGTGGCAGCGTGCAAAGGAGCCGCCGACGCTATGAGGCACAGAACGATCGCCGCCACTCGAAGTGAGCGACGGCGATCAGATTCCGAACGCACTAGCGAGGAGACCAACGCGAACTGTGGGAGATTCCGTTTCGACGCACGGGTCGAATATAGATAGGCACTCGCTCAGGATATAGACCGCGGAACCCGGGCGATGATTCCAAGCGCGGCGATCAGCGTCAGCTCCGTTTCCGGAACCCACTCCACGAGCGCGCGAACGGTCTTCTGCAACCATTCACGGTCGACGGTTCCTGCTTCGACGGCGCGCCCGCGTTCGCGCTCCAGCTCTTGTTGCAGAATCTCGAGACGAGGGCGAGCCGATTCACCACTGACGGTTGTCATGCCTGCGTCCAAACACTTTCGTGTCTGGGCGATGGCGGCATCGAACGCGGCGGCGAGTTCCGGTGACTCAGCCACGCCTTATCTCCGGTACACTCTTGTGGAAACTCCTGTGTAAGCAAGTGACTACTTGCATTTCGGCGTCCGTTTTGGTAAAATCTCCGGCCTATGAAAAGAGATGAAATCCTTGCCGCTGCCGCTGGTGTCTTTGCACAGCACGGCTTCCGCGGCTCGACCACCCGACGTATCGCCGACGCTGCCGGCGTCAACGAGATCACCCTCTTCCGTCAGTTCGGCTCCAAGGAAGCGCTGATCCGGGAAGCGATGCAGCACATGACGCAATCCGTTGGCCTGACGGGACTTCCCGAAGTTCCCCTCGACCCGGAGGGCGAGCTGACAGCCTGGAGCGAAAGCTTCATGCAGCATTTGAGACTTCGGAAGTCGATGATCCGTAAGACAATGAGTGAGATCGAAGAGCGACCCGAAATGAGTGAATGCGCGAGCTACGTTCCGAGACGGGCCTCGAACGAGTTGTGCCTCTACCTGACGGAATTGAAGCGGCAAGGTGCCGCGACGGATTTCGATCCCAAGACCGCCGCCGCAATGCTGATGGGATCGATCTTCGCCGACGCGATGGGCCGCGATATGATGCCCGACGTTTACCCGCAACCGCAGGACAAGGCCGCCCAGATGTATTCGCGGCTGCTTCTCCGGGCCATTGGTGTCGAAAACGGGTCGCGTAAAACGACGCCCAAGAACACGAGACGAACGAAACAACTTTCTCCCTGAACAGTGCCTTCCAGACTATTTCCAGGCCGCATTTACGGATTCGGCCCGCTGACTCAAATGCCCGTCGTCCTGCTGGCGACGCTGGTGCCGATGACGGTGCGCTCGCAGGTGGTTCGTCCATCGCCGCCAACGGTGCCGATCACAGCTACAGCTCCGCGTGCGATCACGCTCGACGAAGCGGTGCGCATCGCTGAATCACAAAGCGAAGCAATCAAGATCGCGCGCGCCGGAGTCGAGCGCGCGCATGGCCAGCAGTATCAGGCGCGCAGCCAGTTTATGCCGCAGATCAACGGCTCGGCGAGCTACACTCGCACGCTGGCGTCGCAGTTCTCGAACATCGGCGGCGGCGGACCAGCGCCGGACACGACCAAGCCGACAGCCCCACCGGCTCCGTGCGATCAGTATCTTCGTGACGCGACGGCGACCACCGACGAGCGGCTAGCGGGACTGGAGGACGCGTCCCGCTGCGCGCTCGGCAGCAACCCGTTCTCCTCCTTTGGCAGCCTCGGTTTCGGCGCGAAGAATCAGTACAACCTCGGACTCGCTTTCTCGCAGAGCCTGTTCGCGGGTGGCCGGATCGTCGCCCAGAACGCCGTCGCCAATGCCGGACGCCGCTCGGCGGACATCGAGCTGACCGCGCAACGCGCGCAGCTCCGGCTCGATGTGACGCAAGCTTACTTCGACGCCGCGTTGGCCGATCGACTGGTGGCGCTCGCCGAATCATCGGCGGTGCAAACGGAAAACGTGCTGAGACAGACGCAATTGGCTCGCAACGTCGGCAACGTGTCCGAGTTCGAGCTGCTGCGGGCGCAGGTATCGAGCGCGAATCAGCGACCGATCGTGATTCAGCGACAGAGCGACCGCGAAGTTGCTTATCTGAGATTGAAGCAGATG
This sequence comes from Gemmatimonadota bacterium, assembly GCA_046727995.1. Taxonomy (GTDB): domain Bacteria; phylum Gemmatimonadota; class Gemmatimonadetes; order Gemmatimonadales; family Gemmatimonadaceae; genus UBA4720. The sequence continues at coordinate 8,415 of JBKPDS010000097.1, forward strand.
TTGAACCTGCCGCTGGACGCGCCGCTGCAGCTCACGACTGTAGTCGACGATTCGGCGGCCACGAACGCCGCGCTGGCGAGCATCGGCATACCGAGCGACACTGTTGCGACGGACAGGGCGACGGTGCGTCAGGCGGCAGAGGCGATCGACGCACAGCGCGGATTGCTCAAGGTCGCCAAGGCGCAGCGATTCCCGACGCTTGCTCTGACGTCACAGTACGGTAAGGTGGCATTTCCGCTCACCGGACTGCCGCAGTCAGGAAGCTTTCGAACGAACTGGACGATCGGTGTCGCGTCGCAGGTGCCGCTGTTCACCGGCGGTCGGATCAAGGGCGATCAGATGATCGCCGAAGCCAACCTGCGTGAAGCCCAGGCGCGCTACGACCAGCTGCGGGAGTTCGCCGCGCTCGATTCGCGCGTTACCATCAACAATCTCCTCCAGGCGCGGGCGGCGTGGGACGCGAGCCAGGGGACGGCCGAACAGGCGGCACGGGCATACTCCATCGCCACCGTTCGTTACAAGGAAGGAATCTCCACGCAGATCGAGCTCAATGATGCCAGAATTCTGTTGGAGCAGGCGGTGGCGAATCGAGCGCTGGCAGCGAGAAATCTGCAAGTCGCTCGGGTGAAGCTCGCCCTGCTGCCGGATCTTCCGCTGCAAACCACCGGAACGGCGCAAGCGCAGGCGCAATCGCAATCCACTACGACACAGCAGACGCAAACGCAGACCAGTCAGCCGACGCAGGCTGCGCAACAGCAGGCGCAAGGCGCACCACAGACGGGCATTCCACCTCAGTAAAGCAACGGCGAGAAATCATATGAAGAGAATCAGTAGTAGGACCTGGAAAATTGGTGGCGGCGTGGTCGTCGTCCTGCTGGTGTTGTTTGCGATCCTTTCGCGCAGCAAAGGAGACAACGCGTCGGCAGCTGAGACATCGAAGCTCGAGACGATAACCGTCGGCTCGGAGAACATTGCGGTTGCGACCACTGGATCGATCATGTCGGGCCCAACCATTTCCGGCACGCTCGAGCCCGAGCGCGAAGCGGTGCTGCGAGCCCAGGTCCAGGGCAGTGTGCTACAGACTTACGCGGATCAGGGACAGGCGGTGAGCGCCGGAACCGTTCTCGCTCGTATCGACGCTTCTGGAATCCAGGACGCTTACAGCTCGGCGCGCGCAGGGGTAGTCGCGGCGAGAAACGCGGCTGATATCGCCTCGCGCAATCAGGCGAGGAACGAGAAGCTGCTTGCCGCCGGCGCGATAGCAGAGCGTGACATCGAAGAGTCGCGGCGCGCATCGATCGCTGCACAGGCGGCGCTGGAAGATGCCAATTCGCGACTCGCGAGTGCCGAGAAGCAGTACCGCAGTACGACGGTCACTTCGCCGTTTGGCGGCATCGTCAGCGAGCGGCCGGTGTCGCCCGGAGATATCGTGCAACCTGGCGGTGCGCTTTTCACGGTTGTGGATCCCTCGAGCATGAGACTCGAAGCTTCCGTACCGGCAGAGCAGCTGTCGATGATTCGAGTCGGGGTGCCGGTGGTATTCACGGTGAGCGGTTATCCGGGTCGCGATTTTGTTGGGCACATTGTCAGAGTGAATCCGACCGCGGATCCGACGACTCGTCAGGTGCGCATCTACGTATCGATCCCGAACGCCGGCCGGACACTGGTGGGCGGCCTCTTCGCCACTGGCCGGATCTCGAGCGCGACCAAGACGGGGCTCGTGATTCCTTCTTCAGCAGTCGATGTGCGGGGCACGTCTCCGTCGGTGATGCGCGTGAAGGGAGGAAAAGCTGAAAAAGTTCAAGTGCAGGTGGGCATCACCGACAAAACTTCGGAGACGATTGAGGTGTTGTCGGGAATTCAGGCCGGTGACACGCTATTGTTGGGCGCGGCGCAAGGAATCACGCCAGGGACTCCAGTGAAGGTCACACTCCCTGCGGCGAAACCAGCGACGGCGAGCAGCACCGGAGGGCTCTGACAAATGGTCATTTCGGATTTTGCGATCAAGCGGCCGATGATCACCGTCGTCACGATGGTGGCATTGGTGGTCTTCGGATTGTTTGCGCTGTGGCGCTTGCAGACCGACGAGTTCCCCGACATTCAGCAGCCAGTCGTCCTGACGTTCATTCCTTACCCGGGCGCATCGCCGGAAGGAGTCGAGCGGGAGCTGCTCAAGCCCGTGGAAGATGCGATCAAGGGAATCTCCGGCGTCGACAAGATCTACGGCACCGCGGGTGATGGTTACGCGCAGATCATCACGCTCTTCCTGTTCGAGAAGGATCCACAGGTGGCGACGCAGGACATTCGCGACGCGATATCCGGCATTCGATCGGATCTGCCCGTCGAGATGAAGGAGCCGGTGCTACAGCGGTTCGATCCGTCGGACCAGCCAATCGTCTCGATGACGCTGGCTTCGCCGGCGCTGACTCCGGCGCAGCTGACGCGTCTGGCCGATCCGGAAATCACGAGCAAGCTGCGTGGTATTCCGGGCATCGCGCAGGTGCAGCTGGTCGGCGGCGTGAAGCGTGAGATGACGATTCAGCTCCGGCCGCAATCGCTGCAAGCCGCCGGCATTGGCGTCGGCCAGGTGGTAGGTGCGCTGCAATCGCAGAATCTTGCCGCGCCCGTCGGCCGGCTGAACGGAAGTCTCGACGAGCGCACGATTCGCCTGCAGGGCCGCCTCGAAGGTCCACAGGATTTCGACAACCTGGTCGTCGCCGAGCGAAACGGGCAGATCGTGAGACTGGGCGAAGTCGCTGACGCCATCGATGGAACAGAGGAGCAGCGCTCGCTGGCGATTTATAACGGTGCCGAGGCGATCGGCATCGACATCGTCAAAGCGAAGGGCTACAGCACCACCGACGTGAGCAAGAAGATTCGCGCCAAAGTCGCGGAGATCCAGAACACTCTGCCGGCCGGAGTGAAGCTCACCATCGTCAAGGACGCCGGCGTGCGGGTGCACGACTCGGTGCGCAACGTCATCGAGGCGCTCGTCATCGGCGCGGCGCTGACGATTCTCGTCGTCTTCCTGTTCCTGAACTCCTGGCGATCGACGGTCATTACCGGCCTGGCGCTGCCGGTCTCGGTGCTGGCGTCGTTCATCGCGGTCTGGGCGTTTGGATTTACGCTCAACACGATGTCGCTGCTCGGGCTTTCGCTGGCAATCGGTATTCTGATCGACGACGCGATCGTCGTGCGCGAGAACATCGTGCGCCACATCGAGATGGGGAAGGATCACATGACGGCGTCGCACGAAGGCACCGACGAGATCGGCTTGGCCGTCGCGGCGACGACTTTCTCGATCGTGGCGGTGTTCGTACCGGTGGCGTTCATGTACGGTGTGGCCGGCCAGTGGTTCAAGCCGTTCGCTTTAACGATCGCTTCGTCGGTGCTGGTCTCTTTGTTCGTGTCGTTCTCGCTCGATCCGATGCTTTCTGCCTACTGGGCTGATCCGCAGGTCGAGGCGCACGAGCGACGCAATCCGATTGCGCGCGCGCTCGACAGGTTCAACCAGTGGTTCAACCGGATGGCGATCAAGTACAAGAGTCTGATCGCATGGGCGCTCGATCACCGCGTGGCGATGGTGTTGATCGCTGTCGGCTCGTTTATCGGCGCGCTGGCGTTGCCGGCGGTGGGACTCGTCGGCGCCAGCTTCTTCGGAACCGAGGATCAGTCCGAGGTCAACATCTCTCTGGAGACGCCGCCAGGATCAAACCTCGCTTACACCAAGATCAAAGCTGAGGAAGCAGCGCAGATCGCGCGATCACACAAGGAAGTTCTTTTCACTTACACCACGCTGGGTGGAACCACCGGCGACGTGAACGTCGGCAACATCTATGTCAAGCTGGTGAAGAAGTCCAATCGCAGCATCGGTGCTGAGGATTTCGGTCGGCTGCTGCGCTCGGAAGTCGGCCACATTGGTGGCGCGACGATGTCGGTATTCACCAACGATTTCCAGGGTGCGCAGAAGCAGATTCAGATCGAGCTGCGCGGTGGAACCGCGCAGCAGCTGGCGACGACGGCGGAGGCCATCGCCGACCAGGTGAGACAGGTGAAGGGCGCCGTCGATGTCGGCCTCTCCACCAAGGGACAGAAGCCCGAGCTCAACGTCGACCTCAATCGCGGTTTGGCTGGAACGTTGGGCGTCACAGTCGGTCAGGTCGCGCAGGCACTTCGTCCGGCGTTTGCAGGAATCAAAGCTGGTGACTGGGTCGATCCGACCAACGACATGCGCGATGTCACTGTGAGGCTGGCGCCCGAGGCCAGACAGCGCGCGGCGGATCTCGAGCAGCTGCCGCTGGTGGTGACGGGAGCAGATGGCCAGCCCAAGACGATGCCGCTCGGCCAAATCGCGACGATCACTCAGGGGCTGGGGCCGGCGCAGATCACGCACCTCGATGCCGATCTAGTCGTCACCGTGCAGGCGAATACATCTAATCGCCCGCTCACCGAAGTGATGCGGGACATCAACGCCCGCATTGCGAAGATCCCGTTCCCGCAGGGTGTGCACATGACCCAGGGCGGCGAAACCGAAAGTCAGAACGAAGTCTTCGGCAGAATCTTCTCGGCGCTCGGCATTGCAGTGATGCTGATGTATCTGATTCTGGTGATGCAATTCGGCTCGTTCCTGGAGCCGCTGGCGATCATGATCTCACTGCCCCTGTCGCTGATCGGCGTCATGCTGGCACTGATGTTCACCGGAACCACGATCAACATCATGAGCCTGATCGGCGTGATTCTATTGATGGGCATCGTCGCCAAGAATGCGATTCTGCTAATCGACTTCGCCAAGTGGGCGCGCGAGAAGGAAGGAGTGCCGCGCCGCGAAGCGCTGATTCAGGCAGGTGCGATTCGTCTGCGCCCGATTCTGATGACGACGCTGGCGCTGATTGCCGGCATGATCCCGGTGGCGCTGGGAATCGGCGAAGGCGCCGAGTTCCGCGCGCCGCTGGGAAGAGCAGTGATTGGCGGTGTGATTACGTCGACGCTGCTGACGCTCGTGGTGATCCCGACGTTCTACGAGATTCTCGACGAGTGGAGAGAGTGGGTCCTCACCAAGTTTGGCGTCTACAAGCGTCGTACTGCTGAACACCCGATACCACGAGGGGTTCGTCCGGCGGGCAAAGAGAGACTCGCTTAAGGGGCAACTGAGAGGGGCAAGACAAAACGGCCCAGGGAGTGTGATCCCTGGGCCGTTGCTCATTTTCATGGGGCTATTGATAACTCTTCAGGCAGCGCTGGTTCTGCAGGAGCGCCCAATTCTGCTGCACGAGGAACGGCTTCGAGCCAATAGTGATGTTCCAGAGGCCAAGGCCGTTGTTGAAAGTCTTGCCGTAAGTGTACGCGCACTTGTCTGCGTTCTCCTCGCCAAACTGATCGTACCAGCCGACGAAATACGGCGACACCGTTAGCGACACCGGGTCGGTTGCCGTCTCTTCGGTCTCGTGTGCAACCGCACTTACGGCTACGTCAGCTCCGAAATCGCCGTTGGGGCCGGTATTCTGCAGCGTGCAGACGAATCCATCCCTGGACGGGTGTGCGGGTGAAAAGTCGGCATCGTAGGGCATGGCGGAGATTTGCACGATGTCACCATTGCCCCGGAAATAAGCCGAGTGAAACGCGCAGTACTGCAAGTGGGTAGAGCTGAAGCCGCCACCGAGATTTACTCCAGGACCGGTGAAGATCATGTATAGCGTGCTCGGATCGTACTTGAGCGTCCCACTGGCAAAACCGTTCTCGATCAGGTTTACCATCTGATTGCTGTTTACAGTTGCCCCTGGCCTCGGCGCGCCTGGCCCATTGGCTGCCCAGAATGCGTCGTACGCCATCGTGTTCTGAACGAATTGCTGCTGGCCGTTAACGATCTGGTAGTAGAGCGTGTTGATGTTCCAGTAGGAGGACCCACCGATGTTATTCAGGAAATAACCGACGAGTGAGTGATCATTGGCGCCCGCTCCGACCTCACCCGGAGCTGGGCCATTGTTGAAGATGGTCGTGGGCGAATAGTAGATGGCGACGAGCCGTTGATTCAGGATGAGACGTCCGCCCCAGTACAGAATGTCGGGTTGTGATGACTGCGCAGCTTTAGCAGCAGCGGCACTGAACAAGCTGCTCGCCGATGTAGCGCCGCCGGTTGCAAAAGGCCGGAAGATCGTAGGAGTGCCCAATGTGAGCGGACCGGCGATGACCGTTTGCCGAGCGGTCGGAGTGAGCTGAGGGTGGGATGGTTCGACGGGGGAATCGGAGCACGCCGCTATGCCAAAGACAGCGGCAAGCGTGAGAAAAGAACGAATCTGCATACACGACCTCCGGAACAAAACGCTAGCACTGTGTGCGGGTCGTGACCTTACGCTTCGGGCCGGGGCTCGTCAAGAGATTACTACTGAATAGCCGCCTGGAAGAATTGGGGAAACCAGCTCGAGATTTGCCAGCTAGTCGCAGGTCTGCGCCCACGGGATGATATCGAGGCGCTCAAAAGGAATTTCCCGCCCGTCGTCGCACAAACCGAACTTTTCCGGCGATTTGTAGAGGCGCTCGAGCGCGGCGTCGATTTGGTTGAGCTCACGGGTCGCACGCGTCGCATTCGATTCATCCAGCTCCTCGTCCATCGTGTCGGTGCCGAGGTCGGCGGGATGAAACGGCATCAGGGTCAGATCGCCGGATGCATCCTGCTCGCTCGAGCCCGAACGATCGGCAACAATGCTGTTGAGCAACTGAACGGTTCGGGTCCGCTCCTCGTGCAGTCGTTTCTCGAGATGCTTGCGTTGATCAGCGGTGAGGGGCATGGCAAAACCTCCAGTGTCGAATATTGCGCGAACGTCGGCGGCAGATAACAGCGATCACGAACTAACGGGATATCGGAAAGCTAACCTTCGAGAGCTTCTCGCAAGTGTCGATTAGTCGATCCTGTAACGCGACGTCGTAGGCCTGCGGGTTTGGTTTACGCGGACGCAGGTGGTGGAAATATTCTCCCGTAACTCGGGCGGCGGCGTCTTCACTCACAGCAAGCCACGCCTGGGTACGATACCCTTCCTTCAAGTCATCGGGTGCACCGGGACCGCCCATGCGCGTCGGTACCCAACCCGGATCGACCGCATTCGAGAAGGTGTCCGGCCACCGGCGCGCGACAAAGAACGCCAACAGCACATCGTGCAGCTTGCTTTCTGAATACGCCTCTGAACCGTTCCATCGCCGGCTTTGCCACGTCAAGTCGTCCAGGTTCGCCTTTGCACTGCGGTGCAGACCTGAGCTCAAATAGACCAGCCGCGTCGGTTTCTCTATCAGCGCAGTCAGCACGTATGGCGCGAGGACGTTGATCGCGAAGACATGCGGCAGACTATCCTCTGTTTCGATGCGCCGCCGCTCCTTGTCCCCGACTGCAGCGTTGTGGATCACCGCATCGAACCGGCCGAGTTTGTTGACCTGCTCGGCAACCTTTCGCGCTTCAGCCAGGCTGGAAAAGTCGCCAATGACCACCGACTCAGCCTGGGGGAGCGCGCGGCGAGCGTCATCGGCACGCTGACGGTTACGAGCGTGAAGGACGACGCGGTGTCCCCACTCGACGAGCAGCTGGCCAGCCAGGAGGCCCAATCCCGTCGACGATCCTGAAATGAATACGCGCGACAATTCTCGATTCCGCTATCGGCTAAATCCGAGAGAGACGGACATCCCCAGGAATTCCGAAAATCTTTTTACTTGACGGGCTATTCCACGCCGGTCAACCTCCTCAAGCCGGGTTACCATCTTCACCTCGACGATTGCGGAATTTTCCTTCGATACCCAGCTCCAGCTGGCAACAATCTGTCCATTTATCGCAACGACGTGCCGGAAGGGCAACACGCTCGCACTGGCAGGAACCGAATCCAGCTTGGTGAGCATGGCGGTCCGATCCTTCAGCCCGATGAAATATTCGTCGTAAATCGGCAGAAGACGCGTGAGGAGTTTGTCAGTTGCCACGCGCTTAGGTGTGGGATGCCAATAGGTGCGCTCTCCGATAATGGTGCTATTTAGTTTGTCGGCGGTGGCCTGCACGCCTCGTGTGGCGTCGCCTTTCGTGAGGCCCGACCACCAGGCGAAATCGTGGAGAGTTGCGGGACCGCGCGTAGTGAAAAAACGAAGCGCGAGCTCGGATAACGCCTCATCGCGTTGCATCTCTTTTGCTGGAGGCACTCGTTCCTCGAGCAACGAGTAGGTGAACTGCTTGCCGCGTCTGCCGCCGCTACATATGAGTCCGTCGAGCTCGGCGTGCATCATGAGATGCGCGAGTCTCTGCGTGCCATCCGCACGAATCCGCGCCTTCGTCAGCTCGTCGCGCAGCTCAGAGCGAGTGAGTTGTTTCCCGCCCTGAAGCGCCTTCGTCAGGACGGATCGACTGCGGCTGAGAACCTTTTTGTCCAATTCCAGCTTCCGATCGTAGGACGCGAGCATTGCCCGCACTCGTGGGGCGCTGAGTGCCAGCATCCAGCGAATGTCAGCCGCGGCCACGAAATGCCAGGTCGGGCGGAGAATGTGGGTGCGGAGAATCGCACCGTCAGTCATTTCTTTTTCCACTGCGGCGTCCGTGGCACCGCGCGTTCGTTGGGCGATACCCCATTTCGCGGCTGCGTATTCCTGTGCCTGCACTGCGCCGAAGAGTCGCACTACATCGCTCGCATTCTCCAGCCGCTGTTTGCTCAAGTGCTGGTTCACCAGACGCTGCGCACAGATGTCCAACGGACTCATCGACCGCTCACGCACTCTGGGCGGCCGCGGAGCTACGGGCAGTGGTGATCAGAGCGACGGCGCAGATCACTATTGCCGCCGCAACGGCGGTGCGCACCGACAGGCGTTCGCCCGCGATCAGCCATCCCAGAATCACCGCTACCACCGGATTGACATAGGCGTAGGTGCCCAGCCGCGCCGGCGAGACCTTATCGAGCAGCCAGATGTACGACGTGAAACCGAGCAGCGATCCGAAGGTGATGAGATAGATCAAGCCCGCAGCCGACGCGCCGGAAACGCTGTGAATGTCGAAGTGGGAGAATTCGCCCGTGAGAGCCCCGACGATCAGCAGCAGCGCGCCGCCGCCCAACATCTCCATGCCGGTGGTGAGCAAGCCTGACTGCGGAAGCTGCGCGTCGCGTGAATAAAAGGAGCCGATCGCCCACGACAACGATCCTAATATCAGCACCCAGGCGCCGATCGGACGCACATCGCCGTGACCGCCGATGTTGGCGGGTCCGACGAGAACTACGATGCCGACAAAGCCGAGTATCAGTCCGACGAGCACCGCACCGTGCGGACGTTGCCGCGGCGGTCGCACCCACTCGATAATCACCAGCCAGAACGGAAGAATCGATACCAGCAACGCCGTAAGTCCAGACGGAACGAACTGTTCGGCCCAGACGACGGCGCCGTTGCCGCCAAGGAGAAGGAATCCACCGGCGATGATCGCGTTCCTCCAGTGAAGCTTCGTCGGACGCTCGGCGCCGCGATACCTGGACCACGCATAGAGGAGCGCCCCCGATACGACGAAGCGAAGTCCGCCCATGATGAACGGGGGGATCGTCTGCACCGCGTATCTGATCGCGAGATACGTAGATCCCCAGATCAGGTATATCGAAGCGAACGCAGCAATTATCTGCGCGCGCGGAGCGTGCTTGCGTTCGTGCAATGAAGAGAGGTTCGAGCGGGTGAGGGAGAGAATTTAACGCGCCTCAACCAGCTCCGTCGCTCAATCGAACGACTTTCTCCTGCGTTCTAACCCGAGGCCCTGCTCAATCGTAGGACGTTCTTCGGCGCTCGGCCTTCTTGGTGGAATGCCGTTTCTTGGATTCCAGTCTGGCTTCCTTTGACGCGCGTGTTGGCCGGGTTGCCCTTCGTTTTTTCGGGACGATGAGCGCACGACGCACCAGCTCGACGAGTCGTTGTTCCGCCAACTCGCGATTTCGAGTCTGACTGCGCATGTCACTGGCGACGACGCGGATACTGCCATCACTCGTCAGGCGAGACGAGAGCTTTTCCCGCAACCTGGTCCTCTGGGTTTCGTCGAGGGCGCGTGAGGTGAGAATGTTCCAGAAGACTTCGACGCGGGATGAAGTCTTGTTTACGTGCTGCCCACCGGCGCCCGATGACCGAGAGACCCGAACATCGAGCTCATTGCGCGGGATCGACACCGACTCGTTGACCGCGAGCAGATTCTGCGGAGCAGTCGCGGACGGGTCGTTCACGCCATCAGCGCCAGCGAAAGAGCTTGAGCGCGGCGAAGAAGGTGACGACTCCCCACGTCAGAATGATGATCATCTGCGGCGAGACTGCGCCAAACGACGCTCCCTCGAGCATGTTGGCGCGCAGGGCATCGTTGACCGCCGTCAGTGGAAGCACCTTGATGAAAGGCTGCACCACGCTCGGGAAATTCGACGAAGAGAAAAAGACTCCCGAGAAAATCCACATCGGCAGCATGATGAAATTCATGATCCCGGAGACTGCCTCGGTCGTGCGCGCGCGCGAGGCGCTGAGCAATCCCAGGCCGCCGAACGAGATCGCGGCCAGAAAACATATCACCACCAATGTCACCAGCGAGCCGCGCAAGGGAACTCCAAACGCCCAGTGGCCAAAGCCAAGGAGGGTGACGATCTCCAGAATGAGGAAGACCAGTCGAGATGCGAGAAACGAAAGCAGGTATTGCACGCGCGACATCGGCGTCGCCATCAATCGCTTGAGCAGTTTCTTGCTGCGCGCCGTCACGATCGCGAATCCCAATCCCCAGATGCTCGATCCCATCAGGTTCATGCCCAGCAGTCCCGGAACGAGGAAGTCGATGTAGCGCGAGCCCTTCTCCGTCACGTATGTGTCGGTTGCGCGCACCGGATCCGTCCGTCCGGCTCCGACCTGCACCGTGCGATCGACCACCACGCGCGCGTTCACCGCGTCGCTCCGCCCCCGATCGTAGACGTAGCGAACGCTATCGGTGGACAATGTCGGGGCGACCAGCAACGCGATCTTACCCGTGCGGAGCGCCTTGGCGCCGGAGCTGTCATCGTACGATTCGACGACGAGCATCGAATCTTTCCTGAGTGACGCAACTACCGAAGCGCTGGTTGGCGAAGTGCTGATGACTCCGACGTGGAGCTTGTCGGGGCCACGTTGCCGGAAAGCAATGCCGAGTCCAGCCGCCAGTAGAATCGGAAAGACAAAAGTCCAGAAGACCGCTTCCGGCTCGCGGATGAATTCGCGGAAGCGTACGAGCGTCAGCTGAACCATCGAGCTGTTCCTGAAACCGCGACGCTGGAGTGGCTTCAGCTCGCGCGTGCGCTGCTCCTCGGTCAATGGGAACGGCACGCGCTTCCCCAGGCCCGGCGCGCTCTTTTTCTCGATCGGGCGGGGATCACTCATCGCGCAGGTGTCTCCCAGTCAGCGACACAAATACGTCTTCGAGTGTCGCCGTCGTTTTCCGCGGCTCCGGCGGAGGCAGGTGCGAAATATCGAGGGACTCGGTGAGCTCGCGCGGCGACCCGAGTGCGATAACGTGACCGTGGTCGACAATCGCGACACGATCACAGAGGCGCTCCGCTTCCTCCATATAGTGTGTCGTCAACACGATCGTTTTCCCTTCCGCCTGAAACTTCGAAATCAGGTCCCAGAGCTGTCGTCGAGATTGCGGGTCGAGTCCCGTAGTCGGCTCGTCGAGAAACAGCAGCTGTGGGTTGCCGACCAGCGCGCAGGCGACCGCGAGCCGCTGCTTCTGACCACCCGATAGATTGCCGACCCGCGACGAGCGCTTCTCGCCCAGTTCGACGGTGTCGATCACTTCGCCGACATCGCGGGCATCGCGGTAGAAGCTCTGAAAAAGGGTAAGCGTCTCGTCGACGGTCAGTTTCTCGGATAGCTGAGTATCCTGAAGCTGAATTCCGAGCAGCTCGCGCAGCTCGCTGGTATCCGTCTCCCAACGCCTGCCGAGCACCTCGACGCTGCCCGCGTCGGGGGAA
>JBKPDS010000098.1:0-5495 GCA_046727995.1 Gemmatimonadota bacterium
GTCACCATCGAAACGGCGGCTGTCGATCGCCGGAGCATCGTGTTGAGCGTGCAGGCAAACGGCACCGTCGAGCCGGTCAACATTGTCGAAGTGAAATCGAAGGCGTCGGGCACCATTACCAAAATGCCGGTCGATGTCGGCGACAACGTCAAGACCGGCGATCTGCTGGTGCAGATCGATCCTCGCGACGTACGGAACCAGTACGACCAGGCGGCAGCCGACGTCAGCTCGACGACGGTTCAAAGAGCGACGGCACTGGCGCAGCGCAATCGCTCCGCAGAGCTGTACAAGGAGAAGATCATCACCGCGCAGGAGATGGATCAGGCGAGTCTCGATTTTGCCAACGCCGACGCGTCGCTGATCAAGGCGCGGACGAATCTTTCGATCGCGAGGGTGAGACTCGAGGACGCGACGGTGCGCGCGCCGAGCAACGGCACCATCATCGAGAAGCCGGTGGCAGAGGGAATGGTGATCACCTCGGCGACCACGTCGGCGAGCGGCGGAACGACGATCCTCAAAATGGCGGATCTCAGCAAAGTCAGAATGCGCGCGTTCGTGAACGAGACCGATATCGGCAGCGTCGCGTCCGGGCAGACAGCCACGGTGTCGGTCGACGCGTTCCCGAATCGGCGTTTCGTCGGCATCGTCGAGCAGGTCGAGCCGGAAGCGGTAGTGCAGTCGAGCGTGACGATGTTTCCGGTGCTGGTGACCCTCAACAACTTCGACGGGGCGCTGAAGCCGGGAATGAACGGGCAAGTGGTGATGGACATCGCCCGCCACGACAACGTTCTCGCCATCCCCAGTGACGCGGTGAGAAACTCGCGCGATGCGTCGACGGTAGCGCCGGTGCTGGGCGTTCCCACCGATTCGATCCGGAAGGTGGTCGCCGCGGCGAGGGCGGCGCGTGGCGGCGGCCGATTTGGTCAGGGCGCCGCGTCGTCGACGACGCCGGGCGATACTACTCGTCGCCGGTTCGCCGGACAGGGCGGTGCCGGATTTGATACTGCCGCATTCAGGCGTCGGTTCGCGCAAGGCGCGGCGTCCGGCACTGCTTCTTCGACTGGACGCAGCGGTTTCAACAGGCAGGGCGGAGGTTTTGGAGGCGGCGGTGCCGCAGGGGGAGGGGCAGGTGGTGCCGGCGGGGCCGGTGGCGCTGCAGGTGCGGGGACATTCGCTGGTGGCACAACCAGCGGCGGCCCGATGATCGTGTTCGTGAAAAATGGCGACAAGTACACGCCCAAGGTCGTGCGGCTCGGCATCAGCGACTTCGATTACACCGAGATTCTGAGCGGACTGCAGCAGGGCGAACAGGTAGCGCTGCTCGGGCCGGCAGTACTGCAGGCGCAGCGCGAACAGCTGCAGTCGCGGGTGAGAGCTGGTACCGGTGGCGGGCTGCAGCAGCAACAGACTCCTGCGGCTGGTGGCGCAGCCGGCGGTGGCGGGGCGCGCGGAGGCGGTGGTGGCGGCGGGAGACCGCCGGGCACCTAGCAATTGGGAGGCGGTATGCTGCTCGGTGAGACTATCGGTGTTGCGCTCGGCGCGTTGCGCGCCAACAAGCTTCGCTCTTTTCTGACGATGCTGGGCGTCGTCATCGGCGTCGGAGCCGTGATCGCGGTGGTGGCGCTGGGACGCGGCGCACAGCAATCGGTGAACGCGCGCATCAGTGCATTAGGCACGACCCTACTCACCGTCTTCCCGGGACAAATCTTCGCTCCCGGCGGCGTATCATCTGGCAATGACCGGGCGCCGATGACAGTTGCGGACGGCAAGGCGCTCGATTCCGCGGGACCCGTGATTGCCGCAGTTGAGCCGGAGATGCAAAAGCAGCTTCAGGTTCAGTACCTGAACACGAACACCAACACGACGGTGCTCGGGACCACGGCGAACTACCTCGACGTTCGCAAGTACAGTATGGCTGACGGCAAGATGTTCACTGAAGGCGACGACAGGGCCAGTCGCCGAGTCGCTGTGCTGGGCGCGGCTATTCCCGACAATCTCGGTGTACCAGCGGCGGCACTCGTCGGCCAGAACGTTCGCATCGGTGGTTTTCTTTTCGAAGTTCTCGGCGTGCTCGCCAGCAAGGGAAACGCCGGGGGCTTCGGTAATCCCGACGATCAGGTGCTGATTCCCATCACCACCGCCCAGTTCCGCGTGTTCGGCAGCGACAGACTGAGGCAGATCGGCGTGCTCGCCGCTTCAGAAGCGGAAATTCCGCAGGCGATGGCGGAGATCCAGCGAATACTCCGACGCGAGCACCGGTTGCGCGTCGGCGTCCCCGACGATTTTCAGATCCGCAACCAGGCGGACTTCCTCAACACCCTCGGCGAGACGACGCAAATCTTCACCTTCCTTCTCTCCGGGATTGCGGCGGTGAGCCTGCTGGTGGGCGGCATCGGCATCATGAACATCATGCTGGTGTCGGTGACGGAACGGACGCGCGAGATCGGAGTGCGCAAGGCGTTGGGGGCAACGCCGAAGAACATTCTGCTCCAGTTCCTGATCGAGGCCGTCGTCCTTTGCCTGCTGGGCGGAGTGGGAGGAATCGTCTTCGGCTGGATCGGAGCGCTGGCGCTGGCCAAGTTCGGAAACTTCAACACCTCCGTCGCGCCGTCGTCGATCCTGATCGCGTTCTTTTTCTCGGGGTTTGTTGGAATACTGTTCGGGGTGTGGCCCGCGAGAAGGGCAGCGTCTCTCGATCCTATCCAGTCGTTGCGCTACGAGTAGGATAAGACAAAGGCCTGCTGGGCGCTTAGCGCAAGAGCGGAAAGCGCCCAGCAGGCAGTTGTCTTCGTGCATAGGCATAACAGCCTCTTTCCCACCCCAACGGATGCTCCTATTTTGGACTCCCTTCCGGCCGCGCCCGTCCCGCTGCCGGTGAATCCAGCATCTTATGGAGGTCGAATGAGACTCCGCTACGTCGCGGTCTCTCTGCTATGCCTCGTCGCCGCCAACGCCGACGGGCAGGCAAAAAAGGCGCAGCCAGCCAAGAGTCCAGAGCTGCGAGTCGACTTTACCAGGGAAACGCTGCCCAACGGGCTCAACGTGATCTACCACGTTGACCATTCGACTCCGGTGGCGGCAGTACTTCTATGGTATAACGTCGGATCGAAGATGGAGCAGCCGGGGCGCACCGGTTTCGCGCACCTGTTCGAGCACATGATGTTTCAGGGCTCGAAAAACGTCGCCAAGGGTCAGCACTTCTCGCTCCTCGAAGCGGCGGGCGGACGCGGCGGAGCCGACATCAACGGAACGACCAATTGGGATCGCACCGCGTACTTCGAGACGATTCCATCCAACCAGGTCGAGCTGGCCATCTGGCTCGAGTCGGATCGCATGGGCACACTGCTCGACGCGATGGACCAAGCCAAGCTCGATAACCAGCGCGAGGTGGTGAAGAACGAGCGCCGGCAGTCATTCGACAACCAGCCCTACGGCACCTGGCCCGAGAAGATGGGAGAAGCGCTGTTCCCCGAGGGACATCCGTACCATCACTCGGTGATCGGGTCGATGACGGATCTGTCGGCCGCCAGCCTCGCCGACGTCTCCAACTTCTTCAAGACCTATTACGCGCCCAACAACGCGGTGCTGGTCGTCGCTGGTGACATCGACGTGCCGCAGGTGAAGCAAATGGTGCGCAAGTATTTCGGTCCGATTCCGCGCGGCCCCAGGGTTCCGCCTCTCGCCAACATGGGAGTGCCGGAGAACGTCGGGCACCAGCAGCGCTACGTCATCGCCGATGCGCTGGCGCCGGCGCCCGCGATTTACGTCGGTTATAGAGTGCCGCCGGCCAAAGACGGTCGGTCGCCGGTCGTATCGCTGTTGGGCGACGTCATCGGCAGCGGACGCTCCTCACGCTTGTACGATGCGCTGGTGCGCCGGCAGCAGGTCGCGACCAATGTCGGCGGCTTCAACTTCGGGTTGGCCGATGGCGCTGACATGCTTGTCTTCACGGCCACCGGCAAGCCGGGCAGCAATCCGGATTCGCTCGAGGTCGCTCTGATGGCGGAACTGGCGGGCACCAGCAGCTTCACCCAGGCGGAGCTCGAGCGCGCGCGGGCGGCGGAGCGGTTTGGATTCGTCAATGGACTGCAAACCGTCGGTGGCTTTGGTGGACGCGCTGATCGTCTGGCGGAAGGTTGGACGTACTTCCACGATCCGAACTATGTGAACACAGTGCTGCGCGATTACGATCGCGTTACCCTCGACGATCTCAACGCGCTGGCGCGGGAACGCATTGTGGAGAGGAACCGTGTCGTTCTCATTTTCGTGCCGACAAAGAAGACGGCTTCAACCACAACCACGAGGGTGCCGTAATGCCTACCGCGAAAATCACGATGCGGCTTGCCGCGCTGTCGATTGCGATCGGCACTCTGGCCGGCGCGCAGACGGTCAAGCCACCGGCACCGGGCGCGCTCCGTCCCTATGTCTTTCCCAACGTCGAACAGTTCCAGCTCTCGAACGGCATGAAGGTCATCCTCGTCGAGAAGCACACGCTGCCAGTGGTCGAGGGCCGTCTCATTCTCGATGCGGGGGCGATGCGCGAGCCAGCTGCCAAGAACGGCCTCGCCTCCTTGACGGGTAGATTGCTCTCGGAAGGAACCGCCGACATGTCGGGCGCGGAGATCGCGCGCCAGATGGACGCGCTCGGCGCGCAGTACTCGACGGGTGGCGGATTCAGCACCTCGTTCGCCGACGTCGTCGCGCTGAAGAACGTTTTCCCGCAGGCAATGACACTGGCGGCGAAGACGGTGATAGCGCCGAGTTTTCCGGCGACCGAATTCATCCGGGTGAAGAATCAGGCGCTGGCTGCGTATCAGCAGAGTCACGCGCGCGCGTCGGGCCTGGCCGCGGACGCATTCGTGCGCGCGGCGTTCGACAGCACGGCGCCCTTCTCACGTCCTCCCGCCGGAACGATGGCGACGATAGGCGCGCTCACTCGCGACGACGTCGTCAACTGGCATCGCACAATGTTCGCGCCGGCGGCGTCGACGCTGCTGCTCGTCGGCGACATTACTCCGGCCGAAGCGCGGAGCGTCGCGCAGCAGGCATTCGGCGGCTGGACGGCGACACGCCAGACAATGCCGGTGGTCACGAATGCGATTCGACGGAGCACGGGCACGCGAGTGATTCTCGTCGATCGTCCCGGATCTGTGCAGTCTTCGATCGTGGTCGGGCAGGCGGGCTTCCAGGCGACCGATCCTGATTACCTATCGATGCTGGCGCTCAATCAAGTGCTGGGCGGCGCCGTCAGCTCGCGTCTCAATAACAATTTGCGCGAGAAGCACGGCTACACTTACGGAATCTTCAGCGGACTCGATCTGAGGTCGGGGGCCGGCGCATTTCAGATGCAGTCGGAAGTTCGCACCAATGCCACCGACTCGGCGTTGGTGGAGGCGATCGCCGAATATCGCCGTCTGGTAAGTGATGCCGTTCCGGCCGACGAGCTCCAGGCGAATTTGAACAACCTGGTGTCGAGTTTCCCCAACGGGGTGCAG
>JBKPDS010000099.1:0-6548 GCA_046727995.1 Gemmatimonadota bacterium
TGAGCCATTGCTTAACCCTCGGCCGCTATGAGCTCGATACGAGCCATTTCGGCGCCGTCACCCTTGCGATGACCGGTTTTTAGAATGCGGGTGTAACCGCCCTTTCTCGACGCAAACCGCGGCCCGACTTCCTGAAAGAGCTTGTCCGCAGTCTCACGGTGCGCGACGTGACGCCCGGCGAGACGACGGTTGTGCAGCGTCCCCGTCTTCGCCTTGGTGATCAGCCGCTCCACGAAGGGACGAAGCTCCTTGGCTTTTGCCTCGGTCGTCTCGATGGCGCCACGCTCGATCAGCGCTTTCGCCAGACTCCTCATCAGAGCCAGCTTCTGCTCGCTGGTACGGCGAAGCTGCTTGCCGCGCTTACGGTGACGCATCCTTAGACTTCCTCTTCGTCGTCGGCACCAACGGTGGCGACATTGCGGTTTGGCGGCGTTCCCTGATCGGTGATGCGGACGCCGTCGGGAGTCTCCTCGTACTTCATGCCGAAGTTGAGGTTCTCTCTCTCGAGCAGGTCGGCGATCTCGTTCAGCGACTTCTTGCCGAAGTTCTTGACCTGTAGAATCTGGCTCTCACTCTGACGGACCAGATCGCCCAGCGTGCGAATGTTGGAGTTCTTGAGCGAGTTCACGGAGCGAACCGAGAGCTCGAAATCTTCGATCGGGGTGCGCAGCACTTCGGCCAGATGATGTGCATCGCTCCCCGGCATATCGGTGCCCGGAACGAGCGGCGCCGACGCGTGCGAGCCGAAGCCGGCGAAGTACTGGAAGTGCGTCTGCGCCAATGCCGCGGCGTAGCTCACCGCCTCTTCCGGCGTGATAGTGCCGTTGGTCTCGACCGTCAGCGTCAGACGATCGTAGTCGGTGCGCTGACCGACGCGGGTCTCGGCGACGGCGAAGTTGGCACGACGGACGGGGTTGTAGATCGAGTCGATACGAACGACATCGACGGGGAGCGTCTTGTCGACGACGTGCTGGTCGGCCTCGACGTAGCCGCGGCCGCGCCCGACGTACAGCTCGACGTTGATCTCGCGATCGCCCTGGAGCGTGAACAGCGGATGATTGCGATCGATGATCGTAACACCGCTCTGGTTTTCGATGTCGCTCGCCGTCACCGGTCCCGCCGAGCTGCGCGAGATGCGCAGCACAGTGTTCTCGACTCCCTCATCGAGGGAGAGCGTGAGCGACTTCAGGTTGCCGATGATCTGGTGGACATCCTCCACCACGCCCGGGATGGTCTGGTGCTCGTGGAGCACCCCGTCGATGCGGAAGCCCCACACCGCCGACCCGCGGAGCGAAGAGAGGAGGAGACGCCGCATGGCGTTTCCGAGTGTGTGTCCGAAGCCGCGCTCCAGCGGCTGAAGTCTGAATTCTGCGACGTTGGGATTGTCTTCGCGCTTCGTCGCTTCGACAAGCTGCGGACGGACAAGGCCCCTGAGATCAATTGCGGTTGCCATTTTTTTCTTTTTCCTTGAACGTGCCACCCCGCCCCTAACGCGCGGTGAGCCCGTAACGGGAGTTAGGGTCCCGTACTGATTCGAACTGCGGGTTGCCAACCAACTGCACTGCTGACTGCTGACTAATTGCGGATTGGGAGACTAACTGCGGACTGCGAACACCCTCGTCCCTCGTCCCTCGTCCCTACTTCGAGTACAACTCCACCACCAATTGCTCCTGAGCAGCAATTGGAATATTCGGACGCGTCGGTCTCTCCAGCATCTTCCCACTGAACGTGTCGCGATCGACTGCGATCCACGACAGCGGAGCGCCGCGGCTCGACTGATCCATCGCCGCCATCACGTTGGCCTGCTCGCGTGACTTCATGCGGACGCGGATCTCCTGACCCGGCTGCACGAGGTAGCTCGGAATATCGACCGACTTCTGATTCACCTCGACGTGGCGGTGCCGAACGAGCTGGCGCGCTGCTTTGCGGCTGCCCGCGAATCCCATCCGGTACACGACGTTGTCGAGACGCGACTCCAGCGCGGCGAGAAGGTTGTGTCCCGTGATTCCCGGCAGCGGTGCGACGCGCTCGAAGGTGTTCCGGAACTGTCTCTCACTCACGCCGTAGATGCGCTTGATCTTCTGCTTCTCACGGAGCTGCTTCGAGTACTCCGACATCTTGCGACGACGGGCGGTCGATGCACCGTGCTGGCCTGGGGGCGTCGGACGACGCTCGACGGGGCACTTCTCGGTGAAGCACTTGGTCGCCTTGAGGAACAGCTTCGTTCCCTCGCGACGACACTGTCTGCAGCTCGCTTCGGTATAGCGCATCGGTCAGACTCTCCGACGCTTCGGCGGGCGGCAGCCGTTGTGCGGAATCGGCGTGACGTCCTTGATCGATTTGACCTGCAATCCAGCAGCGACGAGCGCCTGGATCGCCGACTCGCGTCCAGAGCCAGGTCCCTGCACTCTCACGTGCACGCGACGAACGCCCAGCGTCACCGCTTCGCGTCCCGCCTGCTCACCAGCGACGGTGGCAGCGAAAGGAGTCGACTTCTTGGATCCCTTGAAGCCAGCCTTGCCCGCCGAGCCCCAGGAGATCGTGTTCCCCTTGCTGTCGGTGATGGTGATGGTGGTGTTGTTGAACGTCGCGCTGACGTGGGCAATTCCCTCCGCCTCGATGATACGCTTCGCTTTTTTACCGATTGCCATACGTTACTTGGTTACCTTCTTCTTGCCGGCGATAGCGCGGCGTGGGCCCTTCTTGGTACGGGCATTGGTGTGCGTACGCTGACCCCGAACGGGAAGACCACGGCGGTGACGAATTCCGCGATAGCTGCCGATGTCCATGAGCCGCTTGATGTTCATCGCGATCTCGGTGCGCAGCGCGCCCTCCACGCGATAGTCCTTCTCGATCGCCTGACGCAGCCGATTCACATCGGCGTCGTTCAGGTCGCGAATTCTCTGCTCGGAGTTGACGCCCGTCGTCTCCAGAATCTGGCGCGCAGTAGCGCGGCCGACACCGAAGATGTAGGTAAGCCCGATCTCGACTTTCTTCTCGCGCGGCAGATCCACGCCAGCAATACGCGCCATGATCAGCCCTGCTTCTGTTTGTGTTTTGGATTGCGCTTGCAGATGATGCGAGTCACGCCCTGCCGTTTGATGACCTTGCAGTGCTCGCAGATCGGCTTGACGCTGCTACGAACTTTCACGTCGAACTCCCGCCCGATAGGCAAAGAGGGCAGTTAGCCCTCTCAAATTTTCCGAGGTTAGCCTTTGAAAATACATTGACCGATCAGTCAATGCAACCTCCGGCGCCGTACCGGGTTAGGCCCGCGCTCACCTAGATCGTCTTCATCACCGACCGCAGCTCTGACGCGGGATCCTTGGCTTCGGTGATCATCCGCCCGAGGACTATGTAGTTAGCCCCCGCCTTCGCCGCCTCAGCAGCAGTAACCGTCCTCTTCTGATCGTCGGTTCTTCCTCCGGCCGGCCTTATCCCGGGCACCAACAGTTTGAGCTTCTCGCCGTACTTGGCGCTGATCTTCTGCGCCTCCAGTCCGCTGCAAACGACCCCGTGGGCGCCGGCGTCGGCGCAGTCGCCGGCCAGTCGCAACACCTCGCCATAGACCTCCAGCGACTTCCGACCCCAGGCGGTGCGCAGCATCGCCGCGTCCAGGGACGTCAGAATCGTCACCCCCAGAACTCCACAATTAGCCCCCGCCCCTTCGACTGCGGCCTCGAGCATCTCCAATCCGCCGGTGGCGTGGACAGTCACCAGCTTCGCTCCGATCGATGCGGCACTGCGCGCGGCACCCTTCACGGTGTTGGGGATGTCGTGGAGCTTGAGATCGAGAAAGACATCTTTGCCGAGCGCGCGCAGGGTCTGCACGACCTGAGGACCGGCCGCGGTAAAGAGCTCGCCGCCGACTTTGTAGAACTTGCACGCGTCCCCGAGCTTCTCGACCATCGCCAGTGCCTGATCGGCCCGTGGGAAGTCGAGCGCAACAATCGCTGTCGGCTTACGCGAGCTCGCCGGCGCTGGGCGCGACGCCATTTTGGTCCGGGTTCCAGCCGGCCGTTGCTGCGGTGTCAACTTATGACTCCCACACCAGCGACCCGCGCAGCTGGCTCAGCGATTTTGCGCCGTGGTCCCGACACCAGCGTTCGAGATCGTCGACGAGTTTCTCCGCCAGTCGAGGCTGCTGCATCACGGCCGTACCAATGGCGACCAGATTTGCTCCAGCAATTACGTACTGAATGATATCCGTAGCTTTTGCAATGCCGCCAATGCCGATGACGGGCAGCTTTACTGCCTGCGCGACTTTGTAAGTAGCCAGAACGCCGACCGGCATCAGTCCGGCGCCGCTCACCCCTCCGGTTCCAAAGCCCAGTGCCGGCTTGCGGGTCTCGGTGTCGATGACGAGCCCGGGAAGAGTGTTGACCACCGAGATTCCGTCAGCTCCCGCGTCGGCCGCGGTTCGGGCGCTGGCGCCGATGTCCTGCAGCGTGGGCGACAGTTTGACAAAGATCGGTTTTCGGGTCGCTTTTCGGGATTTGGTGACGACGTCAGCGAGCGAGCGCGGATCCGCTCCGAACTCCATTCCGCCAGCCTTCACATTCGGACAGCTCACATTGAGCTCGTAACCGGAAACCGCCGGCGAATCGTCGAGGGTTGAGACCACCGTCGCGAACTCTTCGACCTGGTTTCCTACCACGTTTACCAGCACCTTCGCGCGCTTGACGTTCGCGGCAAGCCACGGCAAATGCTCATCGCGTACTTCTTCCATCCCCGGGTTCGCCAGTCCGACGGCGTTGATCATCCCGCCCTCGAATTCTGCCACCCGCGGTGCGCGGGCGCCGTGGCGACGCTCGACGCTTACTGCCTTGGTGATGAGGCCGCCCAGCTTGTCGATGTCGATCACTCGCGCCAGCTCGCGGCCGTAGGCGGCCGTGCCCGCGGCCAGCAAAACCGGATTTTGAAAGTCGATCCCCGCGGCGTTGACGGCGAGCGAGGACGTTGCCACCGCTACCGCTGGCCTCCCACTCGCGACTCGTAGTGGCCGAGATACGCGATCACAGATCCGGCGATGTTCTTCGCCAGCGCACGCTGGTTCGCCTCATCCGAGAGGTACGTCGCTTCGGACTGATTGCTGCCAAACCCAATCTCGATCAGCACTGCCGGCATGTACGAGCCGCGCAGGACGGCGAAATTTGCCTGCTGAACGCCACGGTTTGGTCCGGGGTGCACGTCGATCAATCCGGTCTGGATCGTCTCCGCCAGGTCGCTCGACTCGCGCAGATGCTCGTTCTGGGCCATGTCGGTGATGATGAAGCTTAACGGGTCTCCCTTCGGTGCGTTGGCGCCCGTCTCGAACTTCACCGATTCGTTTTCCATGTCCTGCACGCGTCGCTCATCCTCGGTCTTTGCTTCGGCGAGAAAATAAGTCTCGAACCCGCGCTCGCGCGCACCGGCAGCGGTGTTATAACCGGGAGCATTGCAGTGAATCGAGATGAAGACATCGCCGTGATTGGCATTGGCGATGCGCCCCCGATCCGACAGCGCGACGAGAGTGTCAGTGGTGCGCGTCATCAACACGTCCACTCCTCGCGCCGTGAGGGCGGCCGCCAGTTTTTTTGCCACCGATAGCGTCACGTCCTTTTCGACGAACCACGCCGGGGTGCCAATAGGTCCGGTCATGCCGTTGTCCGGACCGCCGTGGCCGGCATCCACAACGACCAGTTTTCGGATTGCCGGTTTGATCGGCCTCGCCGCCCGCGGTGGCGAAGCGGGTGTCCTGACCGACTCGGCAGCTACTGTCGTTGGAGTTCGCGCTACCGATGTCGACGACGGGGCGGCTCTTGTCATTGGAATGCTTGTCATCGTCGGCGCCATGGTCCTCAGCTCCGACTGCGCTACGTCGTAGGAATATCCACCGCCGTAGCGCGGAATCACCTCACTCACGAATTGAAAGGGGAGGTACAGCTGCCCGCCACGAACCTGGGGGGCGCGGGTGAGCGGAATGGTAAGCGTGTCGCGTTTGGCAAACGGAATTCCGTCGATCAGATCGAGCCGAACGCGCGGCAGCGCCAGTGTGTAGTGAAAGTTGGTGCCCGTGATCAATGCGCCCTTGAGCGCTCGCATCAGCGCGTCGGCGCGAACACTGGGCTCGCCGCCGTTGATCGTTACCGGGACCGAGGCCGTCGTGACGCCATCGCGCACGACGATGAAGGTCGGGATCGGAGCCGCCACTGAGGCCGCGCTGATCTGCAACACCAGAAAAAAGCCGATCATCGGGTTCGCACCGCGCGCGCCATGTCGCGCTCATCGTCGCGCCGCTTCTGGTCGGCGCGCTTGTCGTAGAGCTTTTTGCCCTTGCCGAGTGCCAGCGCGACTTTCGCTTTTCCGCGCTTGAAGTAGAGCTCGAGCGGAATTAGCGTCAGTCCCTGACGCTCCACCGCGCCGATCATCCGGCGGATCTCCTTCCTGTGCAGCAGGAGTTTCCGCGTCCTCGTGGGCTCGTGATTGAAGTAGCTCGCCTGTTCGTAAGGCGCAATGTGCAGGTTGAGCAGAAAAACCTCTCCATCTTTAACGATCGCGTAAGAATC
>JBKPDS010000100.1:0-54930 GCA_046727995.1 Gemmatimonadota bacterium
GTGCTGGAGAGCGACGAGCTCAACCTGCGCGTCGGCGAAACGCTGGCAAGGCTGGCGGAAAAAATTCCCGGCGGGATCATCTACAAGGCCAGCTTCGATAAGGCAAACAGGTCCAATCGCGGTGCGGCGCGTGGACCGGGACTCGACGCTGGCCTCGAGGCGCTGGCGCGCGTGCGCAAGGCGACCGGCTTACCGGTGCTCACCGACGTGCACACGCCCGACCAGTGCGCGCCGGCAGCAAGCGTGGTAGATGTTCTCCAGATCCCGGCGTTCCTCTGTCGTCAGACCGACTTGCTCGAAGCGGCTGGTGCGACGGGCAAACCAGTGAATATCAAAAAAGGCCAATGGCTTCAACCCGAAGGCATGCGCGGCGCGGTGCAGAAAATTCGCGGCGGTGCCAATTCGAACGGCCGGTCGCGCGACATCGCCGTAACGGAGCGCGGGACATTTTTTGGTTACGGTGATCTCGTCGTCGACATGCGGTCCTTCATTCGACTCCGCGACGCCTGTGGTGCGCCGGTGATCTTCGATGCCACCCACAGCGTGCAGAAGCCCGGGCAGGGTCCGGAAGGCGCCAGCGGCGGCGCGCGGGAATTCGTTCCGGTGCTGGCATTGTCGGCGATCGCGGCCGGTGCGCAGGGACTTTTTCTGGAAACCCATCCCGATCCGGACTGCGCGCCCAGTGACGGTCCCAACATGCTGCCGCTTTCTGAGATCGGATCTCTTATGAGCCGCGCTGTCGACATCTGGGCGCGGATCAATTCATGACCCATAAGGAGATCGTCGAGCGCGGCAAGCGAGTTCTGCGCATGGAAACCGATGCGCTGAGCGAGGCAGAGCGTCGCATCGGCGACGACTTTGCGCGCGCCGTCGAATGCATTGCGCGCTCCGAAGGACGTGTCATCGTCTCCGGGGCAGGGAAGTCAGGACTGGTTGGCCGCAAGATCGCCGCGACTCTTACGTCCACCGGCACACCGGCAACGTTCCTCCATCCCACAGACAGCGTCCACGGCGATCTCGGCATCGTCGACCAGGACGACGTCGCTATCCTCATCTCCAAGAGCGGCGAGTCCGACGAGCTACTGGCCTTGCTCGACCATTTGAAGCGGCTTGGGGTATCTACAATTGCGCTGACGAGCAACGCCAACTCGACGCTGGCGCGGCACAGCGACGTGACGCTCGACGCCTGGGTGAAGGAAGAGGCGTGTCCGCACGATCTCGCTCCGACCACCAGCACCACCGTGGCGCTCGCGCTCGGCGATGCGCTGGCGATTGCACTTCTCGAAGAGAAGGGCTTCGACGCCGACGACTTCGCCCGCCTGCATCCGGGTGGCGCGATCGGCAAGCGACTCCTTACCAGAGTTTCCGACGTGATGGTGACTGACCGCATCCCAATCCTGCCCGAGACCGCGACGATGCGCGAAGCGGTCGTTCAGCTGGCCGAGCGCCGGGGGATTGCCATCGTGACCGGCAAGACTGGCGCGGTGGTTGGGGTGATTACGACTGGCGATCTGTCACGGCTGATGGAGCACGAGGAGAATGTCTTTCCCATCCCCGTGACGAAAGTCATGAATCGCACACCAAAGGTCGCGCAGGCCGACGAGCTGGGAAGCGCGGTGGTATACCGCATGGAGACGCACGGCATCATCGCGATGCCGGTGCTCAATGGGAACAACCAGATCGTGGGCGTGATTCACCTCCACGATCTAATGCGCGCCGGGGTTGTCTAATGCGTGTCATCGCCGGCGCGGTCCTCTGCATCATTGCAGCAACTGCTTGCAGTCCGAAGAAGCAACCGCCGGTCGGAAGTCATTCGCCGCTCGCTGATTCGGCGGATCAGGTGATGTACGGCGCGAGATTTGTCCTCACTGATCAGGGGCTGCAGCGCGCCCACATGACCGCTGACACCGCCTACTTCTTCGACGACAACACGCGCATGGAATTCGAGGATGTCGTCACGACTTTCTTCACCACGACGGGCGCAAAGGACGCCGTGCTGACTTCGCGCCACGGCACCTACAACAGCCGCACCAACAATATGATCGCGCGCAAAGACGTAGTGGTGGTGTCCGAGGACGGCCGGCGTCTGACGACGCCAGAGTTGATTTACAACCAGCAGAAAAACCAGATCTCGAGCGACAGCGCGTTCGTGATGACTGAGCCCAATCGGAGACTCGAAGGAATCGGTTTCCGGTCGGACCCCAACATGAAGAACATCCAGATTCTGAAAGGCGCCAGCGGCTTTGCCAAAGGCGTGTCGACCGAGCCAACCCCCGCCGCGGCTTCCAGCACACCGCCAGCCCGCGCTGCGGCTTCCAGCACACCCCCGGCCCGCGCTGCGGCTTCCAGCACGCCGCCCCTTCCCAGGCGCTGAGCCAAGTGTACCGAGGCCTATTCCTCGTTCTGTGGCTCTTTGCCGTCGTCGCTCTTTGGAGCGCCCCGGCGCACGCGCAAGAGATCCCACGCAGCTGCGATCTCCAGTTGCCAACGGGGACTGGCACGACAGCAAATATCCTGACCGACACTGCCACCAATAAGCGGACCGTCTTCCTCGGGCGAGGCGTGGTCGCTCACTGCGTCGGCCAGGGCAATACCCTGACCGCGGACAGCGCCCAATATTTCGAAGCAGAGGGTCGGCTCTTCCTGGTAGGAAATGTCCACTACACCGAGCCGCGGGCGGTCGTGACTTCTCAAACGATGACCTACTACCAGGCTGACAACCACTTGCACGCGGAAGGCGACGTCGTCGCCAATCTCTCTAACGGTAGCACGTTGAAGGGACCGGTCGCCGACTATTACCGCAGCACTCCCGAGCGTCCGCTCGCCCGATTGTTCGCGCCCGGCCGTCCGCATGTGACGCTAGTCCAGAAAGACACCACCGGACGGGGCAAACCGCCCGACACCGCGAACGTCGTCGCCAATCAGATCAACATGGAAGGTGATAGCCTCGTCTACGCCTCGGGACGCGTTGAAATCACGCGCCCGGATCTACTCGCCAAGGGTGACTCGGCGTTCATGGACAGCGGACGCGATTTCGCGCGGCTGATGCGCGAGCCCTCGGTGCAGGGCAAGGGGAGTCGAACCTTCACACTCACTGGCGGGGTAATCGACGTTTTCTCCCGGAACAAGCAGGTCGAGCGCGTGGTGGCGACGCCAAACGGGCACGCCCTCAGCCAGGATCTCGAGCTCGTTTCGGATTCGATCGATCTTCGAGTACAGAACAATCTTTTGCAGCGAGCAATGGCTTGGGGACCGGGTAGAGCCCGTGCCGTCTCACCAGAGCGTGAAATTCGCGCCGATTCCATCGACGCAATAATGCCGGCGCAGCGAATCCGTGAAGTTCGCGCATTGC
The DNA here is from genome assembly GCA_046727995.1 of Gemmatimonadota bacterium. Lineage (GTDB taxonomy): Bacteria > Gemmatimonadota > Gemmatimonadetes > Gemmatimonadales > Gemmatimonadaceae > UBA4720. Next base: position 3,353 of record JBKPDS010000100.1, read on the forward strand.
GCAAAGCCTACGCGGAAAGCAATCCAGATTCGGGAATCGTCTCGGCGCAGCGAGACTGGATGAGCGGCGATACGATCGTCGCGCATTTCGATTCTCTCGCCACCGGTGATACGACCAGCAAACCACAGATCAGGGAGATCGTCGCCGAAGGCAACGCCAAATCGCTTTATCAGATGAAGAGCTCAAAGGGCCCCGCCAACGAACCATCAGTGAATTACGTGACTGGGCGGATCATCGACATCCTGTTCGAGGATCGGAAAGTCGCGACCGTCACTGTCACTGACAAGGCGACTGGAGTCATGATCGAGCCCGCGACAGCGTCAACGACTACCCAGAAGGCGACTACGCCCCAGACGCAGCCCAAGCCCGCGGCCAAGCCGCTCGTCAAGCCCACGATCAAACGATGAGCGACAACGACAAGCTTCCCGCTAGCGTTCGCTCGCTGATCGGCAGTGGCTCCCAGAAGGAGCTCGTGGATGGCTTTGCACTTCACGCCATCGTGCGCGCGGCAGACGACGACGGTGTCGCCAGAATCCGCGACGTCGCCGCCAACTATCGGGACGACTACCTACGCGCTTTGCGGGTTAAGGGAGTAGACGCCGAGCGCGAAGCGGGGAGGCTGGGCCAGGACGAAGTCCGCGGTTACCTGGCGACTTCGATTCTGCCACGCCTCGCCGAGAATGGCGTGATTCTTCCTTTAGACGGCGACCTCCATAGCGACTACGCGACGGTGCGGGTATCGCCGGCGCTCTGGCTGGAGATTGCACCCCGCCGGGCCGAGTTCGCGGAAGCCATGCGCGAAACGGGAGAGCACTCTCGCCTGGCGCTGTCGACGCCGCCGCGGCCGACTCTGGTTGGCGGCAGCGTACTGGAAGCCCAGGGTCTTACCAAGATTTACCGGGGTCGCAAGGTAGTTAACGATGTTGCGGTCAGACTTCAGCAGGGGGAGATAGTCGGATTACTGGGGCCGAATGGGGCGGGGAAAACCACCACGTTCTATATGATCGTGGGCCTGATTCCGCCGCTGACCGGTCGAATCCTGGTCGATGGAGAGGACATCACGAAACTGCCCATGTACGAACGGGCGCGCCGGGGGATTGGTTATCTTTCACAGGAGCCTTCGATCTTTCGAAAGCTGTCGGTCGAGGACAACATCCTCGCTATTCTCGAGACGCTGCCGCTCTCGTCTGCCGAGAGGTCGGAGCGGCTGGAAAAGCTGCTCGACGAGCTCAGCATCAAGAGACTCCGGAAGAGTAAAGCGTATGCCCTCTCCGGCGGCGAGCGCCGCCGTCTCGAGATAACGAGGGCACTAGTGACCGACCCGAAATTCATGATGCTTGACGAGCCATTTGCCGGCGTCGATCCGATTGCGGTCCACGACATTCAGACCATTGTCGCCGGGCTGCGCCACAGGGGGATTGGGGTTCTGATCAGCGATCACAACGTGGAACAGACGCTCGACATCGTGGATCGGGCTTACATTATGTTCGATGGACAGGTAAAGGTCTCCGGGACCGTCCGGGACCTCGTTTTCGACGATACAGTGGCAGATATCTATCTTGGTCCAACGCTCACCGCACGGCTCCGCGAGCGATTCTCTCGCGGACGGGATGAGGCAATAGCGTCGTGAAGCCCGGCCTCAACCAGTCGACCCAGCTCCGCCAGGAGCTGAAGATCAATCCTCGCCTTTACCAGGCGATGGACCTCCTCTACATGCCCCTGCTCGACCTGCAGCAGCACCTTAAGCAGGAGCTGCTCAATAATCCTTTCCTCGATCTGGTCGAAGCCGAGGAGGAGGAAGAAGAGGAGCAGGAAACAGAGGTCGAAGAACAGGCTCAGACAGAAGCCGAGGACGAGCGAGCCGGCGAGATCGACTGGGAAGAAATACTTCTCGATGGCTTCGACACCGCCGGCGGCCGGCGCGAGGAGCACGAAGAGCGCGAATACTTCGAGCCCGTCACCGTGGCGACGCGTGACTTGAGCGATCATCTCCGCGACCAGGTCAGTCTGCTCGAGCTCACCCCGCGCGAAACTCTGCTCGCCGACGAGTTCATAGGCAACGTCAACGACGATGGCTATCTCGCGTGTGGCGTGGAAGATATCATCCGCACGCTCAACGACGTGGTGACCAAGGCCGCCGAGGATTCCGGGCGCGAGTCGGATGATCTTCCGCTTTACACGGTCGAAGAAGGCAACAAGATGCTGGCGACCGTGCAGAGTCTTGATCCGCCTGGCGTCGGAGCGCGCGACCTCCGCGAGTGTCTGCTCCTCCAGCTCAAGGAATCCGGACTCGAGCAGTCTGTCCCTTATCGACTGGTGCGGGACTGCTTCGAGGAGCTGATCAACCATCGATGGAGTGAGATCTCCAAGCGATTCGGCATCAGCGCCACCGACGTCCAGAAAGCTGCCGACGAAATCGCCAAGCTCGATCCCAAGCCCGGCCTCCAGTACGGCTCCCGCGACGACAACTACATCATCCCGGACCTGATCGTCGAGAAGATAGACGACCGATACCACGTCTTCCTCAACGACGCCAATCTCCCCCGACTCAAGCTTAGCCGAGCCTATCAGGAGATCGCGCGCGACAAGAAAAAGTTCGACGGCGAGAACAAGGAGTTCATCTCCAACAAGCTGAATTCCGCCAACTGGATGATTCAGGCTATCGAACAGCGCCGGCAGACGATGCTCAAGGTCATGAACTACATCGTCGAGCGACAGCGGGATTTCTTCGAGAAAGGCATCCAGCACCTGAAACCGCTCACCCTCCGCGAAGTCGCCGAAGTGATCAACATGCACGAATCGACGGTGAGCCGGGTAACCAACGAGAAGTTCGTGCAAACCCCACGCGGGGTACTCCCACTCAAGTTCTTCTTTTCCTCCGGTCTCGCCACATCGGACGGCGAGGACGTTTCGGCGCGCGGCATCAAGGCGCAGCTCCAGAAACTGGTCCAGGAAGAAGATCCCAAGCATCCGCTCACCGATCAGGCGATCGTCAACATTCTGCGCGAGAGTGGAGTTCAGATCGCTCGGCGCACCGTCGCCAAGTATCGAGACCAGCTCGGCGTCCTCTCAGCGCGGATGCGTAAGCGGGTATGACCTCAGTCCCGCAGACTGACGCGGCGCAGCGCTTCAAGAGCGGCCAACCGCTTCAGTCTGTGGCGAGTCGCCCCGACGTCAGCGTACTCGTGCCGGCGAAGGACGAAGCCGAGAACCTGCCGCTATTCATGGAGCAGGCGCGAGCCGCCTTTTCCGGACAGCCACATCGCTACGAGGTCGTGGTGATCGACGACGGTTCCGTCGACGATTCTTGGAACCTCCTGCAGCGCCTCGCTGAAGAATACCCCTTTCTGCGTCCGGTCCGTCACGGCGTGAGACGCGGCATCGCCGATGCTCTCCGCACCGGCTACATCCACTCGCGCGGCTCGGTGCTCGTCTTTTACCCGGCCGACCTGCAGTACAAACCGGAGGACATCCCGCGTCTGGTGGCGCCGATTCTCGAGGGAAAAGCCGACGTGGTAGCCGGCTACAAGGAAGGGAAGTACGAGAAGGCGTTCGTCTCGGGAATCTATAATCGGCTCAGTCGGTCGCTGTTCAAGGTCACCGTTCGCGACCTGAACTCGGTGAAGGCTTACCGACGCGAGGTGATGGACACCCTCCCCAACAGACCTGACTGGCATCGATACATGATCGTCATGGCAGCAGCGGATGGGTTTTCACTCTCGGAGGTTCCGGTGCCGCTTTATCCCCGCAACGCCGGCCAGTCCAAGTTCGGCATCGGCCGCATTCCGGTCGGCGTCTTGGACATGCTCGCCGTCTGGTTCGAGCTTCGCTTCGCGCGAAAACCTCTGCTGCTGTTCGGATTGCTCGGAGCAGCGCTCTTCATCATCGGCGTCATCGTAGGGATTGTTGCCATCCTCTATCGTGTCATCGGCGGCGTCGGCTTTCGGCCGCTGGTGAACCTCGTCGAGACATGCGTGACCGTCGGCAGCGTGTTCTTCGCTACCGGTCTCATTGGAGAGCTTATTGCCGCCCAGCGTGCCGAGCTCAGTCAGCTGCGCGCACGAATCGAAGATCTCTCGCGGGAACGCGACACGAATAATTCCTGATCAAATGCACGTACTCTTTCTCACGCACTCGTTCCCGCGATCGGAAGGAGACGCCGCCGGCTCATTCATCCTTCGCCTGGCGGTGGCTCTGCGCAACGAAGACGTCAAGGTGCAGGTCGTCGCGCCGGCTGCCGAGGGCGTGCCCGAGGCGGACGAGCTCGAGGGAATTCGCGTCGAGCGCTTCAGGTATGCGCCGCGCCGTTACGAGCGACTCGCCTACACGGGCAACATGGCCGGCGACGTCGCTTCATCGTGGACGGCAAAACTGGCGCTCGTCGGTTTCCTCGGCTCCGATTTCGTTCACGCGGTCAGAGCAAAGCGGGCTTTCGAGCCGCAAGTGGTTCACGCCCACTGGTGGTTTCCCAACGGCGTCGTCGGCACCTGGGTCGGCGGGCTCGCCCATATCCCGTTGGTAACCACGCTGCACGGGACTGATGTCAGATTGGCCCGGAATGTCAGCGTCGCCAAGCCGCTCTTCAGTCACGTGCTCAAACGCTCCGCCGCTGTCACCACCGTGTCCCGCTGGCTGAAAGAGGAAACCGAAGCGCTGGTTCCCGGTGTCCATCCTACAGTCGCCCCGATGCCTGTTGCCACCGATCTTTTTGAACCCGGGACCTCCCGCGATGGTGCACGCTTGCTCTTTGTCGGCCGGCTCAACGAGCAAAAGGGCCTGGAACATCTTCTCTACGCCTTGGCTGCTATGAAGCTGCCGGCCAGGTTGGATGTCGTTGGCGACGGACCAAACCGCGCCGCGCTCGAGAACCTCGGACGCACGCTGGGAATCGAGTCGCGCATTCGTTGGCACGGTCAGGTCCCGCAATCCGCGCTTCCTCCGCTCTATCAGAGTGCCGCCGCCATCGTCGTCCCGTCAGTCGACGAGGGGCTTGGCCTCACGGCAGTGGAAGCGCTCCTTTGCGAGACACCGGTAGTGGCATTCGACTCTGGTGGTTTGCGCGACGTGATCCAACACGAGAAGACGGGCCTCCTTGTCAAAGCCGGCGACCGCGCCGCATTGGCGAAAACTCTCGACGACTTGCTCGCGCGCGATGGCCGGGGCACTCAGTTGGGCAGGGCAGGACGGCTTTACGCACTCTCTGCCTTCGCGCCCGAGTCCGCGGCGCGTCGCTACGCAGAGATATACAGAAAAGTTCTTGGCGCTAACGCGTCGTAACCTCTTCAAGGTCGCGCAGTGGATCTTCGCCGCGGTGGTTTTGTTCTTCGCGGCGAGATCGCTGGCAACGCAGTGGGCGAAGCTCGAGACCCGGCTGCCGCACATCCACTTCCAGTGGCAGTGGATCGGCGCCGCGACCGTGTTGGTGTTGATTACCTACGCGCTTCTCATCGAGGGATGGCGCCGCGTGCTGGTCGCCTGGGATTCACACCTTCCATTCAGCGACGCCGCCCGCATCTGGTTCTTATCCAATCTCGGTAAATACGTCCCGGGAAATATCTGGTCGCTTACCGCGATGGGAGTCATGGCGAGAAAACGAGGTCTATCCGGTATGGCGGCCGCCGGTTCCTCGGTGATCATGCAGACGGTCAGCCTCGCCACTGGCACCGCGATCGTCATGGTTACCGGTGCCAAGCTACTCGGGCAGCCTTTGCTCGTCGGGGCATCGGTCCTCGTGCTGGTGATAGTGCTCCTCGCAGCTCCGCGTTTTCTGCCACCGCTCGTCAGCTGGATTGGCGGCCTCATCGGGCGAGACATTGCGCCGCCATTCGTGCCGGCGACGAGCATCTGGACGGCGGCAGTTGCGGGAACACTTTCCTGGTTGTTCTACGGAGTCGCGTTTCAGCTTTTCGTGCGCGGGCTGCTCGGCTCCGCGCCTGGCGAACTCTCCTCGTACATCGCAGTTTACACCGCCGCTTACATCCTCGGGTTCATCTCGCCCATCGCGCCAGCCGGTCTGGGAGTGAGGGAGTTCACGCTTGCCGCCTTCATGACCCAGTTGGGGCTCGCCAACGAAGCTGACGCGGCACTCGTAGCAATCGCAGCGCGACTCTGGCTGACAATCGTCGAACTGGTGCCAAGTGGATTGTATATTGCCGCTGGCCCAACCCGAAATTCTTTACCGAACTGATCGATCATGGCTCAGCGCCGCGACAAATCCCCCGCGCGACAGGTCCCTCTTTCCCCTGCTGGAAGCGCGGCGCTCTCGGTGCCGCGCTTCGCGTTTGGCTGGGCCGCGCTCGTCTATGCTCTCGGCACCTTGTCTCTCGCCTATCCAGCGCTCGCCGGCCGGTTCCTCGTCAATCCACACAGCGATCAGTACATCGCCGGTTACGCCTTCCGGGAGTTCGCCGCATCGACGCTGAAAACGACCGGACATTTCCCGCTCTGGGATCCTTATCTCTTTGGCGGGCTGCCGTACGTCGCAGCGATGCATGGCGACATTTTTTATCCGACGTTCCTCTTGCGGATGATCATGCCCACCGACGCGGCGATGACGTGGGGCTTCATCATCCACATCTTCCTGGCCGGCCTTTTCACCTACGTGTTTCTGCGCGGTATCGGCTACGGATTCTTCGGCGCTCTGGTAGGCGGAATTGCCTACATGATGAGCGGACAGATCGCGTCCTCCGTCTCACCCGGCCACGATGGTAAGCTGTTCGTCAGTGCTCTCTTTCCGCTTGCCCTGCTTTTTCTCCATCGGGGAATCAGAGAAGGGAGGAACTGGACCTGGGGCGCTTTCGCGCTCATCGTCGGCTTGTGCGTGATCAGTCCACACCCGCAGCTGCTCCAATACATGCTGCTCGCGTCGGCAGCCTACGCACTCTTTGTTGCCTTCGCGACGTTCGATCGCGTTCGGCTGGCTCGCAGCATCGCCATCCGGCGACTGGCCATAGCGTTCGGTGCGGTGATCGTGGGATTGGCGATCGGAGCGGTGCAATACCTTCCCGTCCGCGAGTACGTAAAATGGTCACCGCGCGCCGGCGGCTTATCAGACTATCGTTTGGCGACGAGCTACGCGTGGCCGCCGGAGGAGTTGCTCAACGCCTACCTCCCTCAGTTCTCAGGAATGCTCAACAACTACTGGGGCAGGAACGGCATCCATTTGCACAGCGACTACGTTGGCGTGGTAGTCCTGATGTTGGCTGGTGCTGCGTTTATCCGGCTTCGCGATGACTCCCATCGGAAGCAAATCATCTTCTGGTCCATCGCGCTCTTCGTCTCGATCCTTTGGTCGCTCGGCAGCGCGACACCGTTCTATCAGATCCCATACGCGCTGATTCCGGGGACGAAATACTTCCGCGCGCCGGCGACGATTTTCTTCGTTGGGACTCTCGCGCTCGCGGTTCTTGCGTGCTCTGGAACCGAGCGGCTGCTCAGACACCGCATCCCGCGCAAATACATCGTGGGTTGGCTTGTCTTCGGAGGTGCGATCGCAGTACTTGCCTCCGTCGGCGCCCTATCCAGCGTCGCCGAGTCTTTCGCCGACGAAAGACTTCTCGATCGGGTGCAGGGAAACAACGCGGCAGTGTTCCTCGGGGCCTGGCGCTCCTTTGTCTTTGTAGTGCTTCTGGCTGCACTCTGGTATGCGCTTTACCGGCAAAGGGTGGCGACGAGGATTGCGGCCTGGGCGGTTGTGGTACTGATGGTGATCGATCTCTGGAGCGTCGAGCGCATCTACTGGATGTTCTCCCCACCGGCGAAAGTCATTTACGCCAGCAACGCGATCATCGAAGCACTCAAGAGCGAACCACAGCCGGTGAGGGTGTTTGCGTTCCCGGTGCGAGGCAGTCGCGAGCCTGATGCCATTCTCACCGGTGACGCGCTGATGACGCATCGGCTCCGCAACGTGCTCGGCTATCACGGCAACCAGCTCGGTCGCTACAACGATCTGGTCGGCCTCAACTCGGATGACAACCGGTTATTTACGCCGAATGTCCTCTCGCTGACGAACACGAAATACTTGCTCACCGACATCCCCGAGCTGCCGTTCATCGGCAACACGACCCTCACCAAAGGACCCGTCATCGACGCGTCCGGCGACACACTTTATCTCTATCGACTGAACGCGGAGAATCCATACTCGTGGGTGACTCCGATCGCCGTGAAGGCTCCCGATGAACAAGTACTCGCGACGGTGTTGAATCCAAGATTCGACGTGAAGCGCGCGGCGCTGTTCGACACGTCGGCCCAGGTCGCGGCCGCTCAGGGAGTTCAAACGCTACCGGCGCCGCTCACCATCACTTCGACCGTCCAGCATTACGAGCCGGGGCGAGTGCAGATCGCCCTCAGCAATCCGGCTCCCGCCGGATCATCGCTGGTCGTCTCCGAGAATTTCTATCCGGGGTGGGTCGCAACCGTGGACGGCAGAGAAGCGCGGATTGGACGCGCCGATTACACGCTGATTGGGGTCGAGCTGCCTCAGGGAGCGCGCAACGTCGAGCTTCGATTTACCAGTCCGGCGTACCAGCGTGGGAAGATGATTACCTGGATCGCCATCTTGCTCGGAATTCTGATGCTTGGCGCCGGCGTCTGGCGCGATCGGAGAATCCTTGCCTGATCGCGCTCTGGTCATCGTACCGACCTACAATGAGCGGTTCAACATTGCACGACTGATCCCGGCGGTCCTGGCGCAGGACCCTTCGCTGGAGATGCTGATCGTGGACGATGGGTCGCCCGATGGCACCGGTGGTGTCGTCGACGCGATTGCCGCCAACAACGAACGAGTCCACGTGATTCACAGAGAGGGGAAGCTGGGACTGGGCACCGCCTATATTGCGGGGTTCCGGTGGGCGCTGGAGAGAAAGTACGACGTTGTGTTCGAGATGGACGCCGATTTCTCCCACAACCCCGAGATGCTCCCGGAATTTCTCCAGTCAGTCAAGGAGGCCGATCTCGTCCTTGGCTCCCGGTACCTGGGTGGTCGGGTGAATGTCGTGAACTGGCCAATGAGCAGATTGTTTCTGAGCTACGCTGCCAACATTTACGCGCGAGGCGTCACGGGCCTGCCGGTTGCCGACGCTACCGGTGGCTTCAAGTGCTTCCGTCGGAATGTACTTGAATCAATCGACCTAACCTCCGTAAAATCCAACGGTTATGCGTTCCAGATCGAGATGTCGTTTCGCGCTTGGAAACGCGGCTTCCGACTCGTCGAAATTCCCATCATCTTCGTGGATCGCACCGAGGGGGTGAGCAAGATGTCGAAGAAGATCGTCCGCGAAGCTGTCTGGATGGTCTGGCGTCTGCGCTGGTGGAGTCTGACGGGAAGGATCTGATGTCACCTCGCCCAACGGGACAGCACTTCTACAAAATGACCGGGTCGGGAAACGACTTCGTCGTTTTCGATTCTACGGACGGTCGCACGGCCCACCTCGAGAATGGCGACGCAATCCGGTCGCTCTCCGCCCGCGGCACGGGCGTCGGCGCAGACGGTGTCGTCTTCCTCGAGAAGGTGCGGGATGGCGACATCCGCATGCGCTACTATAACAGCGATGGCTCCGAGGCCTCGCTGTGCGGTAACGCCAGCCTTTGCACGACCCGTCTGGCGGTCGAGTTGGGCCACTCCCAGGCGGGCGGGTTCATCCTTCACACCGCTGCTGGATCCCTCAAGGCCCGCATTCGGGACAACCTGCCCGAGGTCGACCTCGAGCCGGTGCGGGAAGTAAGGGCCGATGCCAGAGAGCTGGGCATGAAGCCGGGCGAGCGCCGCCTCGGCTACGCTCGGGTCGGCGTACCTCACGTGGTGGTTGAAGTCCCGGATATCGAGGCTGCCGACGTAGCGGGCCGCGGTCCTGAGCTGCGCAATCACCGGTCGCTGGCGGACGGCGCCAATGTGAACTTCGTCGCCAAGGCGTCCGACGGCAGCTTTGCTTACCGAACCTTCGAGCGCGGCGTCGAGGGCGAGACCCTGGCGTGCGGGACCGGTGCGGTCGCCACGGCGATCATGCTTTCGGATTGGGGCGAATCGGGCAGGGAAACGGTCCTCTGGACGCGATCTTCGCTGCCTTTGACCGTGACTCTCAGGCGCGAGGGCGATGCCTGGCTACCATCGCTCCGTGGCGAAGGAAGAATCGTCTTCGAGGGCGAGATTCGCGATCTCGATTGACAGACTGTCGCCGCTAGGTCTACAAACTGTCGGCAGCGACCAGTTTAAAGCGCTTTGTTACATCACGCCTGTAAATACGGCTCAGCCAGCGGGTTCAGGGTGCGATGGTGGATAGAAGTGGACTTCTCCACATTCAAACCCCGAGGTTAGTTGACATAATCTATCTTATACGCATATGTCCGCCATCAAAGGAGCTGCCTCCCCGCGGCAATGAAAAAGGCCGCGCACTTGGCGGCCTTTTGAATCACCGAGCGGGCTCTACGAGGTTTTAGATCTTCATTGGCGCGGCGAGAAGCTCTCCCAGCCTGACGCGTGCCTCGGCAGCCATTGGCCCGCTCTCGTCCTTCGCCAAATCCCGCCAGATCGCCACCGCCTCATCCCGCTTTCCTGCGGCGGCGTAGTCTCTCGCCGCCGAGGCCAGGTACTCGGCTTTGTCGGCTGGAAACCGCGTTACGTCCGCAGCTAGTTTGTACTGCTCAGCTGCAGCTGGATAGTTGTTGAGCTGCTCATAGCCAGCCGCCTCGAGGACGTGAACCGAGGCTTTGAAATCATCGGGGAGCTTCCCCTCGGCCTTCTTGAGGGCAGCGACGCCTTCCTTGAACTTCTTCTGATCGTAGTAGGCCTGAGCCAGCGAGAGAGCCGCTTGGGCGCCCGCCTGGGTGCCCTGGTACCGGGTGACGACCTTTTGGAGGTCAGCCACCGCCTGCGGCAGGTTCCCCGATACGGCGGACTGACGCGCCTGGAAGTAGGCTGATTCAGCTCGCTGCGCTCTGATCGATTGTGACCGCTGGTAGAACCAAAGCCCGCCGACGATCACCGCCAATGCGACCACGCCCCAGGTGACCTGGCGGTTGTGGAGCATCAACCAATCAACTATCGATTCCTCGTCGCCCGATCGCTTCCGGACCGGAGCATTTGGAGCTGTCATTTCTGGAGATCGTGAAGGATGTCGGCAAACCAGCGAGTGCCCCCGGGGTGACTCGAACACCCGGCCAACGGTTTAGGAAACCGCTGCTCTATCCACCTGAGCTACGGGGGCCAGAATCACGAATCTGGATGCCGGGAGAACCCTGGTGATTCAGGGGCTGAATCTAGTCTGCCAATCTCTGATCTAAAAGGTAGGATCGCCCTACCAGCGCCTCATTCCGCTCAACGCACAATCTCGAATGGCGTGCGAAGCGACTCGATCGAAACAGGCGAGAGATTGCGCACCTCCTCTACCCTCGCGCCTCGCGGTCCCGCTTTTACTGCCGCTTCGAGTCGCGCCAGCGCGTCGCGCTCACCGGCCGCCGCGATTTCTACCTTTCCGTCGCTCTTGTTTCTGACCCAGCCGGCAAGCTTCAATTGCTGCGCTTTCTCGACGACGTACCACCGAAATCCCACACCTTGCACCCGACCATGGATCTCGAGATGAATGGTTTCCATCTCCGAGCTATCGCTTGATGCCAAGGAGAGCGGCTAAGGTAGCGGCCATCGCCGTTGGATCGGCGGCTGTGCCTGGCGCCGGCAGCGCGAGCTCGCCGTTCCGGATCCTTTGAGCGATCTGGTCGAGGGCGGTCGCAATCGCCTGAGCGGCCGTCGGTTTCGGCTCTCTCGGGTGAGGCGCCTCCGAATCCCAATCGGTCGTGGCCCACGCGGTCGTTGCTTCACTCTCGGCGGATGATTCACCCAGCGCGGCGGCCGCACGCCAATCGTACTGCTGCCAGTCCGTCTCGCCCCAATCGGCTGCTGGACTGTCGGCGGCGGCGAAATCCTCGACTGCCGGAAGCGGATCGATGAAATGCTCGACCGGCGGCAGCTCATCTTCCTCGACGACCGCTTCCTCCAGCGTCTCCGCGTCGACAACGACTGGGGCGGCCGCGGCAACGGAGACGTCGAGAAACCTTTCGATCGGCGGCAGCGACGCGACAGGCGCAGTTTGGGTGTCGCTCGCGTACTCCAGGCGCAGCGCTTCCATTCGCTCGCGGTCCGCACCAGGAACGAAGGGCCGCGACACAGCAAAGTCGGCGGACCCGACCGCTGGTTGCGCTTTTATCGGAGTTCGGCGTGGAACGAACGGTCGCTCAGGCGGTTGTTGCACTACATGTCCTCCCAGCTGTATTTCCCCAGCAGCGGCACGAAACGCACCGGCGCGATTTCCTCTCCCTCCAGTTTATCACCGCGCCGCGTGAACATGTAAAGGGTTTGCTCATCGCGATCGCCGAGCGGAATGAGTATCCGTCCGCCCTCCTTCAGCTGTTCGTGATAAGTGGATGGCACGTCGGGAGCGCCGGCACCGACAAGTATGGCATCATATGGTGCGTATTGTCGCCAGCCCAGAGTACCGTCGCCGAGCAGAAAGGAAATGTTGCGCGCGCCGATTTGCTGGATGGTCTCGCGTGCCTTGTCGAGCAGAGCCGGAATTCGCTCGATCGAGAATACCTGGCCCGCCAGGTGGGACAAGAGCGCCGTCTGGTAGCCGGATCCGGTTCCGATCTCCAGCACTTTCTCATCCCCTTTCAGTTTGAGCAGCTCGAGATATCGCGCGTGAATCGAAGGTTGGGAGATCGTCTGGCCATTTCCGATCGGGAGCGCCGAGTCTTCGTAAGCGCGATGCCGCACGCCCGTGGGAACGAAAAGATGTCGTGGCACCTCATCGATCGCGTGCAGGACAGCGAGATCCTTGATGCCTTGTTCGTGCAGCAACTCGACCAGGCGCCGGCGAGGACCCCGATACTCGAGGTCTAGGGGTGCTGCCACCACCGCTCCGCCGAAGCGAGCATCGCGTGATGGGTAAGATCGAGGTGCAGCGGCGTTACGGATATGTACCCCTCTTGTATCGCGCGAAAATCTGACGTCTCTTCTCCCGACCAGGCGATCGATCCGCCGCCAATCCAGTAGATCTGACGCCCCCAGGGATCCTGCATTGGCTTGAGCGAATCGGAATACACCCGCCTGCCAAGTCGTGTCAGCCGAACGCCGATGATCTCATCACCACGCAACGGCGGCAGGTTGATGTTGAGCAGTGTGTGCTCCGGAAACGACGGCAGGGATAAGACGTGCCGAAGAAGATCGCGCAACGGCGCGATCTGGTCACGGAGCATGCTGACATCGGTGCGCAGGTCGCCACCGGCGAAGGAAATTGCCAGCGACGGTATGCCAAGCGACAGCCCTTCCATCGCCGCGGCGACGGTGCCGGAGTAGAGGACATCCTCACCCATGTTCTGACCGTGATTGATCCCGCTGAGAACGAAATCGGGCCGGTCCGGCATCAACGCTTCAACTGCCAGCATCACGCAGTCGGTGGGAGTTCCATCCACCTGGTAGCGGCGCTCACCACGCTCGATCGGTCGAATTGGATGATGAAGCGTCAGCGAATGACTGGTCGCGCTTTGCTCCCGATCGGGCGCGACCACTGTGATCTCCCCCAGTGGCTCGGCTGCTTCAATCAGGCATGCGAGTCCCTGCGCGAGGATGCCGTCGTCGTTGGTGCAAAGGAGTCTCAACGCCTGAAGATCCCCGCGCGGTGTCGCCACAAAACCTTGATCACCAGCCACGCGTCGCGAAACTCGCGGAAATAACTGGGCGATCCATAGATGGTCGAGATCGGCACGTTGACCGTGGTGAAGCCTGCGCGCGCCGCTCGGATGATGAAGTCAGTCTCGAATTCGTAGCGGTCGCCAACCGCATTGACTTTCCGCAGCACCTCCGCCTTGATGGCGCGGTAGCCGGACTGGCTGTCGCGCACTTTTCCGCCAGAGACCGCGCGCGTCGCCGCCGACGAGATCATGTTCGCGATGCGCCTGTGCATCGGCACGGCTTTGCCAGAGAGATCGCGAGTGCCGATGACAATATCGGCCCGATCCAGCGCGCCGACCAATGCCGGAGCGAATGCCGGATCGTGCTGGCCGTCCGAGTCGATGGTGAGAACGGCCGCCGCACCGTTCTTCAGAGCTTCATCGAATCCGGCGCGAAGAGCCGCGCCCTTCCCCCGATTCTTTTCGAATTCGATGGTTTCGTCGGCAACGGTTTTCATCAGCTGGCCGGAGCCATCGGTCGATCCATCATCGACACCGATGATCATGGCATTGGGAAGAGTACGGCGAACTCCCTTCACCACGTTCGCGAGCGTCGGCTCGGCGTTGTACGCGGGAACGATGACGACGAGTGGCTCGATCAAGTTTCGTTTCCTCTTTCTTGTTCTTCGATCTGGCCGTCGAGTATTGCCAGGATTGATCGCAGATCGGTCTCCATCGATTCGACGGCCTGCGAATCCAGTGCCGCGCGTGCCACGCTCCGCAGCTCACCGCTCTTTCGATAGTCGTCGATCTTCTGACGCGCGCCGTCGATCGTGTACTTCTCGGTGTAGAGCAGCTGCTTGACGAGCATGATCAGCTCGATCTCGCGTCTCTGATAGACACGATTGCCCGATCGGTTCTTTGCCGGATGGAGAAACTTGAACTGGCTTTCCCAGTAGCGCAGCACGTGGGGTTTCAAATCGGTGAGCGTGCAGACGTCACCGATTGAAAAGAACTCCTGCACGGGTTCCTTTGCTTTCATCAGTCTACCTCCGCTCGGAGCTCCCTCGACATGAGCGCGCCGATGGCGCTCCGTGCCGCATGGCCCTCGAACAGGACACGGTTCACTGCGTCGACGATTGGCATTTCTACTCCTTCGCGCACGGCCAGCTGGCGGGCGCTCTGCGCCGCGAGCACCCCTTCAGCGACTGTCTCTCGATCACGCAACACTTCGTCCAGCTCTCTTCCCTTCCCGACCTCGACACCCACAGCTCGGTTGCGACTGAGGGATCCAGTGCACGTGAGCACCAGATCGCCAAGCCCGGCCAGTCCCGCGAAGGTGCTGTCCTCCGCGCCGAGCGCCACGCCCAGCCGCGTCATTTCGGCGAGTCCTCGCGTAATCAAAGCCGCTCTGGCGTTGAAGCCTAGTCCCAACCCCTCGGCGATTCCGGTCGCCACCGCCATGACGTTCTTCAGCGCCCCACCGAGCTCGACACCGATGACGTCTGTGTGAGTGTAAGTGCGAAAATACGGGGAGCTGAGAGCGCGCTGTGCGACAGCGGCGGCGCCGTCCTGATGCGATGCCACGACGACCGCCGTTGGCTGGCAGGCAACCACTTCCACCGCGAAGCTTGGTCCCGACAGGGCAATCACTGTCGCGCCTTTCACTTCCTGCTCGACGATTTCTGTCATCAAGCTGAGCGTGCCCTTCTCGATCCCTTTCGTCGCCACCACCAGCGGCGCTGAAGCCGGCAGTGTAGCGGCCACCGCTTTGACGATCGAGCGCAGAACGTTCGATGGCGTCGCGAACAATACCAGATCCGCGCCGGTGGTCGTCCCGCTCAGCTCGCCGAGCGCCCGAATCGATTCACTCAGTTGGTGCCCGCGCAGGAATCTGACGTTCTCGTGATTGCGGTTGATCGAATCGACGACGTCGGGCTCGTACGCCCACAGTCGAACTTCGTGCTTGTTGCGGGCGAGCAGGTCCGCCAGCGCCGTACCCCACGCCCCTGCCCCCACCACCGCGCACCGCATCAGGACACGGTTCCTTTTCTTGTGAAGCGATGCTCTTCACCGCGCCGCAGACGCCCAATGTTCGCGCGGTGCGTCCAGAACACGAACGCAGCGATGATGACGCTGGCGATGAAGACCGGTGACCGCGGATCGCGGTACCAGACAACGATCGCAATCGGAAGCACTGCCGCGCCAAACAGCGACGCCAGGCTCACGTACCGACTGAGTGCGAATACGAGGTTCCACACGGTCATTGAAACAATCATCGGGACAGGCGCCAGCGCCAGGAATACGCCGCTCGCCGTAGCTACTCCTTTCCCGCCACCTTTGCCGAGCAGAAAAATCGGCTTCACATGTCCGAGGATTGCGGCGGCACCATAAACGAGCGCCCACAGGCCCGGCTGCAGCGTCTCAACGTAGATCGGCAGGAAAAAGACCGGCAGGAAGCCTTTCAATACGTCGGCAAGAAAGACCACGGCGCCGATCTTCGGACCAAGAACTCTGACGACGTTGGTAGCGCCCAGATTGCCGGAGCCATGTTGTCGGAGATCGACCCCGCGTAATTTGCCGGCGATATACGCCGACGGAATCGAGCCGGCCAGGTACGCGATGATAACGCCGTAAATCGGCGCCATCTACGCCGTCTTGCGCCGCATGATGATGCGAAGAGGATTGCCGCGAAAACCCCACGCTTCGCGGAAGCCGTTGTGGAGGTACCGGACGTAGTGCTCCTGAACGAGGTCCGGATTGTTGCCGAACACGGCTATCACCGGCGGCGCCGTCTCCACCTGCGTGGCGTAATTCAACTTGACCTCACGGCCGGCGGCCTGGGGCGGCTGGCGCCTCCCCACGATCGCCTCGAGCGTTGTGTTCACCTGAGATGTGCTGATCCGCTTGTGGCGCTCGGCGTCGACCTCGAGGATCAAGTCCAGAATTCTCGTCACTCGCTGGCCACTGAGCGCCGAGGTGAATACGAATGGCACGAACCTGAGAAACGGCGCCTTCTCCTCCGCTTCCTTCTCGAATTTCGCCGCGGTGTTGTTGTCCTTCTCCTTTAGATCCCACTTGTTGACGACGACGATCAATCCGCGGCCGTGCTCCCACGCCAGCGCGGCGATTTTGAGGTCCTGATTGTGTAGACCCTCTGCCGCATCGAGAACGAGGATGCAAATGTCCGAGCGGTCGATAGCGCGTCGGGTGCGAAGTGAGGAGTAGAATTCGATTCCCTCCTCCACCTTCGACTGCCGGCGGAGACCGGCTGTGTCGACGAAAATTATCTCCCGCCCGTGAAAGGTCATCGGAGTGTCGATGGCATCGCGGGTCGTCCCGGCGGTATCCGCGACAACCAGTCTGTCCTCGCCGAGCAGCCGGTTGATCAGCGACGACTTGCCCACGTTCGGACGGCCGACCACGGCGACGCGGAGCGCGTTCGGGACTTCCTCCGCTACCTTCGGAATCCGCTCGACCAGAACGTCGAGCATATCGCCGGAGTTTTTGCCGTTGAGAGCAGATACTGGGACGGGATCACCGGCGCCGAGCTCGTAGAACTCGAAAAAGTCAGTCGAGGCAGGATCGTCGACTTTGTTGGCAACCAACACCCACGGCTTCCTTGCTTCGCGCAGGATTTCGACTACCCTGATGTCACTGGGGTGTAGCCCCGCCTTGGCGTCGACGACCAGCATCAGCAAATCAGATTCGGCAATCGCCTGGAGAACCTGACGCTTGATCTCGACATCCATGGGTATGCGCGGATCGTCGGTCAGGCCGCCGGTGTCGACCAGCCAGAACTGTCTGCCGTTCCACTCGGCTCGGGCAAAGTGTCGGTCCCGCGTCGTGCCAGCCTCGTCGCTGACGATAGCATTGTTCTCGCCTACGATCCGATTGAACAGCGCCGACTTTCCAACGTTGGGACGCCCGATAAGCGCGATAACGGGGAGGTTCACGCGGCCACCCCGACTTGCTCTGATGCCAGGACGTCGATGAAATCGTACGACGGAAAAATCGGCATCGGCAACGATTCGCGGACGGCGCTCAGAGTGAAGTCGTCCAGAAAAATGCTGTCTTCGTTGATCGTCTCCGCTGGAATCAGCGCGATGTCGAGATCGTGTCGATCAGCGAGCGCGGTGAGAATGTCCCGACCGACCAGCAATCCGGCGGTAGTGATGGTCGGGCCGAACAGCGAATTCTCGGCGACAATGAGCTCAAAGTGTGCGCCGCTTACATCGGAGAGCCTCTCGAGCAGCGGCCGCATCAGCGGCGCCATTGCCGATCCGGTGACCACACCAATTCGCTGGCCGTCGCGCCGAGTGACGCGCTCCAGTCCCGCTGCGACCCGCATTCGAAGCGCTGTCACGGCGCCGACGCCGTTTTCGATTTGGGCGAATTCGCCGTAGTGCTCTTCACCCGGCAGCTCGCGCTGTGCCAGCATGTACAGCTCGTCGGATCCGAACACCCACGTCTCGCTCCTTTCCCGCCTCGCGCGCTGGCCCCACCGCTCGACTTGCCGCAGGATGGCGCGCGCCGTCTCCCGGTCCATCTTCTTCCCGCTGTAAAGGTGCGAGAACTGGGTCAGGCCAACTGGCACCACCGCCGCAGATAGCACGGCCTCGCCCATATTCCAAAGATCGGTAAGCGATTCCTCGAGAACTTCAGCGTCATTAAGGCCCGGAACGACCACCATCTGACAGTGGAACCGGATTCCACCGGCTGCCAGGCGCGAGAGCTGGGCTTTGATGTCGGGAACGCGCTGGTTATTGAGCAGAACCTTGCGGGCATCGTGATTCGTTGCGTGGACCGAGACGTAAAGCGGCGACAACCGGTACTCGAGAATCCGCTCAATGTCGCGCTCTTTCACGTTGGAAAGCGTGGCGAAATTCCCGTAAGCGAACGACAGCCGGTAGTCGTCATCGCGGATGTAGAGCGGCTTGCGCAAACCCGCAGGCAGGCCTTCGATGAAGCAGAATTCGCAGCGATTGGCGCAGCGTCGCACCGTCGGCGGCTCCAGCGAGATACCGAGCGGCTCGCCATCGAGTCGCTCGAGCTCGAAGATGATTTCTTCGCCGTCCGGTTGGCGCGCCTCGATAACCAGCTCTTCGTCGGCGCTGAGAAATTCCCAGTCGAGGAAGTCGGCCAGCGGCCGCCCGTTGACCGTCAGCAGCTCGGTTCCTGCTACGATTCCGAGCTCGTCGGCGATGCTCTTCTTTTCAATCCGGGAGACCTTGACCATAGCTCAAGTAATTTAGAGCTACGGAGAGCGAAATCAAGGAATTGCTAAATGTTAGCTCGCTTTGTCTCGCTTCGCTTTGGGGTCAGATTGGAGAGGTTGCGGCGAGTGATTGGAGCAGCTTCCGGGCGCGCTCTACGTTGAAGCCCGGCAACCTGGCGATCGCTTCTTCGCCGGCCTCTCGGACGCCCTGGACGCTGCCGAACTCCTTCAGCAGTTGGCGCCGTTTTACCGGCCCAATTCCCGGGACCTTGAGCAGCTCCGAGGTGACAGTTCGCATCGAGCGGCGCTTCCGGTTGTAGGTCACTGCGAACCGATGGGCCTCGTCCCGTGCCTGCTGGAGCAGGCGAAGGCCGGGAGACCGACGCGAGAGCCGAAGCGGCTCCTCCCGACCCCAGATAAAAACCTCTTCCTCCCGTTTGGCGAGACTGATTAACGGCCGGTCTCCCAGTGAAAGGCCCGCCAGAGCCGCGTGCGCGGCGGACAGCTGACCCTTGCCGCCGTCGATTACGATCAAGTCCGGCAGCGGCTTCTGATCGTTCAGACGCCGCTCGAAGTACCGGCGCACCACTTCCTGCATCGACGCGAAATCGTCACTTCCTTCGACGGTTTTCACTTTGAACTTCCGGTACTCGCCTCGCTTCGGGCGTCCGTTCTCGAACCAGACGCACGAGCCTACCGTGTCTGTTCCTTGCGTCGTCGAGATGTCGAAGCAGACGAGCGACCGCGGCAGGCGCTGAAGTCCGAGCTCACGCCCCAGCTCGTAAACTGGGTCGCCCGCTCTTTGGTCCGCCTCCATTGAAGACAACTTGAGCTCCTCGAGCAGATGACGTGCGTTCTGCTCGGCCAGCGCAATCAGATCGCGACGCGGCCCACGCTGCGGAATCTGGATCCTGCTGTCGGGGAGTGCCTGCTCGATGAGCTCGCGATCGGGGAAATCGAAGGGAAGCAGAAGCTGTCGCGCCTTTTCCTGCATGCCGACGTAGCTGCCGGCGAGAAACATCGTCATCACGGCGGTGTCTTCCTCGCCATCGATGTTCGTGAGGAAGCGCTGCTCTCGCGAAAGAAGCTTTCCGCTCCGGATGCGCAGCATGGTGACGCAAGCGTCGTCACCGTCGCGAGCGTAGCCAATCACATCGCGGTCACCCCCCTCGACTTCGAGAACTACGGTGGGCTCTTCCATCGTCTCGAGGTGGTGAAGCACATCGCGCAGTTCCGCCGCCCGCTCGAAGTCGAGCTGCTCGGACGCCAGCTCCATTTTCTCCTCGACGCGGCGCACGACTTCGTCGGGACGGCCTGAGAGGAACAAGACCACTTCGTCGATCATAGCCCTGTAGTCCTGCTGTGACTGAGCGAGAATGCACGGCGCCTTGCACCGCTTGATGTAGTAGTCGAGACAGGGACGCTCCGGCATCTGCGCCGGCATGTCGTAGTTGCAGCTGCGTACAGTGAAAATGTTTTTCACCACGTTAAGCGCGCGTCTCATCGCCCCCACATCAGTGTAGGGGCCGAAGTAACTGGCGCCGTCGTCCTCCAGGCGTCGCGTTACAAATACCCGCGGGAACGGCTCCTGGACGGTGACTTTGATATACGGATACGATTTGTCGTCACGCAGCGCGATGTTGAAGCGCGGCCGGTATTCCTTGATGAGATTTGCCTCGAGTATCAGCGCGTGGGCTTCGCTCGGCACCACGATCGTCTCGAGATCGCCGATCAAACCGACCAGATGATGGGTCTTTACGCTCTCGAGCTGATCGTTGGCGAAGTAGCTGCGCACCCGCGACCGGAGGCGCTTGGCTTTGCCGATGTAAAGGGTAGTGCCGTCCCTTCCCTTCCAGAGGTAGACGCCAGGTCCCTCGGGAAGGTGTGGAAGTTTTGCGGCAACAGCGTCTGGTACGGGCAGCATGTGTAATAATACCATGCGCGGAAAGCCCGGTTCGTCACGACGATTACCGCCTGATCAGTCGCCGGGCGCGATTAACGACGCTCCTTGCCTCCGGAATATTGAACGCAGCGGTCAGCGCCAGGTAAGTGAATCCATAAGCCGCCAGCAGAACCAGTGCGGCCAGCTTCGAGTGCACGGCGTTTTCGTGCGTCGAGAAAACTGGATCGCCGCGATCGACGGCAAGCTTGTAGATCCATGGTATCATCGCTCCAGCGAATGCCGCGCCCCACAAGCGCGCGACGAGCGATGGGACGAGCCGAGTCCGGCCGATGCGCCTGTCCAACTCGCGCCGAAGAAGATAGAACTCCACCCAGCCGGCGAGTCCCGCTGAGGCGGTAAGCCCGGCCGCTCCAAGCTTCCGATCCAGACCCAGCAAACCGGGCAAAACCAGGGCGAACAGGTAGCCGAGCAGAGTCGTCAGCACGACACGCACGACAGCGAAGCGAAGCGGCGTTCGCGTATCGCGCATCGCATAGAACGTCGATGAATACAGCCGACCCATCGTCGATGCGAGCAGACCCACAGTGGAGCCGATCAGAATCTGCCACACCCAAACAGTCTCGCCGCGATGGAATTTTCCGCTCTGGAACAGTACGAGTACGATGAGGTCGCCCAGAGCAAGGAACGCGACGACGCTCGGAACTATGAAGTACGCGATGCGGTTCAAGCCGTCGCTCAGTCGCATCCGCAGGTAGGCGCCAATCTCGGCGCTGGTCCCCATCGCTCGTGACATTGTGGGCAGCTCGGCCGCCGAAATCGCCATCCCGAAAAGACTGATCGGCAGCACGTATATCGTCTGCGCGTACGCGAACGACGAAACGGCCCCGTTTCCGAGGTAACTGGCCAGCCAGGCATCGACGTAGGCGCTCAGCTGCACCACTCCTCGTCCGATGAAGGCAGGAATGAAGTTTCGGAAAACGTTCCGCACGCTGTCGGTAGCAGCGGTCAGGCGCGGTCGCACTCCGTGCGTGAGCGAAATCACCGATGGCAGCTGGATCGCGAACATCAGCGCGCTTCCGATCACCGAGCCGTAGGCGAGGTAAATCGCGAGCTGAACGTCACTGCGTCCCCTGTGGAAGAAAACGAGGGTCGCGATCATCGCCGCGTTCCACATTACAGGCGCCGCATAGGACATGAAAAAGCGCCGGTGGCTGTTGAGAATTCCGAGACACCAGGCGGAAAAGACGAGTAGCCCCGCGCCCGGAAAAAGAATTCTCGTCAGGAACACCGTTAGCTCCCGCTTTTCGCCGGTGAATCCGTTGGCGATGATCGCGACCAGCCACGGCGCCGTAACCACGCCCAGCGCCACGATGACGGATGCCACGAGTGCGAGCATTCCGGCGACCGCGCCGGCGAGTCGCGTCGCTTCGGCCTCGTCTCCCCTGCCCAGTAGTCCGGCGTACTCAGGGATGAACGACGCCGAAAGCACGCCTTCGCCGAAAAGGTTCTGCAGCAGATTGGGAATCCGAAACGCCGCGTTGAAGGCGTCTGCCGCGAACCCTGCGCCGAGGTAGCGCGCCATCATGGTCTGCCTGATCAGTCCTGTCAGGCGACTGAGAAGGATTCCAGAGCCAACAAGAAAAGCTGCGCCCTTCCCGCGATCGAAAGGCTTTCCTGTGCGTGGGGTGGCGCGTCGCTCAACGGGCGGCGCCGCCTCCGTTACCTCGTCGGCCTCGGGCGGAAGGAGCTTGTTAAGCGAACGTTCTTCTTTGGCCAGCTCCTCCTCTTCGCTCACGCCTGTCCCCGTGCCGAGACCGCGACCTGCGAAGCTTCCGGCTCAGCGCTGATACCAATCAGTCTGGCCGCATGGCGCTCGGCTTCTCCGAGCATATCGTCGCGCAACGCTGGACCATAACGCGCAAGCAGAGGGACGAAGTTGAGGGCGCGCTCCTGGTGCTTGCCGAAGGGATAGAGAGACCCTCGCGCCGTGGCGATCTCTGTCATGATGTCGGCGTGTTTCTTCTTGGCCGCGGCGATCAGGCGACGCTCGAAACGATCGAGTCTACGCGTGAGATTCGCCCGCAGTCCCCCTGTTATCGCCGCGCCGATTTCAGCTTCCGATTCGTCGACAGCCATCGTGAGAGCGTCGAGCCGGTCATCGAGCACTCTGCGGGTGGCGTCGAGCTCCTCGAGGATGGCTTTCGGTACGCGTGCACGCGCGATTCGTATTTCGACTTCGTGTGGATCCCGCAACTCCTCGGGCAGCAGATATAGCTTCTCCAGAATTTTGTCCACGTGCGGCTCGATGATCATGCACGACCATCTTGGAACGATGGCGGGACGCGGGACGCCGAGGGTGTCGGCGATCGGCCCGAGCTGCGCGAAGTAAGCGATCTCGGCGGGTCCGCCGATGTAGGTTGCAGTCGGCAGGATCGCTCGCTCGACGACGGGGCGCAGCAGGACATTAGGGCCCATGTCGTCCGTCACACTTTGCCTTGCTGCAGCCTTGATGGGGATACGTTTGCGACCGCCGGACGCCGAACTGAAAACCAGCGACAAGCCGGCGACATCCTGCACCTGCGTGGCCATGCCCGCCTGCTCGATCTCTCGGTTACGTTCGGCGATGGCCGCCGCGATGTCTGACGCCTTCGTCAACGCGTTCGCGAGTAATGGACGTGCAGCCGCGCGGGTCGCGGAATGAGAGGCATCGATGACGGCAATGCCCAGCGGTTCCAACAGAGCTCGCAGGAACGCGACGTAAGCGGAACCGACGGTGCGCTGCGGTGTGTAGCATTGCTGCAATAACTGCAACGGTGCGGTATCGATGGTTGGGCCTGCCCCGTTCGTTAGTGCTGCGAGCTGCGCCGAGACGTCGCCGAGTGGCATCGACGCCATGGTGCGGCCGAGGGGCTCCGGGTGGTCCATGCGCAGCAATTGTGCGCCACCGACCGTCGCCACGACGGTGCTGCTCGCCTCCTTGAAATCGGTGTCGTCCGTCGCTGCCCAGAAAACCGGTGCCACGGGAATGCCGGTCGCTCGTTGAAGTGCGTCTGCCAGCGACAGCGCACTGAGCGCTTTCGAAAGCGTGTAAACCGGACCGCCGAACAATCCCGGTTGCTGGCCGGTGGTGACTACGACGCCTTTTCCGCCGCTCGAGGCATCGAGTCGCTCTTTCGCTCTTCCCGTCGCATCGAAAGCCGGCGAGAGCCTGGTCAGCCAGTCGTCACTGGCATCGGACCGAACCGCTTCGAGCCGTCCGCGCCACGACTCGGAGCCCGTGGGGATCTTCTCGTACCAATCCTCCGGCGCGCTGCCGGCGATGACCGCAGCGGCAAGCGGGTTACCCGTGAGCGGCTGCGTGATGACCCGTGGATTCACTCGCGGCTCGCAAAGAGGATCGTGCGCGGCGAGTTCTCAGACCAGTCTGCACCGCCGTAGTCACCAAACAGTTTCGCAACTTTGAACCCGGTCGCCATGAGCATCCGCTGCAGGTCCCGTGACGAAAGCAGGCGCACTCGCTCGATGTATTCCTTTCCGCTCCCACGAAGCCTGATCGTCTTTTCGACGAAGCGATCGTCGGGACTGATGATTCGTCGCTGCTCGATGGTGATGCCGTTCTCGACACGCTCGTCGTACGGCACCAGATCGCGACGAACCTGACTGGCGTTAAGGAAGTCGATGACCAGCGTGCCCCCGTGTTTCATCGCCGCGCCGACACAAGCCAGCACGCGGACGTGCTCACTGTCGTCGTCAAAGTAGCCGAAGCTGGTGAAGAGATTCACGACCAGGTCGAAGCTCGAATCGGCGAACGGCAACTCCCGCATGTCGGCTCGCACGTAGGGCGCATCTGGTGATTCCTTTCTGGCGATCTTGAGCAGCGCCATCGACAGGTCGAGTCCTACCGTCCACCACCGTTCCCGCAACACTCTGGTGTGACGCCCGGCGCCGCACGCCAGGTCCAGCGCCGTATCGATGCGTCGACCGACAAGGTTGGTCGCAATCAGCTCGATCGCCCGCTCCGCCTCCGTTTCGTCACGATGCTGGTAGATGTGGAGATAGTCTTCGCCAAACCACTCCTCGAACCAGTCAGCCTCCTGCGGGCCGGCGCGCATCACGACAGGATCATCGGTGACGACGCTCATTTGTGGTAGGGCTCTCCCCGCACGATGGTGCCTGCCCGATAGATCTGCTCGACCAGCACCAGCCTGGCTATCTCGTGCGGCAGCGTCCATGGCGCCAGCGATAGCCTCATCGTCGACCTGGCTGCCACATTGGCGCCGAGTCCGAACGCGCCTCCAATGACAAATGCGAGATCGCGATCGTCGTCGCGCGCCTTTCGCAGAAACTCGGCGAACTCCACCGAGCTCAGAGACTTGCCGCCGGTTTCACAGGCGACGGTCTGGGCGCGCTCAGGGATTTTCTCCGCCAGCCGCGCACCCTCGCGCTCCTTCACTCGGTCGAGCGAAATCCCCGTCGCTTTCTCTTCGCGCACTTCACGCACGTCGAGCGGCCAGTACCGCGCCGCTCGTGTCTCGTAGTCCCGGATCGCTTCGCCCAGCGCCGGATGGCGCGCTTTGCCTACGACGGCGACGACAAGCCGCATCTACGCGTAAATACCGCGGAGCTTGTGAACGCTGGCGACTCTGTCGATGGAAAGCATGTACGACGCGGTGCGCATGTTCACCCGGCGCTCTCGCGAAAGGTTCAGCACGTCGTGGAAGCTGCGGCGCATGATCGTCTCCAGCCGCTCGTTGACGAGATCTTCCGGCCAGAAATAGCCACCGCGGTCCTGAACCCATTCGAAGTAGGAAACGGTAACGCCACCAGCGTTGGCGAGAATGTCCGGAATGACAAAGACTCCGTTCTCGTCGAGAATGGAGTCTGCGGCTGCTGTCGTCGGTCCGTTGGCGCCCTCACAGATGATGCGGGCTTTGATGTCGCCGGCGTTGCGTGTGGTAATCACGTTTTCCAGAGCCGCCGGCAGGAACACATCGACATCCAGCGTCAACAGATCGGAACCGGAGACGACCTCCGCCTTGCTGTAGCCATCGAGCGAGCGGTTCTTCTTCACGTGCGCGATGGCGTCGTCGATGTCGATGCCGTTGGCGTTGTACAGTGACACCGACCGATCCCCGATCGCGACGATCTTGCACCCTTCGCGCGCCAGCAGCTGCGCGGCGACGGATCCGACGTTGCCAAATCCCTGAACCGACACTGTGGTTCCCTTGACTGGCATGCCGAGGTGTCGGAGCGCTTCCTTGGTCACGATCATGCAGCCACGCCCCGTCGCTTCGCGTCGGCCAAGCGAGCCGCCGAGCTCGACCGGTTTGCCCGTGACGACGGCAGTGGTGGTGTGGCCCACGTGCATCGAGTAGGTATCCATCACCCACGCCATCACCCGCTCGTTGGTATTCACATCGGGAGCGGGCACGTCCGAATCTGGACCGAGCATGTTGATGATCCCGGACGTGTAGCGGCGGGTGAGCTTCTCCAGCTCACTGGCGCTCATCGACAGCGGATCGCACCGCACTCCGCCCTTGGACCCGCCGAACGGGATGTTCACCACCGCGCATTTCCAAGTCATCCACGCGGCAAGCGCTTTCACTTCCTCGAGCGTCACCTGCATGTCGAACCGAATTCCACCTTTCGCGGGGCCACGGGATGTGTTGTAGAGTACGCGGTAGCCCTCGAACACTTCGATTTGTCCGTTGTCCATCATGACGGGTATCGATATGACTATCTGCTTTTCCGCCTGCCGCAGCACCTTGTACATCCCCGGTTCCAGGTCGAGCAGCTCGGCGGCCTTATCAAACCGCGACATCATCGCTTCGAAAGGGTTCTCCTCGTCAAGAAAGCGGTCCTTGTCTGGTCGGACGAGCTTGTTGGTAGGTATTCGATAGTCGGTGGCCATGTGTCGCTTATCGGCTTTTTCTGGGTCTGGTTTACGGGGTAGACGAAAGCAGAGCCTCGATCAGACGGTCGACGTTGTCCCGACCATCCTCGATTCGTAACCGCTGTGAAACATACCATAATGACCCCGCTTCGGCAGGCCACAACGCCTCGAGTTTCACTGCGTCCTTGAGGGTGCAAACCACGAAATCAGAGTTACTTGCCTGCGCGGCAAGAACGTGTGCTTCTTCGACCGTGAACGCGTGATGGTCCGGAAAACTCAGAGGGCGAACGATCGCGCCGAGCTCGGTGAGCTGCTTGAAAAAAGCATCGGGGTGCGCGATCGCGGCGATCGCCGTCAGGTCGGCGCCGTCCAGCGCCTGGAGCGGAAGACTCTGACCGGTAGATGTGCTGGTGAGGCTCGCCGGAGCAAGATGTATCGTCGTTACCGGAACTCTGGGAGCCACGTTCGCCAGCGCGCGCTTGACATCGTCGACCGTAGATCGATCGGCGATCTTGCGCGTCACGATTATCAGCGTTGCGCGACGCGCCGATCGAAGAGGCTCGCGCCACGGTCCCGCCGGAAGCAGACGCGGCGATCCGTTCCAGGCATCGGCATTGATCAACACCACATCGGCGTCGCGGTCCGCCCGCCGGTGTTGAAATGCGTCGTCGAGGACTATTACACCGACTCCGCTCGCGATCGCTTCGCGAATGCCACGTCCACGATCGGGCGCAGCCACCACCGGAATGTCGGGGTTGAGGCGTTGATGAACGATCGTCTCGTCGCCTCCGTACCCGCGCAAAACGATTCCTGGTGTCACACCCCGGTCGAGCAGCAGTCGGGCGAGCCACGCCGCGACGGGCGTCTTGCCCGTGCCGCCGACTGTCAGGTTGCCGACACTCAGGACGGGGACGGAGAACTCCTCGGCCGGAAAAACGCCCCAGTCGTAGAGTTTGCCGCGCGTGTCGACGGCGACACGATACAGCAGCTCGGCGGGCGTCAGCAGCGCGCGAAGAACACGAGCGCGTCTACTGCGCGCCGTCCAGATTTCCTCTATCGCTCGACGACGATCAGCCACCCGCCATCCGGATCGTCTCGCTCATCAGATCCTCGAATCGATTCCCTTCCGCCGCCGCGGCGCGGGGCGTCGACGCCATTACTTTCGTCGGTTGGCCGTACGCGATAGTGACACGCGCAAACGGCTTGGGAATCATGAACCGGTCCCAGCTGCGCAGATGCCAGGCGCGATCAGCTACGGCAACCGTTGGCACAATGAACGAGTCAGATCGCTGCGCTGCTATCAGCGCGCCCGGCGCGAAATGGTTTGCCGGCCCGCGCGGACCGTCCGGAGTGATCGCCACTTCTCGTCCAGCCTCGAGCTCGCGCACAATCGACATCAATGCGCGATCTGCGCCTTTAGTCGTTGAGCCCCGAATCAGACCAAAGCCAAGCGAAGAGGCAGCACGTGCAACCAGCTCGCCATCTCGGTGCTCGCTGATCAGCACTGCCACACCCTCATCGCGATGAAACCATAGCAGCGGCAGCAGATGTCCGTGCCATAGCGAAAAGATGAATCCCTCTTTCCCCCGCAGCTCGTTGAGCGGCCCGTTGTTTATCAAACGAAATCGCCACGTTCGCCCCAGGACGTGCAGGAAGCCGCGTCCAAGTAGCAGCGCCGCTTTGGACTTCCAGGGAAAGCTCTCCTCGCCGTTGCTCATCAGCGATCACCCGCCAGCGCACTTGCCATTCTTGCCACACGATCCGCCGCGCCCGGCGTACCTAATTTTCCCCGGACTTCCGCCAGGCCGGCGAGCACGTCCTGCCGACGCGGGCTCGTCTTGTCGAGGAGATCCTCCAAGGTATCGGCAATCTCTCCCGGAACGATTTCGTCCTGAATGAATTCTCGAGCCACCTCTCTGCCCGCCACGACATTCACGAGCCCTATGTTCTCGATCTTTACTACGCGCTTGGCAAGCAGGAAAGAGATGCGGCCGGCGCGATAGGCGACGACCAGCGGGCAATCAGCGATCGATGCTTCGAGAGTGGTAGTGCCGCTCTTGCAAAGGGCAGCGTCCGCGGCCCGCAGCACACTGAGCGATGCCGAATGAACCAGCCTGAATGGGCATCGATTCGAGTCGAGTGCGACGGTAGGTGCGACGCTGACGATTACCTCGAGATTCGCAATTCTCGATTGCAGCTCCCTCGCGGTTGCCACGAACGCATCGATGTGACGATCGATCTCCTGCTGGCGGCTTCCCGGAAACAGAGCCAGCACCGGGACATTCTGGGGCAGGCGGAGCGCCTCGCGAGCTTCCTGACGCGTGGGCATGTTCAGTGTTCGATCGAGCAGCGGGTGTCCGACGAATGTGGCATCGATTCCGTGGCCCCGCAGCAGCGGCTCCTCGAAAGGCAAAATCACCGCGGCTTTGGTCACCAGCTGCGCCAGTTTCGGAATCCGCCCCGCACCCCACGCCCAGACCTGCGGCGTCACGTAATAGAGCACGGGAACGCCGGCAGCCCTGGCTGCCGCCGCCACTTTCATGTTGAAACCGGGATAGTCTATCAGGACGACCAGCGCCACCTCACCGCGCTGTAGCATTTTTCGAATGGTGTGCAGAAGCCGGAAGTGGCGGGGCACGTGCTTCAGCACTTCGAGAAACCCCATCACACCGAGCTGGTGATCGCGATGAATCAGATGAACGCCCTGCTCGGCCAATCGCGGACCGCCGACGGCGATCAGCTCGAGGTCTGGGCGAACCCGCCGCAACGCGCCGGCTACACCCGCTGCGTGGAGGTCGCCCGAGGCTTCACCGGCGACGAAGAGAACTTTACGCATGGTGGTGCGCGTGTCCGACCAGCGAAGGAAGAGTCAGCTCGATCTCCTTCACTATGCGGAGCGCAACACCCAGCGCCAGTCTCCCTTCCTCGCCCGTGACGACGACCGGCGCTTCGCCCTTCAGTGCGGAGACGAAGCTTTCCAGCTCCAGCTTGAGCGGCTCCCCATCGGGTGCATGGAGCTTCACTCGATCCACGAAGGCGCCGATGTCCGCCGGCCCCGACCGAATCGTCGCCGGATCGAAATCGGGTTTGAGTCGATAAAACTCTCCAGTCCCGGATGCAAGATCGAGGGAGAGATACTCGCGCTGCTGAAAGATCCGGATCTTTCTCTTTCGTTCGCGCGAGATGCGGCTGGATGTGATGTTGGCGACCGCGCCCGATGTGAACGTGACGCGCGCGTTGGCGATATCCAGCATCGGCGTCAGAACCGGAACCCCAACTGCTGAAATGTCGCGCGCTCCCGCGCCGACGAGTGTCAGCAGCAGGTCGATATCATGGATCATCAGGTCGAGCACCACGGCGACGTCTGATCCGCGGGGACTGAAGGGTGCCAGGCGCTCGCTGTCGATGAAGCGTGGCTGCTTCACGTGAGGAAGGGCGGCACGCACGGCTCGATTGAAGCGCTCGATGTGGCCGATCTGGACCATCACGCCGTTCTTCGCGGCCAGCGCCAGTAGCGCGTCCGCTTCCTCGAGAGTGGCAGTGATCGGCTTTTCGATGAAGACGTGCTTCCCGCGCTCGATAGCTTCGCTGGCGACGGAGAAGTGTGACGACGTCGGAACGACGATGATGACCGCGTCGGACTCGTCGAGCAGACCATCGAGAGTCGCGTGACTGGGCACGCGCAGCTCTTTCTCGACTTCCTTTCGCCGCTCCGGTTTCGTCTCCACGAACCCGCTGAAGTGAATGGTTCGCAGGTCGCGGAGGATTCTTATGTGGTGGAAGCCAAGACTGCCCGCGCCAACGACACCGACGCGCGGAGTTTTCGTCAAATCACCACTCCGCGCTCGCTGGCCTCGAGGAAGCGTATCAGCTCCCTCACCTCAGGCAGGGCATCGATCTCGTTCATCACGCGTTCAATCGCCTGCGTGACATTGAGATCCGAGCGGAACAGAAGCCTGTACGCGCGTTTGAGCTCGCGGATTGTCGACTCGTCCATCCCGCTTCTTTGCAGACCGACTGTGTTCAGTCCGTAAAGCTTGACCGGATTTCCGACTGCCTTCAGGAACGGCGGGATGTCCTTCGACACCCGGGACATCCCGCCGATGAAACTGTGCCGCCCAATGCGCACGAACTGATGCGCGGCGGACAGCCCCGAGATGATAGCTCTGTCCTCGACGGTCACGTGACCGGCGAGCTGGACGACGTTCGAGAGAATGACGTTGTTGCCGATGTGACAATCGTGCGCCAAATGCACATACGACATCAACAGGCAATTGCGCCCCACCGTCGTCTTGAAGGACTGCGCCGTGCCGCGATTTATAGTCGTGTATTCGCGGATGATCGTCCCCTCGCCGATCTCCACCGTCGTTTCCTCGCCGGCGAACTTGAGATCCTGTGGTGGGCCGCCGAGGATCGTTCCGATTCCGACCTGGACATTCTCGCCAAGAATGACGTTCCTCTCGAGTGTCGCCCTCGGTGCAATGAGGCAGCCGCTCGGCACGACGCAGTTCTCGCCGATGATGGCGTAGGCGCCGACCTCGACGTCTGACGCAACCTCCGCCTCAGGCGAGATGATGGCGGTCGAGTGGATCCGAGATGGGCTCATCGCTCTCGCACCATTGCCGCCATGTCGGCTTCAGCCACGACCTCGCCGTCGACTTTGCCGACGCCGCGCATCTTGGCCACCGTGCCGCGCAACTGTGTCATCTCGAGCTCGAAACGAATCTGATCGCCAGGCTTCACAGGTCGGCGGAATTTCACGTTATCCAGCGACATGAAGTACACGACCTTGCTCTCCGGGTCTTCGATCGATCCCATCAACAGCATGCCGCCCACCTGCGCCATCGCTTCGATGATCAAGACACCCGGCATGATCGGGTGCCCCGGAAAATGTCCCTGGAAGAAGGGCTCGTTGATGGTGACGTTCTTCACCCCGACGATCCTCTTCTTCTCCACGATCTCGAGAATCCTGTCCACGAGCAGGAACGGATAGCGGTGGGGCAGAACCTTCATGATGTCTTCTATCGTATACATCCCCTTCTCCTTTCGACCGGCTTTCAACATCTCCCGCACCAGCGTCACCGTTCCGCGATGACTCGGCTTTACGGCGACAATTCGCGCCCGGACTCTCGCGCCGGCCAGCGCCAGATCCCCGATGCAGTCCATCGCCTTGTGCCTCACAAACTCGTCGCTCCAGCGCAGATCACCGCTCAAAATGTCGCTGTCGTCGAGGACGACGGTGTTGTCGAGCGACGCACCTTTGATCAATCCCTTCAGGCGAAGCGCGTCGACCTCGTGCACGAACCCGAAGGTGCGCGCTCGCGACAGCTCATTCGCAAAGGATTCCTCCGTAACCGTAAATCTGCGAGACTGCTTTCCGATCAGCGGATGCGGGAACTCGATGGTGACGTCCAGCTCAAGCCGCTCTGAAGGGTAAGCTTCATAGACTGACGCGCCGTCGATGATCCGCACCGGCTCCGTCAATTCCAAAAACTCCGGCTCCCCTTCCACTGCCGCAAGTCCTGCGTCGGCGAGCGCCGCAAAAAACGGAGCCGCGCTGCCGTCCAGTATCGGCGGCTCCGGTCCGTCCATGTCGATCGTGACGTCGTCGATCCCCATCGCCGTGACCGCGGCCAGCACGTGCTCCACGGTATGAACGGAAGGATCACCTTTGCCGAGTTGTGTCCGCCGCTCGCTGGCGCTGACTTCGCTCACGTGAGCACGTATCGGTCGCGAGCCGGGACAGTCAACGCGCCGAAATACGATCCCCTGTTTCGCGGACGCGGGTTGAAACGTGATTCGGCAGGCGACGCCCAGATGCAATCCAATGCCCTCCAGCACTGCTGGACGGGCCAGTGTTGTTCGGCTCACCTGGATGTGGGCTCTTCGAGAAGTTTCTCCAGTCGGCGCATCATGCCCGCCAATTTAAACAATGCTGCCGAAGCACGAAGAGAATCGCGATGGGGACGCGCCGGATAACCCGACCAGGTTTCGCCCGCGGGGATATCCCCGAACACGCCGGCCTGGGCTGCCAGCCGCGCGCCGGCGCCGATGGAGAGATGCCCGCTGATCCCGGCCTGGCCGGCCAGTATCGCGCCGTCACCAATCGTTACCGAGCCGGCGACACCGACCTGTGCCATCAACAGGCACTTTTCCCCGATGCGGACGTTGTGCGCGATGTGGACGAGGTTGTCGATCTTCGTACCGTTGCCGACGATGGTGTCGTCGATGCTGCCGCGATCGATCGTCGTGTTGGCGCCGATCTCGACATCGTCGCCGATGATGCAGCGACCGACGTGTGGGATTTTCTGATGCCCGCCATCGCGAAAAACGTAGCCGAATCCGTCGCAACCGATGCGTGCGCCGGAGTGCACGAACACTCTCGCACCCAGGGTGGCGCCCGAATAAATGGTGGCGCTGGGCCACAGCCGCGAGCCGCTGCCGATCGACACACCGTCACCCACGACGCAGTGTGGCCCGATTATCACATCGTCGCCGAGGTTGGTCCCGGCGCCGATGATCGCATACTCGCCGATGGCAATGCGCCTCCCCAGTGTCACGCCCCTGCCGATGCGCGCCGTCGCGGCGACGCCCGGAGCGGGTAGCTCCGGAGGATAAAGCCGCGGCAAGAGCGACAGCAGCTTTTCGAGCGGTTTGTCGACGACTATCCGCGCGCTGGGAGCGCCAGGTGCGTCGCGAAATTCCGGATCGACGAGGACTACGCCTGCTTTCGTCGTCGCCATCATCGGCGTGTATTTGCCGCTCGAGAGAATGCTCAGATCGCTCGATTCGGCGCGGTCGAGTGGTGCCACACCGCTTACCGCGACCTGCGCATCGCCGATCAGCTCGCCCGACACCAGTGCCGCAATAGCTTCAGCGGTGATGGTGCTAACACCATCACCGCTGGTTGAACTCCTGGCTATCGCGATTTCACTCACTTCTTGGGCCGCGTCACTCCCGCTGGCGTGGGAACGGTGCTGCTGCTGGTGACGGGCGGCCCCTGAGCCTTGAGCCTGGCGAGAACACGATCGGTGAGATCGAGCTTCTTGTCCGCTGCCACGACCACACTTACCTGAGCGCCGACATCGAGGATCACTGCGTAGCCATCTTCAGCGCGAATCGCTTCGATGACGTTTTGCACCCGCTGCATGATGGGCTTCACCAGCTCTGCCTGACGCGCCTGCATCGTCGAATCGAGACCGCGAGCGCGGTTCTGGTATTCGACTTCGCGCTGACCGATGGACGTCCGCTGCTTCTCACGCGTGGCGCTGTCCATTTTCGGAGCGTCGCGATCGAACGCCGCCATCAGGGTCTTGAGGGAGTCGTCCATCCGCTGGATCTGTTGACGATAGACACCGACCTCCCTGTCGAACTGCGCCTCAGCCTCGGCACGCCCGGGTGCCTGCTGAAGAATTACGGCTGAATTGATGTAGCCGATCTTGCCGGACGTAGCGGGCGCAGACGATCCCTGCGCTCCAGCCATCCCGACCAGTATCAGCGACGTGGCCAGTGCGACTGAGCCCGCACGGAAAAGCACTCGCATCTATGACTCCAGTGTTAGAAGAATTGTCCGAGTTTGAAGTGGAGCTTCCAGCCCGGTGCCGGACGCCCCTGAGTATCAATCTTGTCGAACCCATACCCGATGTCCACGCCCAAGGGTCCAAGTGGGCTCAAAGTGCTTACTCCGAAGCCAAAGCTGCGGAAGAGGCGCGTCGGATCGAACTCGCGCGGCTTGTTCCAGACGTTGCCGCCCTCGAAGAACGTGTTCAGGTACAAGGACTGATTGACCCTCAATCCCAGTTCGGCAGTGCCGACGAAGAACGAGTTACCGAAAGAAGACTTGCTCGCCTGCGTCTGGTCGGCGTTCGGATTGAACCCGTTCGGGGTAATCGAGAACTCGTCGTAGCCGCGGAGCGGCTCGCCGTATTGGGTACCACCGACGGAGAAGGACTGTGAATAGAAGAACGGCCCCGGACTGCCGAATAGCGCGCCGGCTCTCGCCGAGAGGCCAGCCACTATCATCATCGGCTCGCCACCGAGGATGCTGCCACCGAGGCGACCAATGGGCGCGTACGAGCGAAGCTCGGTCGTGTACCGCTGGAACGCCGCCGTCCCGCCGAGCGGTCCGCCGTTGAACTGGGCGTTGAAGGATTGCAACCCACCATCAGCGGGGAAAGGCAGCCCCGTGCGGGTGTCGTGCTGCGCCGTGAAGCCGAGCGTGGAGCGGAAGCAGCTCTTGCAAGCGTCGGCGACTGTTCCAAGCAAGCCTGTGTTGTCGTACCGCACTTTTTCGCCGCCGTAGGATACGAACAGCCGCGTGTAGATGGACTGCGGGACCGGGAATCCCAGCTGGATCTGTCCACCGGTCCTGATCGCCTGGCCAAGATCGGCCAGCTGGAAGCGCGCCCGGCTGTGGTAAGCGGTGAAGCTGCCGGAGACGCGCGACTGCCTGATGTTGGGATCGCTGTAGGTGGCGCTGAAATCGTTAATGAACCGGCCAAACTGCCACTGCAGCTGCGCGCGTTTGCAGCGCCCCAGCAGGTTGGGTTGATCTAGCCCGATGAAGCCGCCGAGGCCCGTACCCTGTCCCATCGAAGCGCCGAAGTTGATGTTCCCGGTGCGCTTTTCCTTGACGTTGAAAACGATGTCGACGTCGCCCTGGTCACCGCTCGGGCGCGTCTCCGGAGCCGGCATCGGTGTTTCGAAGAAATTGAGATTGCCGATGTTCTGGTAGCTGCGGATCAGATAATTGCGATTGAACACCTGACCGGGCGCGAGAACGATCTGCTCGCGTATGCACGACTCATGGGTATAGTCGTTACCGGCGATCTCGATTCTGTTGACGATGGCGGGTGATCGCTCATCGATTTCCCAGCGCAGGTTCACCTTGCGCAGCGGCCCCGTTCCCGGAACTCGCTCCGTTACCGGCCGGATGTTGGCGTAGATGTAGCCCTCGTCGTTGTATGCTTCCATCAGCTTCTGCTGGGCGTCGTCCCACTTCGCTTCGTCGAAGGTGTTGGGCGGATTGGTATAGCTTCGCCTGATCACGTTCGTCGCCTTCTGCACGACCGTGGTCTGATTGTTTTCGCCGAACGGATAGAACGCTTTGATCTGTTCGGTCGAGAAGCGGCGATTGCCGATTACTTCGAACGTGCCAACCTGGTAGCGCGGACCTTCACTGACCGTAATGTCGATCAGACCCTTGCCGCGCGCGCGATCGACGATGAGGGTGTCCTTGAGAATACGGAAATCGATGAAGCCGCGGCTGGCGTAGAGCTGCGGAATCTTCTCACTCAGGTCTTCGGCGTACTTCGCATCATCGAGCTCGCCATTACGAGTGAAGAGAAAACCTTCCGGCTTGGTATCCATCGCTGCGACGATGTCGGCGTCGGATATCTGGGTGTTGCCGTTGATCCGAATCCCGGAGATGGCGAGACGGCGGCCCTCATCGATTCTGAACGCGATGGAGAGTTTGCCGTCAGTGAGAGTCGATTCAGCCTTTATCGTCGCCAGATAATAACCATGGCTCTCGTAAAGCGAGTCGACACTGGCAATTGCTTTGGCGATCTTGCCCGGGTCCACCGGCGCCCCGGTGGCGAAAGCGAGTTTCTCCTTGACGTCCTTCGGCGAGACGCGAGTAGCTCCGATCACCTTGTAGTCGGTAAGCGTCGGGCGCTCACGGACCTGAATCACGATCGTGGCCTTGGTCGCCGGCGAGAGGCGGCAGATGATCTGGACGTCCTCGAACTGCCCGGTCGCATAGAGCGCCTTGATGCCGGTCTGGATATCGTGGACGTTGAGCTGCGCTCCGGCGGCTAGTCCGCTCGTGGCGCGAATCGCAGCGGTGTCGACGCGCGAGTTCCCCGTCACCAGTATGGATTCGGGCGTCGAACAGGCCCCAGGAGCACTCTCCTGGGCGTGCAAAAAGGTCGCGCTGGCCGCTGACAGCGCCAGTGCAACCGAAACTATTGTCCGCATCACAGAAATATACACTAGTCGGTTTGGGGGAGGTCCTCTCGAAGAGTGACCATACCGATTAGACAACGGGGCCGCAGGAGAGTTGCTCTCCGCGGCCCCGTTTCACTCTGTGTGCCCGACTCTTCTTACGCCTTCGGCGTGCCGCTCAGGACACGGAACTCGAGCTTCTCTCCATCGGCCGCAAGATCCACTTCGATGTCGTCGCCCTTCGCGAACTCGGCGAGCAGAATCTTCTCGGAGAGAGGATCCTCGATGTACTTCTGGATCGCCCTCTTCAGAGGACGCGCTCCAAACTTCTCGTCGTAGCCCTGCTTCACCAGGAAGTTCGACCCTGATTCCGTAAGCTTGAGGGTCAGCTCCTCGTCGCCCAGTCTCTTCTGAACGTCCTTGAGAAGAATCGTCACGATGTCGGCGATGTTCTCCTGCGACAGCGGATGGAAGACGATGACGTCGTCGAGTCTGTTCAGGAATTCGGGGTTGAAGGTGTGCTGCATCTCTTCCTTCACCTTCTCGGCGATTCTCTCGAAGTTCGTCTTCTGGTCGGGTGCGTGGAAACCGAGCCCGCGACCCTTGGTGATGTCGCGCGCGCCAACGTTCGACGTCATGATGACGACAGTGTTCTTGAAGTCGATCACGCGGCCGTAGTTGTCGGTGAGGTGTCCTTCATCCAGAACCTGCAGCAGGATGTTGAAGACATCGGGATGCGCTTTCTCGATTTCGTCGAGCAGGACAACGCTGTACGGCTTGCGACGAACAGCCTTGGTCAGCGTGCCGGAATCTTCGTAGCCGACATAGCCCGGAGGCGCACCGATCAGGCGCGACACCGAGAACTTCTCCATGTACTCGCTCATGTCGACGCGGATCAGCGCCTGCGGATCGGCGAACAGGAACTTGGCCAGCGCTCGCGCCACTTCCGTCTTACCGACACCAGTCGGGCCGGAGAAGATGAACGAGCCGATCGGACGATTGGGATCCTTGAGTCCGGCACGACTGCGACGAATCGACCGCGCCAGCGCCTTGATTGCCTCTTCCTGGGCGACCACGGAGGCATGCAGCTCCTCTTCCATGCGCAGCAGCCTGGCCGTCTCGGCCTCCTGCAGGCGCATCACCGGAATGCCGGTCCAGCGGCTGACGATAAAGGAGACTTCCTCTTCACCCAGCACCGGACGGTGCGACTGGCGGTGCTTCTCCCACTCTTCCTGCTTGCGACGGATATCACCCTGCAGCTCGCGCTCACGATCGCGCAGCGACGCCGCGCGCTCGAAGTTCTGATCGCGGACCGCCTGTTCCTTGTCGACGTTCACCGCGTCGAGTTGACCCTTCAGCTCGGCGACGGCCGGCGGCGGTGACTGCGTGGCCAGACGCGCTCTGGCGCCAGCCTCGTCGATCACGTCGATCGCCTTGTCGGGCAGGAACCGGTCGGTGATGTAGCGCTCCGACATCTTCGCCGCTGCCTGCAGCGTGGTGTCGGGAATGGTCACCTTGTGGTGCTCTTCGTATTTCTTGCGCAGACCTTTAAGGATCTCTACGGTTTCCTCCACCGAGGGTGGCTCGACGATGACGGTCTGGAAGCGACGCTCCAGGGCGCCATCCTTTTCGATGTACTTGCGGTACTCATTCAGGGTCGACGCGCCAACGCACTGCAGCTCGCCACGAGCCAGCGCCGGCTTGAGCATGTTGCTGGCGTCGATGGCGCCTTCAGCGGCGCCGGCGCCGACCAGCGTGTGCAGCTCGTCGATGAAAAGAATGATGTTCTTGTTCTGTGCGATCTCGTTCATGACCGCCTTGAGGCGCTCTTCGAACTGACCGCGATACTTGGTGCCCGCGATTACCGCCGCCATGTCCAGCGACAGTACGCGATTGTCGCGCAGAGAATCGGGGCACTCACCGTTGGCGATTAGCTGGGCCAGCCCCTCGACGATCGCCGTCTTGCCGACGCCGGGCTCGCCGATGAGAACCGGATTGTTCTTCTTGCGGCGCGTCAGGATCTCCATCACGCGCTCGATTTCCTTGCCTCGCCCGATGGTCGGATCGAGCTGATTGTCTCCAGCGAGCTGGGTCAGATCTCTGCAGAAATGATCGAGCGCGGGAGTCTTCGACTTCTTCTCGCCCTTGCCGGTCTGCGCCGGAGCCTGGCCGGGAGTGCCCTGCGCCGGCGACTGCGTGCCGCCCTGCGGCATCTCCGTGCCGAGCAGGCGCAGCGTCTCCGCTTTCGCCGCATCGAGATTGACGCCGGCGTCGGTCAGAACCTGGGCTGCGATTCCCTTCTCCTCACGCAGCAGGCCGAGCAGCAGGTGCTCGGTACCCACGTAACCGTGGCTCAGATCGCGAGCTTCGCCCATGGCGAGCTCGAGAACCTTTTTCGCGCGTGACGTATAGGGCAGGTCGGGACCAGTCGCGGCCGCGGCTTTCCCTTTCTTGACCGTCTCTTCGATCTTTTGCTGGATCTCGTCGAGATCTACGCTGAGATTCTGAAGGACCGCGGCGGCTACACCTTCTCCTTCGCGGATAAGGCCGAGCAGTATGTGCTCGGTGCCGACGTATTCGTGATGGAGTCTTGCCGCCTCCTCACGGGCCATGGCGAGAACTTTCCGAACTCGCTCAGTGAAGTTGTACCCGTTCATTTCTGCAATCCTCAGTGCGGGAGCTAGTTCTTTCGCGTGCGTGACAGTGTTTCCACCGCGGCGCGCGTGATTACCCGCTACCCCTTACTCAGCCTCTGTAGCTAGCGTCTCCCGCACGTATCGAGCGCGCGCGACATTCGCTTCGCTTTCTGTCAGCGCCCTTCCCTCGGTATGTCCGAGGTGCGCCAACTGACTATAAATCAGGAGCTTGTTGAGAGTATATACACTGAGACCGCTTATCAGTTTCAAGCCGACAGCCAGTCGCACGCCGCTCATGTAATTCATTGCTTCATCGAAGCTCAAGCTGCGTGCATATCGCAGCGTGCCATAGGCCCGCCATAGCTTGTCTTCAATAATATAACCCGCATCGCGCAACAGCACTCTGCGCGCTTCTTCTTCGCGCTCGATTACATGTCTAACGACGCGTACGAGGTAATCAAGTAACTCACCTTCTGATCGTCCGAGCGTCGTCTGATTCGAGATCTGGAAGAAATTCCCGACCACTTCACTCCCTTCGCCGTACATGCCACGGTAGGTGAGGCCGACTTGCTGGAGACCAGCGAGCACTTTTCCGATCTCTTTCGTTAGCACCAGGCCTGGCAGATGGATAAGGACCGACGCCCGGAGGCCGGTTCCGACGTTCGTCGGGCAGGCGGTCAGATAGCCGAATTCGTTGTGGAATGCATACGGCACCCGACTCCCCAGCTCGGCGTCCAGACGCTCGATCACGCCGAAGGCGTCCGCGACGTGGAACCCTGAGTGAAGGGCCTGGAGCCGGAGGTGGTCCTCTTCGTTCACCATGATCCCGACACCGCGCGACAGGTAGACCGCCGCACCCGTTCTCACCGGCTGCTCGTTCAGACCTGCCAGCTCCTTGCTGACCAGGTGCCGCTCGTGGAGCAGCAGCCGGTCCTCGGGCGGCAGCTCGTCGACGCGGAGCAGTACGCCGTCCTCGATGGTGCGGAGGCTGCCAAAGGCTTCCCGAACCTGCGTGAGAATCCTCAGCCTCTCGCCGTCGCGCGCGCGCGGCGTAAACGCGTAGCCCTCGAGGTTCCTCGCCAGGCGAATCCGCGTGGAGATGACGATATCCGCGTGCTCACCCGAAGCATCCAGCCAGCTGGCGCCCCCATCGGGGAGCAGCGAAAGGTCGAGCATTACTCGATTCCCCGCAGCTTGTCGCGCAGGTCGGCGGCGAGCTCGAATTGCTCGGCCTCGATCGCTCTCTTCAGCCGGTCACGGAGCTCGGTCGCGGTCGAGACGTGCGGGAGCTCGGTCGGCAGCGGCGCGACGTAGCGTCGGCCAATGTGCCGCGAGTTTCCGTGCACCCTCCGCAACAGGTCGCGCAGGCTCGACTCGAAGGTCTCGTAACAGTGGGCGCAACCAAGACGCCCCGTGGCACGGAAGTCGGCGAGGGTCGCCGAGCAGAACGAGCATTGGGCGGGCTCGCCTTTCGCGCCCGCCATCTGCTCGTGAATCGTTTGCAGGAAGTTGTTGATCTGCGGTTTTGCCGCCGTGATCGTCGTCTCGACACCGCGCTCGGCTGCGCATTTCTCGCAAAGATGCAGCTGTCTGACCCCGCTCCCCTCGATCTCAGTGAGCTGGATTACAGCTTCGCCATCCTTGCACAGATCGCAAACCATTTATACGACGACCTCATCGACTTCTGTACGGCTCAACCGCCCGCCCTCGAGCAGCAGCACCTGATTGGCGCGCGCCGCGAGTGAGCGGCTATGTGTAACGACGACCATCCCGATCTCGAGGTCATTGACGACCTCGCCTAGCAATTCATGCAACATTTCCGCGTTCCGGCGGTCAAGATTGCCCGATGGTTCGTCGGCCAGAATCACTTGCGGATCCATCGCCAGCGCGCGCGCGACTGCTGTCCGTTGCTGCTCGCCGCCAGAGAGCTCCGCCGGGCGATGCGTCATGCGCGCGCTGAGACCGACGCGCGCCAGCAACTCCGCCGCCCGGCTCCTGGCTTCGTCGACTGGTTTGCCGGCGATGCGGAGCGGCATCATCACGTTCTCGAGCGCCGAGAACTCTCGCAGCAGATGATGGAACTGGAACACGAACCCCACCGTCCTGTTTCGCAGCTCACCCAGCTCGGTCTCGTTTCGACCGTGCACGGGCTCACCACCGATTACTACATAACCGCGCGTCGGTTTGTCCAGTGCCCCGAGCACGTGCATCAACGTGCTTTTCCCGGCGCCGCTCGCGCCCACCACCGCGATCATCTCGCCGCGCGGCACGAAAAGATTGACCCCGTTAAGAACGTGCAGCTCATTACCGTCACCACCTACGTACGACTTATAGACGTCGTGAGCTTCGAGAACCGTCATTGTCATTCGTGTCGGATGGCCTCGATCGGGTAGAGTCGTGAAGCCTGCACCGCCGGATAAACGGTCGCGATCGCGGCGATGGCAATGCTGGCGAGGATGATCCACACCACGTCGCTTGGCTGCGTCGAGACCGGCAGGTGATCGATGAAGTAGACCTGGGCGTCGAGCTTGATGAATTGATACTTGTCGAGGGCGAGTGCCGCACCGAAGCCAAGGGCCAGGCCTAGCGCTGTTCCAACCACGCCGATCACCAATCCCTGCGCAAAGAAAATTCGCCGTATCGAGGCGGCAGGCATGCCCATCGCCTTCAGGATGCCGATCTCCTTCGTCTTGTCGGCGACGACCATCGTGAGAGTACTGACGATGTTGAACGCGGCGACGAGAACGATCAGCAGCAGAATCACACCCATGCCAAGCTTCTCCAGCTTGAGCGCTTGGAAGAGAGAGTGGTTCTGTTCTTCCCAATCGACCGTTCGGTAGGGCCAGCCAAGGGCGCCAACCAGGCGGGACCCGACGCCGGCGGCCTGCCAGCGGTCGGTGGTTTTGACTTCGATGCCCGTGACGCCATCGCCGAGCGCGGCGAGACTCTGCGCCTTATCCAGGGCGATGAAGACGTATGAGTTGTCGTACTCGTACATCCCGGTGGACACGATCCCCGTGACTTCGAATCGCTCCATACGTGGCGTGAAACCGCCGGTTACCGGATTCATCTTCCCACCACCGGCAGAGAGAAGATTGATGCTGTCGCCCGGCCATTTGTTGAACCGCGCCGCGAGCAGCTTGCCCAGGACTACTCCCCGCCGCTGTCCATCGGAGCTGGCGAAGCGGAAATCCCCGGAGATCGCGTGCGATCGAATCGTCGTCACATCGGGAACGCCGCGGGCTTCTGGCTGCAGACCTACGACGTAGACGCCACCAGCGTAGTCGTGGCCGGTCGTCATCAGCGCTTCGGTGAGAACGAAAGGCGCGGCGGCAACCACCCCCGGCTGCTTCCGAACTTTATCCAGAACTTGTTGCCAGTCGGTGATCTTGAGATCCTCACCGTAGCTGAGGACTCGAATGTCCGGGCTGCCGACCAGGATTTTCTCACGCAGGTCGTGCTGGAGTCCGTTCATGACGCCGATGATGACGATCAGCGCGCTCACGCCTACCAGGACTCCGCCGATGGCAATGATGCTGATCAGCGACAGCAGCTTCGAGCCACGCCTGCTCCGCAAATACCTCCAGGCAATCTGTAACTCGAGCTTGCTCACTCTGGCCTCATTGTCGGAAAGAGAATCACGTCACGGATGTTCGAAGCTCCGGTCAGGTACATGAGCAACCGGTCGACACCAATTCCAACGCCTCCCATCGGCGGCATTCCATATTCCATCGCGCGCAAATAGTCCTCGTCTACACCGACGGCTTCTTCGTCGCCGGCAGCACGCAACTTGGCCTGCGCCTCGAATCGGCGCCGCTGATCGAGTGGATCGTTCAGCTCACTGAAGGCGTTTGCCAGCTCCTTGCCGTTGGCAAAGAGCTCGAACCGTTCGGTGAGCTTCGGATTCCCCCGCTTCGGCTTCGCGAGAGGCGATAGCTCGACCGGATAATCGATGACGAAGGTTGGTTTCACGAGTTTTGATTCCACTAAAGCCTGAAACATCTCATCGAGCACTTTTGGCCGACTCATTGATTCAATCTTTTCTACCCCGACGCGCGTTGCGAGTGCGCGAAGCTTCGCATCATCCAACGCTGCGACGTCGGTTCCAGCTGCGGCATTTAGTGTCGGAAACCACTCCACCCGCTTGAACGGACGCTCGAAGACCGGCACGCTGGCGGCGAGCTCCGGCACCGAACGCACCGCGTCCGCCAGCTTTTCTAACAGCTGCTCGACGACCTCCATCATGCCGTTATAGTCAGCATAGGCCTGATAGAACTCGAGCATGGTGAACTCGGGGTTGTGAGTCCGGTCGATCCCTTCGTTCCGGAAGTCGTGGCCGATCTCGTACACGCGCTCCAGGCCACCGACGACCAGTCGCTTGAGATAGAGCTCGTCGGCGATGCGCAGGTAGAGGGGCATGTCCAGCGCGTTGTGAACCGTGGTGAACGGTCGCGCCGCGGCA
The DNA here is from genome assembly GCA_046727995.1 of Gemmatimonadota bacterium. GTDB lineage: Bacteria > Gemmatimonadota > Gemmatimonadetes > Gemmatimonadales > Gemmatimonadaceae > UBA4720. The sequence continues at coordinate 47,069 of JBKPDS010000100.1, forward strand.
CCTCCATAGAGCGGCTGCAAAATCGGCGTTTCAACTTCCAGATAGTCGCGCTCGTCCAGAAACCTCCGGATGGCGCTCGTCAGCCGTGCGCGCGCCACAAACAGCGCGCGCACATCCGGATGCAACGCCCGGTGGGCGTAACGCTGCCGATATCTTTGCTCCGGATCGGAGAAACCGGAATGGCGAACGATCTGCCCGCCGACTTCTTCCTCTTTCCCGAACGGCAGCGGTCGCAACGACTTGGAGAGGAGCTCTACTCGATCAACCCGAACCGTCGCCTCACCCGTCTTGGTCCGGAACAGCGGCCCGTGGACGCCGATGATATCCCCGAGGTCGAAATGGGCGAGCAGCGAGTACGGCTTTTCTCCCAGCTGATCTTTCTTGAAATAGAGCTGGATCTTCCCGGTCGGGTCGGCCAGGTGCGCGAAAGTCGTCTTGCCGTGTGACCGCCACGCTACGATTCGGCCAGCGATGCTCACCGCTGGCCCTTCGGGGGCGTCGCCTATGATCGCGTGCGCCTGGGCCGCCGTGTGCTGGCGATCGAAGCCGTACGCGTACGGCACGACTCCCGCCGCCTCCAGGGCCTCGAGTTTCTCGCGCCGGGCCTGGAGAACGAAGTTCAGCTCTTCGGTCACGCAGCCGCCGTTGTCGAGCCGCCGCCCTGCTTGAGATATGCCTCGATGAACGGATCGATTCCCCCATCCATCACTTTCTGGACGTCAGGAATCTTTAGCTCGGTGCGATGGTCATTGACCATCGTGTATGGCTGGAAGACGTAGCTCCTGATCTGGCTGCCGAAGCTCACATCGGACTTGGTCGCATCGAGCGCGGCTTTGTGTGCCTCGCGCCGCTCGATTTCAGCCTGATAGAGCTTGTTCTTCAGCATCTTCATCGCCGTTGACTTGTTCTTGAACTGCGACCGCTCCTGCTGCGACGCGACGACCGTTCCCGTAGGGATGTGGGTGATGCGGACCGCCGAGCTCGTCTTGTTGACGTGCTGGCCCCCGGCACCGGATGCGCGATAGACGTCGACTTTCAGATCTTCTTCGCGGATGTCGATGTTGATCTCTTCGTTCACTACCGGGTAGACGAATACCGACGCAAAGCTGGTGTGGCGACGAGCGTTGGCATCGAACGGCGAGATGCGCACCAATCGATGCACTCCCGTCTCCGGTCTCAGGAATCCGTACGCGTATTGCCCGCGTATCTCCAGGACCGCGCCCTTGATGCCCGCTTCCTCGCCTTCGCTCTCGTCCAGGATGCTCACCTCGAAACCGCGGCGCTCGGCCCAGCGCGTATACATGCGCATCAACATCTGAGCCCAGTCCTGCGCCTCGGTGCCACCGGCGCCGGCGCTGATCTCGAGCTGCGCGTCACGGAAGTCGTCCGGCCCCCGCAGCAGCGACTTCACCTCGAAGGAATCCAGGTCTTCGCGGAGCTGCGCCGATTCGGCGTCGAGCTCTCGCTCCATCTCCGGCTCGGGGCTGTCCTGCAACAGCTCGTCGAGCTCGAGTCCGCTCACCACGCGGTCGTTCAGCTTGTCGTAGGGGTCGATCCAGGCGCGCAGAGTCTTCACTTCCTGGAGAGTCGCCTGCGCTTTTTCCTGGTTGTTCCAGAAACCGGGGTCAGCCATCTCGGCGTCGAGCACGCTCAGGCGAGCGCGCTTGCCGTCGATGTCAAAGATACCTCCGTAACTCCGCCAGTCGCTCTTTGCTCTGCTTGAGTCCGCGACTGCGCTCGCTTTCCGCCATTTAACCGGGCTCCTCGCCCTTAGAAGATTTTCTTGCCCGCAGCCAGCACTTCGTTGAGCGCTTCCTGAAAATAAGTCGTCCCTTCGGCCAGTGGCTGTCCCACCTGGGCAATATACTCTTCGAAGCTCTTTTTGATCTCGTCTCTAAAGAGCTGCTTCAGCGTCCCATCACGAAGGCCTTCCGCGTGCTTCGCCGGATGGTAGGTCACGATGTCGGAGACCAGCGCCCGCGCGAGTCGTTTTGCGCGCTGGTCCGGGTCCTTGGATAGGAACGGATTTAGTGGACGGCGCGCGCCACCATCGCCGATCGCTGGAGCTGCTCCCGGCGGTGTCGCTGGCGGTCGCGGCGGCGTCGGTCTGGTCGGAGGAGCGGAAGGCACGAACGGCGCCGCCGAGGGTCCTGGCCCGGAAGCGGCCGGACGTGGCGGCGGCGCAGATCCAGTCGCTGGCGTACCCGGCGTGAACGGCGGAATGGGCGGTGGCGGCGTGAACTCAGGCAGACTAGTCGTCGGCGAAGGCGGTGTCGCCGTTGCGGTTACGGGTCCGCGTTCGACCGATTCCTCACGTGCTGGCCGCGGCGCGGGCGGAACCTCAGCGGGTCGTACCGGTGGCGGCGTCGGTCGCTGAACCGGCGGAGCGGCGGGTGTCTGACGCGCGGCACCACTGTAGGGTGGGGACTCCCAGCTGCTTTGTGCCGGTGGGTTCGAACGTCCGCGTTCGCTCTGTGGTGTCGACGGCGTTGGCGCCCGTACGCTCCCGCCCGTCGGCGTCGTCACGCCGGTTGGCGCGGGGATCGTGATAACGCCGCTGCACACCGAGCAGCGCGCACGCACGCCCGCCGGAGGAACCTTGGCAGGATCCACTCGGAAAATGGAGCGGCAATCCGGGCAGCTGACGTTCATTCATTTTCTCCACTAATGCGTACATCGCGAATCGCCGGCAGCGGCTCCTGCGGCGTGACGCGATCATCACTGCGTCGATCAACAGTATAAACCGAGCCGGGAAGGCTCTTGGCGTACGTTTTCATCTCCGTCGCCAGCTGACTAGCCTGCCGTGCCGAAGTCAGCGTGCGTCGCAGATTGGTCACCACGCCAATCGACAGCGTCATCAACGGCACGCGATCGAGGTGCCCCCGGCGATCCTTACCGAAGAAATATCCCGCGCGGCGATCCTGCTCCGAGTACTGGTACGGAGCCAGCAGATCGAAAGTAGCGACGATCTCTCCGCAAACCGAGGGAATCGCGTTGTAGGGTATGATGAAGATAAAGTCGTCACCGCCGATGTGCCCGATAAATCCATCCTCGCCACAGGTTCCCTTCACGACGTCGTGCAGCAGCTTGGCGAGAATCCGAATGACGCGATCGCCCTCGTTGTAGCTGTAGCGATCGTTGAATTCCTTGAAGTGGTCGAGGTCCGCGTAGCAGACCGCGAAATAATCGCCGAGGGCGAGTCGGCGGCCGATCTCGGCTTCGATCGCCGAGGTCCCGGCCAGGCGGGTGGAGGGATGGACGACCAGGTCGCGCTCGGACCGTATCAGCATCGCCGTCAGTCGGCGCACTGCTTCCGCCGACTGCATGCCGTCGCGAATTACTTCATCTGCCCCGGCGTCGAACGCTTCGTCGAGCGCCTCGCTTTTCTTGGAACACAAAACCGCTGAAGGAACCACGGCGGTGTACGAGTCCTTCTTGAGCCGGTGCAGCGCCGCCAGTACCGGCGGTGCGTTACGGCGGGCATCGAACACCACGAATCGGGGACGCGCCCGCAGTCCGATCGACATCAGCTCGTCGGCCGAGCTGATGGTGACCACGGAAGCCTCCTGCGCCTCGATCCACGCGCTCACATGCGCTGGAAGCGAAGCACCATCGGCAGAGAAGCGTATCGCGTTTGGTTGCTGCAAATCGTGGCTTTCCGGTCGACCAGTGATTCTACTCTGTCAGAAAAAAAAGAACGCAACTCCGAGCACAGAATACGCCAGGAGTAGCAAAGCTCCCTCGAGCCAGTTCGTTTCCGCGTCCCTTATCACTGAGGACGTGACCAAAACAGCCAATGCGATGCTCGCAACCTCCATGGTGGTAAATGCGAGATCCATCGGCTGGCGAAACGCCATTCCGAGAAGAACCAGCAGCGGCGCGATGAGCAGCGCCACCTGTATGCTGGAGCCAATGGCAATGCTGAGCGCGAGATCCATCCGGTTCCGCATTGCCATCACGATCGCCGAGCTGTTTTCGGCCGCATTACCGATGATCGGAATCAGGATCAATCCGACGAAGAATTCGGATAGTCTCAGGACCTTCACCGCCTCTTCAGTAGCCGAAACCAAAACCTCCGCCACCATACCAATCGCCCCGGCCGATAGGAGGAGTATTAGTGTCGCCTTCTTTGACGACCATTTTGGGGCTACAGTCACGGCCGGACTGTGCCTGTCGGCGGCGAAATCAGCCGAATGTGTCCAGAGCGAGAAGGTCAGCCACGCCGCGTATCCGGCGATCAGGAGCGGCGCCACATAATGAGACACCCTCACCGTCGCCACCCGCTGTGGGTCGGGATGGAGTCCGTGGAACAATGCAGGGACCACCAGGCCGAACACGGCAAGGAGAAGCACCGTGCTGCTCGAGGCCGCCAGATGCGGGCTGAACCTCTGCGTTTTGTACTTTAGTCCTCCCGCCAGCAGCGCGATGCCAAGGACGAGGAGGAGATTGCCGAGTATCGATCCTGTGATCGACGCCTTTACCAAGTCGATCAGCCCGGCGCGCAAGGCAACGGCGGCGATAATCAGCTCGGCCAGATTCCCCATCGTCGCGCTCAATACGCCGCCCACGGCCGGACTGGTGTGCTCTGCCACAGCCTCGGTGGCAGCACCGAGGACGCCGGACAAGGGAACTATCGCCAGCGCGCTGAGGATGAAGACAGCAATCGGTGGGGCGCCCATCAGCCGCGCCGCGATCGCGATCGGCGCAAAGATCAGCAGCGGGTAAAGAAACTTCAAAACAGATAACGGAGCGAGACGTAGACCGGTGTCTGCCCCCTTTCGTCAGGAAGCCCGCCAAAGGTGCGCGCGATGTCGAATATGAATCCTCCGCTCTGGAGGCCGAAGCCGACGGCGGCGCTGGCATTGCCCCTCCGGTCGTGTCCGACATAACCGGCGCGCAAATGAACCTTGCCCTGGTACATGACGTCGGTGCCCAATCGAAACGACTTCCCGCCAAAAGCTCTCGAGTTGATAAAGCTGCTCGCGAGGTGGAGCTCGGTATCCTTCACGTAGTGGTCGAGAAACTTGAGTCGATACAGGAGTCCCAACTCAACCTGCGTTGGGAGCGGGTCTCTCTGATTCGTCGCATTAGAATTGAGCCTTCCACCAAGATTCCTAACCGCCGCGCCGAAGGTTAGAGGAGCGCCTGCCGCGACGTCGTACTGTGCGCCAAGATCCAGGGCGCGCGTGCTCTCCACTTCCGGCCCGACGGTGCTGCATTCGCCGGAGCAATCGAAACGAATCTGAATGATTTTGTAGTTCACTCCCGCCGTGAGGCGCTTCGTCAGGCTGGCGGCATACGTGCCAGCGAACACGACATCTCGCGGTAGAATGACGCCGATGACAACGCCATTAGGGTCGGTGATCTGCTGGTCGCCCAGGTTGAGGATGTTGGTCGATAGCGCGGCGGTTCCGAGCGAGCGGGTGGGAAGCACGAAGGTGAGCGCATCGCCGACACCGGCAACGGTCTTGGAATGGTGGATCGCGAGTTCCTTCTGGCTCTGATCGCCGACAGAGGCCGGATTCCACCAGATCCCTTCGCTTCCCGGTTTACTGGCGACCATCGCTTGCCCCATGCCGACTGCCTGCGCGCCCGTCGGCAGCAGCAGGAAGAGCGTGCCCTCGCTTCCCGTTTGATCCTGCGCGGCGGCGACGCGCGCCAGGATGGCGAGCCCGGCGACGCTAGAAAGGAGTCGCCTCATCGATCAACATGATGGGGATGTCATCGCGCACCGCGTAGCGCAGGCGGCATTTATGGCACAATAGCGACTGCTCGGCTTCACGGTACTCTAGCTCGCTCTTGCATTTTGGGCAGACGAGAATTTCAAGAAGACGGGGCGACAAGCTCATTTGCTTTTTCCGGTTGCGAGTTGGTAGCCGAATCGCGAGAGACTGTCGGCGTTCTTCCGCCAGTTCGCGAGCACCTTCACCCAAAGATCGAGATAGATTTGAGCGCCGACAAAAGCCTCGATCTTGGCGCGCGCCGCCTCGCCGATGCGGCGGATCTGCGCGCCCTTGCTGCCAATGATGATCGCTTTCTGGGAGTCTCTCTCCACATAAATTACTGCGCGGATGTAGAGGGGCGAGCGATTCTCCCGATATTCCTCGACCTGCACCGCGACGCTATAGGGCACCTCGTCGTGCAGTTGCTCGAGCACCGTCTCCCGCACCATCTCGCCGACGAAGAATCGAACGGGTTGAGTGCTGATGTCCTCTATCGGATAAAGAAAGGGACTTTCCGGTAATTCTTTCGCGGCTGCGTTCATCACTTCAATGACGCCCTCGCCGGTGAGCGCGGAGACAAGGTGAACCGACGAGTCGGCAGCGAGTCGTTGTCGATCTGCGTCACTTAACGAGTCAGATTTGTTGAGGGCAACGACGACGGGCGCTTTGAGATGCTTTTCAAATCCCGCCGCGGTCGCGAGCGGTTCGGGCATCCCTTCCCTCGCGTCGGCGAGATAGATCACGACATCCGCGTCCTCCAGCGCACGATGCGCGGTCGCGCGCATCGCTTCCTGGAGGCCATACCGCGGATTGAGGAGTCCTGGCGTATCGAGGATCACCATCTGCGCATCGTCGGTGGTGTAGATCCCGACCACCCGATCGCGCGTCGACTGTGGCTTTGGGCTGGTGATGCTCAGCTTCTCGCCAATGATCCGATTGAGAAGCGTCGACTTGCCGACGTTCGGCTTGCCGACAACGGTTACGATTCCAGCCTTTGGCATCATACAAGATACTGCGGACTCTCACGTGCGGACCAAGTGCAGCGCGGACTGCTGACCAATTGAGGATTGGGAGACCTACTGCGAGTTGATCACCAGCGCAGATCGCGAGCAGCGGATTAGTCCAACAATCCGCGGTTAGTCTCCCAATTCGTAGTCAGTCATCAGTCAGCAGTGCCGTTGGTGCGAAATGCGAAGTCGGCAAATAAAAAGACCGCCCGATGAAATCGGGCGGTCTTTAAATGAGATGCCGGCGACGGCCTACTCTCCCGCGTTCTCTCGAACGGAGTACCATCGGCGCTGTAGGGCTTAACGGCCGTGTGCGGAATGGGAACGGGTGTGGCCCCTACGCTTCAGTCGCCAGCGAAAGTCGGTTGTCAAAAAACGAAAGCTGGGGCGGCAGGATTCGAACCTGCAACTTCCGGATTAACAGTCCGGCGGTCTGCCAGTTGACCTACACCCCAGTAGGAACAGGCCGCGGACAACATAACACAGACTTTGGTAACGAAGAACCTATGAAATGACTTTGGATAGTAGTGTGATCGTGTGATGCGAATCAACCGTTAGATCGCTTGGTTTTCTGCTAGTCGGTTCCAGTCATAAAGAGGAAACTGGAACCATATAAGGAGATCAAGCCTCACGGGCGATGAGGATCGCTCCGCTCGAAACCGGTTGCCCGGCGTCCACGTGCGACCTCTTGACGGGATGGTCTCTCCCGGCCCTTCAGGGAGCTCAAGGCTCCAGGGAAGATTCATCTTGGGGGCAGCTTCCCACTTAGATGCATTCAGCGGTTATCTGCGCTTGCCCTCGCTACCCGGCGCTGCAGTTGGCACCACAGCCGGCACACGAGCGGGCAATCCGACCCGGTCCTCTCGTACTAGGGTCCGCGCCCCTCAATCTTCCAACGCCCACAGCGGATACAGACCGAACTGTCTCACGACGTTCTGAACCCAGCTCATGTACCACTTTAACCGGCGAACAGCCGGACCCTTGGGACCTGCTCCAGCCCCAGGATGTGATAAGCCGACATCGAGGTGCCAAACCGCGCCGTCGATGTGAACTCTCGGGCGCGATAAGCCTGTTATCCCCAGCGTACCTTTTATCCGTTGCGCGATAGCCCGCCCACGCGGGGCTACCGGAT
>JBKPDS010000101.1:0-6888 GCA_046727995.1 Gemmatimonadota bacterium
GCCGAGGTAGCGGCCGTTCCAACCGGCAACCGGAAGCCAGACCTCGATGTTGATCTCCGAATCGCTCGATGGTCGCGCGATGGCGCGCACCCGACAGAACGCGGGCAAGGTGTTGAAGGCGGTAAAGAATTCAGGCGACGCGCGGCGCACCATCCGCGGCGGCACGAACTTCCCCGAGTCCACCAGCTCGGCGGATGAAATGGTGGCTTGCTCGAGGCTGGTGACGATGAGCGAGCGGCACGGCATTGCGCGCGACGGCGTTGGCGCCGCGCAGCAAAGCACGAGCAGAGAAGCGGAGCTAGTGAGAGAGACTGCCGGTCGCACGACGAAAGCGGCACTGAAGGAGGGCACCCTGGCGGATCTTCTTTTTAGCCGCGGAGGTGCCGCGTAGGTTACTGTCAGTTAGCAAGTAACCTAAGGTGACTGGGGGACGAAAGGTATGCGTGACCGTGGTATCGCTCGAGTGGTGACGACACCTCCGCCGGCGCCTGGTTTTATCGGCGAGGGCCATACAGCGGTGCCAGTCGTTAATTCCATGGATTTTGCGCGCAACGATCCATTCATCATACTGATGGATGATCGGATAGATCTCGACCCAGGTCGGCAGGCGGGCGCGGCGCATCCGCACGGGGGATTCGAGACGGTGACCTTCGTCGTCGAAGGTGAGCTGCGCGATCGCGACGAAGGCACGCTGCACACGGGCGATGTGGTCTGGATGACTGCCGGCAGCGGAGTCATACACAACGAGAACGTCGTCCCGCTCGGCAAGAGTCGCATCCTGCAGTTGTGGCTGACGCTGACGCGCAGTGCGCGTTGGTCGGCGCCGAGGTTCGAGCACATCGCGCGGGATTCAGCGCCGGTGCGGCGAGAGCCGGGCGTTGAGGCGCGCGTTTACAGCGGAACGTCGGGCTCGGCGCGGGCGAAGACGCACAACTACGTTCCGGTGACGCTGGTAGACGTTCGACTGCAGCCTGGCGCGGAGCTCGATCAGGAGCTGCCCGATTCCTACAACGGCTTCTTATATGTATTGGAAGGCGCCGTTTCGGTCGGTGAGGATCGGACGCGACTGAGCGAGGGCCAGGTGGGATGGCTCGCTGAACCCGCAGCCGACGCGTCGAGCGTCGGCAACGTCCGTATTATCGGAGCGGAGGACGGGGCGCGGTTCGTCCTCTACGCGGGCGAGCGCCAGCGCATCCCGATCGTGCAACACGGTCCATTCGTCGGTGAGAGTCGCGCCGACATCGTCAAACTGTCTGAGCTTTACACGAGCGGAAAGATGCCGCGCATCAGCGAACTCTAGAGGGGGACGTCAGGCAATCCCTTATTGCTTATGTTGAAATTTCAGCATACCGTGATCTCCAAAGATACCGGGAATGCATATGCGGCTGTTTCGGGTAGTTGGCGGCGTGATCTCCGCCATGTTGCTGATCGATCCGCTGCAGGGTCAGGAATCAAAACCTGAATCATTTCGCGCTCGCGACGTACGACTCGATATCTCCGTCGATTTTCCGGCGCAGCGGCTCGCCGGCTCGATGACCCTCGACATTGAGAACTGGACGAAGGAGCCGGCTTCGCGGGTGTCGTTCCTCCTCAATCGCCTGATGGAGGTGTCGGCGGTTCGAGACGGCGCGGGGAAGCAACTGCATTTCAACCAGGACGTGGTGCGCTTCAAGGACGCGCCGATGCGTCAGGTGACCCAGGTGCTGGTCGATCTCGCCCAACACGTTCAGCCCAGCGGTCACACAGTGGTGAAGCTGGATTATGCCGGCAATCTCGTCGGCTACACCGAAATGGGGTGGCTCTACGTGAAGGATCGGATCGACACGACCTTTACGATCATTCGCGAGGACGCGCTGGCGTTTCCGCGAATTGGGGGAATCGTCGATGCGCCGAACAGGCGCCTCCCCACAATTGACTTCACCTACACGGCATCGGTCCGGGTTCCATCGAAGTATCTGGTGGCAGCGGGTGGCAAGCCGTCACGCGTGATCAACGGCGATGGCACGACGACCTGGACGTACGTGTCGAGCGGTCCATCGCCATTCGTCAACATCGCCATCGCTCCATTCGATACTCTCTCTGCCGGAGGTGTGCGTGTCTTCTACTTCCGAGGAGATAGTCTTGGTGCGCGGCGGCTGATGTCGCGAGCGCAGTCGGCACTGCGTTTACTGACTGACTGGTTCGGTCCACTGCATGCGCCGCTCAATCTGACGATAACGGAGATTCCGGACGGCTGGGGTTCACAAGCGAGTCTGGTCGGAGGGATCATCCAGACGGCGGCCGCGTTCAGAGACAGCACCCACATGGGGGAGTTGTACCACGAGCTGGCTCACCTCTGGAACGCTAACGATCTGGAAAATCCATCGCCGCGCTGGAACGAAGGGTACGCCATGTTCATGCAGGATTTGCTGCGCGAGCGCGTGGAGTCGTGGCCGAACCGGCCCGCGGAGGAGTCAGACGACGTGGCGAGGGTGAAGCGACGAGTAGCGGTTGACTCGTCGCTCCGTCGGATCCCCATGATCGACTACGGCAAGGCAGACATGACGGGTCGCTCCTACTCGGTGGGCGAGCTGATGTTCGCGACGCTGTTCGATCTGGTGGGGCAGGCCGAGTTCAACCGAATCGTCGGCGGTTATTACCAGCGATTTGGAAAGGGCGGCACGACACGAGACTTCATCGCTTTTGCCAAGAGCAACTCGTCTCGTGATCTGAGCCGATTGTTTGATGACTGGCTGCTTTCGACGCATTGGGTGGATGTTCTCGCCAACGCCACATCTGTCGCTGACATTGCCGCCCATTACCGATGAACGGCGTTCGTCGCTCTCTGGGCGTTCGCGTCTGATGCAGTCAGGAGTGGTTCTGAACGCGGTAATGAAGTTGCACTACGCCATCGGCAAAGCGTTCGACTGACTGCAAGTCCAAAGGCACGTGACGGTGACGTCGAGCGATCAGTGGAATGCCATCGCCAATGAACACCGGGGCGACAGTGACGAAGAATTCGTCGATGGCGTTTTCGTCGAGGAAGGAGGCGATGAGATCGCCGCCGCCCATCAGCCAGATGTCCTTGCCGGGCTGCTCCCGAAGACGGCTCACGAACGGACCGATGGCACCGTTCACGAACTCCACGCTTGATGGGGCGTCGGCTGGTCGCGCCTGACGGGAGAAGACGAAGGTCCGATCCTTCGAATCGAACTTCGCGCCCATCCTGCGACTCGCCTCGTAGGTTCTCCGGCCGATCAACTTCGTGTCGATCGATCGCATGAAGTCGCCCATGCCATAGAAGCCTTCGGGCTTGGGACGGGACGTCAGCCATTCGAGATCACCGTCAGGACGCGCGATGTAGCCGTCGGCGCTGGTTCCGATGTGGACGATTACTTTGCGGCGCTTCGTCATGAGTGCGGCTTTTCGGCTGCGGGAAGCTCGAGCGACCTTGGAGGTCTTAACTTCCTGACATGACGGCCGCGGCGAATATCAGTACGCTCCCCGCCAACAGGGCATAGGCGAACTTCCATCCATCCAACTGCTTGACAGTCACTATCGTCGATTGATCCAAAGCAAGCGTGGCTCGCCGGTCCATCATACTTGATTCGCCAGCGTTGACTGACACCGCGCTCGCCACGCTGAGTACCAGGGTATCGCCGTGCACCGCCATAACGGTACCTCGCAAATCTCGTATACCTCCGACTGAGTCCTTTACAACTCCACGCTCAAACACGACAAAGCGAGGCGCGGCAAAGTGAACATCCACCGTGGTTCCCGAAGCAACCGGTGGTGGCCACGCTCGTACCGTCCGCATACAGCTGCAGGCACACCCGACAAGTAGCGCGAGTGAAATCGACCGGCTCAGGGGATGAAAAATCGAGATTGTCGTCGTCGGAACTTCTCCGAAATCGCAACGTTAGTTGGGTGGCAAGCTCACTTCAACAAATAACAAATGTCTGTCCGTCGCGTGGCTGGATTGTCACTCCAGTGGCCGTACACCAGGGTCCTAATACGTGGCCACGTTTGTCACCGCTCGCGATCGCCGCAGCATCCAGCCGTACAACCACACGATCACTCCAATGAAGCCGAGCACGCCCAGCCATGGCGCCAGCTTGAAATCCTCCGGCACCAGCGCGATCGGCGCGTCCTTCGAGAAGCCGACGATCAGTCCGGCATTGAGCACGCCCCAGATGCTCTCGCCGACAATCAACCCCGACGCCACCAGCGTTCCCAATCGCTCGGCGCGACCGGGGTTCGGCATCGTCCGCGTGCGCCCATCATACCAGTGTGAGATCACCGCGCCGACGATCACGGCGAAGGTCGCTGACATCGGCAAGTAAATTCCGATGCCGACAGCGAGCGGCGGCAGACGCAGCTTCTTCAGCACGCCCATCAACGCGTCGAGCAGAATCAGGCCGACACCGATCAATGCGCCAATGCCCAGCATCTTCCATTCGAGCTTGCCACCAATGACGCCCTGCGCCAGCGCCGAAATAAGTGTCGCCTGCGGCGCGGGCAGCGGATTCGCCGCGACCACGTTCACATTCGGCGCTCCCGCAAAACCGTAGGCTCGCGCCAGCAGGTTCAAAACCGACGGGATCACCGACGCACCGGCGGCGACGCCGACGATGAGCGCGATCTGCTGCCGCCGCGGCGATGCGCCGACGAGCTGACCCGTTTTCAGATCCTGGAGGTTGTCGTTGGAGATCGTCGCGCAGGCGAACACGATCGCCGTCACGAACAGCGCGATCGCCACCAGCGCCTGGCTTGTCTGCGCCGTCGGAGTGACTGCGAGCGCGAACACCGATGCGCAGACGACGATCGACAGAATGCCGACTCCGGAAATCGGACTGTTGGAGGCGCCAATCAATCCCGCCATGTAGCCGCAGACGCCGGCGATGATGAAGCCGATGATCAGCACGAACGGAACGGAGATCAGCGTCAGCTTCATTGCATCCGGAGCAAGCACCGTCGAGCGCGCGAATGAATAGGCCAGCCAGGCCGCTATGGCGAGACAGGCTGCGGTTAGTACGTAAATCCACGCCGGCTCCAGATCGCGGTCGGTCTCGTCGTCGGTAGCTACCGCGCGTGAGGCGCGCAGTGTCGACACCAGTCCGCCCACCACCGGCTTTGCCAGTCTGCCCAGCGTATAGACAGCGGCGACGGCGATCACGCCGGCGCCGATGAATCGCACCTGCGTCCGCCAGATGGCAATCGTGTGAGCCGCCAGTGTTTGATCGGCGGTCGCCGGCTGCATTGCGGTGAGAATGGGAACGGCCAGCACCCACGAGATCACCTGGCCGATCAGCATCGCCATTCCAACCGATAGTCCGACGAGGTGTCCTGCGCCGAGCAGCGCCAGTGACCATCCCAGGTTCCAGCCCGTCGAGCCAGCGCCTACTCGCGTGAATCCATTCAGCTCGGCGGCGGCGATGCGCGTCGCCGTGATAATCGCGAACCCCGCCGACGCAACCGAGCCCAGGATCACAGCGACGAGTCCTTCTCTTGCTTCACCGGTCTCGTCCTTGGTCTCGCCGCGCGTGCCCGATCCGACTCTCAGCACTTCGGCAGCAGCGACGCCTTCGGGATATGGAAGATCGGAGGTCGTCACCAGCGCGCGCCGCAGCGGAATCGTGAACAGCACGCCGAGCACTCCGCCGCTCAGGCAAATGAAAAAGGATTCCCAGAACGGGAATCCTGTCCACCAGCCGACGATCACCAGTCCTGGCAAGACGAAGATGATCGCCGACAGCGTCCCCGCCGCGGACGCGACGGTCTGGACGATGTTGTTCTCGAGGATCGTCGAGTCTTTCACCGCGCTGAGGATCGCCATCGAGATCACGGCCGCGGGGATCGATGAGGCGAAAGTGAGTCCGACCTTGAGACCCAGGTACACGTTTGCTGCCGTGAAGACCGTCGTGATGAGTGCGCCGAGAATCAGGCCGCGGAGAGTAAGCTCGTTGGGTTTCATGCGCTAAATCCTACCTCCAGGTGGTGTGCCGCACGAGTACCGTCGACTGCTCCCTTATCCGAACAATGATTTCGCCACAAACAAAACATTCGCCGGACGCTCGGCCAGCCGGCGCATGTACCAGCGGTACCACGCCGATCCGTAACTGACGAGCGTCTTCACGATGTGCCCCTCGGCGACGAGCTTGCGCTGGGCCGCGTCCCGAATTCCGTAGAGCATGTGAACCTGATACTCGTCTTTGCCGACGCTCGACGCCTGCGCCTGCTCGGCGATGCGCTCGATGAGCGTGAGATCGTGGGTTCCGAAAACCGGAGTGCATGCTCCGGTGCGTGCTCCACGCAATAGCTGTGATGCCAGCTCGAAGTAGGCGCGATCGGTATCGCTCTTCTTCTCGAAGGCGACGGTCTTCGGCTCGTCGTACGCTCCTTTCACCAGCCGAATCACCGGCTTGATCGCCATCAGTCGCGCAATGTCGGCGGGTGTGCGACGCAGGTATGCCTGCAGCGCGACGCCGGTTGACGCGTGATTGTTCTTCAGCGTGACGTAGAGGTCGAGCGTGCGGTCGACGTAGCTCGAGTCTTCCATGTCCAGCCAGAGCGCTGATCCGGTTTCCTCCGCTTTCGCTGCCAGCGCCTGCAGGTGGCGCTCGCATTCGGCGAAAGAGAGATCGAGGCCGAGCTGCGTCGGCTTGACACTGACGTGAGCGGGAAGATTTCTGGCACGAATCTGATCGAAGAACCAGAGGTAGTGATCGCGCACTGAGATCGCGGCGTCTGCGCTGGTAATCGCTTCGCCGAGCTGGGTGAAGAGGAGTCCACGACCAGTGGCGGCGATAGCGGCGCCGGCTTCAAGTGCGTCTTCGGCGTGCTCACCGGGCATGAACTTCCGCGTCGCTCGTTTCACGAACGCGCTGTGAAGAGCGAAATCGTTGAGTC
>JBKPDS010000102.1:0-6839 GCA_046727995.1 Gemmatimonadota bacterium
CTTTTCGACGTAGTCGTACCATGGAGAGATGTCCGCGTAGCGAATGGGCCAGTCGATGGCGACGCCTTCCTTCGCGTTCGCCTCGAAGTCGAAATCACTGTGTCGATAGCTCTGGCGTCCCCACATCAAAGATCGTCCGCCCACGTGGTAGCCGCGGAACCAGTCGAAGCGCTTGATCTCCGTGTACGGCGAATCCTTGTCCGATGCCCAGTAGTCGAGATTCGTTTCGTTCAGCGGATAATCACGCTTGAGAACCGGATACAACTCCTCCATCGCGCGGGTGCGTCCGCCTCGATGCGGATACTGCCACGGCGCCTTAGTCGCGTTCACATAGTCCTTGATGTGCTCGATGTTCTTGCCGCGCTCGAGGCAGAGGACGTTGAGGCCTTTCTCAGTGAGCTCCTTGGCGGCCCAGCCTCCGGATATTCCGGATCCGACTACGATTGCATCGTACTCCTGCGTCTGCATCTGGTCCTCGCTATTGGTTCAGAGGGACG
Source organism: Gemmatimonadota bacterium (assembly GCA_046727995.1). Lineage (GTDB taxonomy): Bacteria > Gemmatimonadota > Gemmatimonadetes > Gemmatimonadales > Gemmatimonadaceae > UBA4720. The sequence goes on from JBKPDS010000102.1 coordinate 498, forward strand.
GACGGGCGAGTTGTGGTGGGACTCGATCAGCAATTGCGGACCGAATATGCGCGTATTGACCGTGAGTCCTCAAGGTCGCTTCACCTCATGAGTTACCCTGACCGACTCCTTCCGTTGGCCGATTCTTTTCACGTCGCGCCGAACGTAATGGTCAAGGCGAGCGCATCCTGAATGACGTGAGCGACGATTACCGGCCAGAGACGCCCCGTGCGCACGAAGTAGAAGGTCAACACCAACGCCACCGGCAGGATCGCGATGAACGCCAGGCGACCCTGATACGCGTGCGCCGCGACGCGAATCGTGACGCTGGCCATACTGGCGATCCTGATCCCGAAACGATTTCCGAGCGCCGGAATGGCGTATCCGAGTAAGAGGAATTCTTCGAAGACGGGGTCGACGACGGCCGCTGCTACTATCGCCGGGGGAGAGAGAGCGCCGGTGAATGGGCGCCCTCGCAACGGCGCGACAAAGTTCGGCGCGACGATGTTAAGCACCAACAAGGTCAGATAGAAGAAACCGACCAGTGCGAGCCAGACGCCGAGTCCACGAAGAAAGTCGAGGGGCTCCGGATGTCCTGCTACTTCCAACGGTCTCCACCGCCTCCGCCACAGAAAAGGCAGCAGGCAAGCAGCGATGACCACCTGAATACCGAGCGACACCAGGACATTGCGATCGTTGAACGGTATCGGTCCCGGTCGCCGCAAATGCCAGCCGATTGCGGAGGCGATCGACAGGATGATGGGCGGCCCCAGCACGAGCGCGATTTCTCCCGTCCCGGCGGGGCGACGCATCGCCTGCTCCAATCGCGCGCGAGCCGCGGCGTCGTCGCTCATTGATACTTAATCGATTGAAGCGAGAGCGAGACTTGCTGCGCCCACCATTCCTTCCCAGCCGTCGAACGTCGAGCCGACAATTGGCACCTTTCCACGAAAATCGTCGGCCACGTGCTCGTCGTAGCTCTTTCGCGTCGGGTCGATCAGCAGATTTCCCGCAGCGGCGAGTCCACCGCCGATCACAATTTTCTCAGGGGCGAAAATTGGCGACAGGGATGCCAGGCCGAGGCCCAGGTATCTGCCCGTCTCCGCCACCGCGTTGATCGCCGCCACCTCGCCCTTTTTCGCGGCGGTGATGATGTCGGCTGGCTTGCGCGATCCACCACGCTCGGACAACGACGCTGAATTCACCATCGCTTCGAGGCAGCCTCGCGCGCCACAGGTGCACGGACGACCATTGGGCTCGACGACGATGTGCGCGACGTCACCGGCGCACTCGCCGGTGAATCGAAGAAGCTTGCCGCCGACGATTACGCCACCACCGGCGCCAGTGCCGAGTGTGAGGCCGAGCAGACGCGATGCACCGCGGCCCATCCCGAAACGGTATTCAGCGACAGTCGACGCGTTGGAATCGACTTCGAGGTGACAGTGGAGCTCGAAACGCTCCTCGAACGCCCGCCGCAATGCAAAATTGCGCAGTGACGGCAAGTTGGCGTTGGCCACCATCATCGTGTGCTCACGATCGAGGAATCCGGCGACCGCGATTCCGATTGCCACCACCTGATTTCTTTCGTCGGCCACGGCATCGAGCATCGGCCGCAGCTCGATGGCAATCGCGTCGACAAGGTGAACTGGCTCCGTTCCTGACTTCGTTGGAATCGTCGAGCGGCGAACGATGCGCCCGTCTTCGCTGACGATTCCGATTTTTGTATTCGTCCCACCGATGTCGACTGCCCCCGCCAGACGCATCAGAGCGCCGCTTTCGCGAGGTCGGGATTCTTCCAGAGATCGATCGGTTTGGCGATGCCTTTGGGCCGGAAGGGAAGCGGGATTCTCCTGCCTAGTCCGGCGGACGCGTAGGCGGCGTAAAGGATCTCCATCACCGCCCGCCCCGTCTCGCCGTCAGAGATCGGCGTTTCTTTCCCGCGCACGCAGCGCGCGAAGTGCCGCATCTCCTGCGGAAATCCATAGTTCCAGGCTTCCTCGAACACCGGATAGGTCCAGCCTCTGGTCGACGACGCCTTTTCGACGGCGTATCCGAAACCAATCTCCGAGTACGTTGGCAGCGCGTTTCCCATCAGCATGTCGGCGTAAGTCTGCCCCTTGTCGCCGAAAACTTCGATGCTGTCATCCATACCACCCGGCCGGTTCCAGCTGTTCTCGACCATGCCGAGGGCACCGTTCTCGAACTCGAGGATCGTGATCGCTTCGTCGTCGCCCTCGGTCCGGGCCTTGTGCACCTGCGTCGACAACTGGGAGTAGACGGTTTTCACTTTCTGCTTGCCGACGAACCACCAGCAGAACGCGATGCCGTGGCAGCCGAGGTCCATCAACGCTCCGCCACCGGACTGCTTCACGTCCCAGAACCAGTCTGAGTGCGGTCCGGAGTGTTTTTCTCCCTGCTTCACCAGGTGAATGCGGCCGAACGCGCCTTCATCCGCCATCTGCTTGGCCTTCACGTATTTCGGGGCGAAGAAGAGCTCCTCGGCGTAGAGCAGCAGCACGCCCGCCTTTTTGCACGCTTCTATCATTGCGTCCGCTTCGTCGAGCGTCATGCAGAGCGGCTTCTCGCAGACGACGTGCTTGTCTGCTTTGGCGGCGTCGATGGTGATCTGCGCGTGAAGGCGGTTGGGCGCGGTGATCGAGATCATCTCGACGTTCTTGTCTTTCAATAAGTCCCGGTAATCGGAGTAATACGCGGGGATCTCGTGGCGGCGGGCGAAATCTTCGGCGTTGCCACGGGTGGGCGACGCAACCGCGACCACTTCAGCTTCGTCGGGCATCGCTTTCACTGATGCCGCAATGCAATCCGCCTGAAAGCGGGACCCGACAATTCCGATTCCGACTTTCGACACGCTCGATTTGGAAGAAATTGTCGTCACGCCCAGGCGGGCTGGCCCGGCTGCAGCGGGACGCAGCCCACCCATCTGCCGGGCGTCATCACATAGCGCAGGGCCTTGGTCGTTCCGATTTCCGACGAGAAGTAGGCCCGCAGCGACAGCTCGCGCACGAGATGGAAATAATGCTTGTCTCCAGCTGCTCTTGCTTCGCGGTCAATCCGGCGCAGCCAATTCTCGCGATTCGCCTGCGACATCGACACGAAATGATCGCCGACGGTGCTCCGGAACTGCTTCAACCCATCGACGACGCGTTTCTGCTCATCAGGCTCGCGGCAGTCAGTTAGCAGCAGGTTTATGACGGGTCCGACACCGGCTGCCTTCGCGCCGGGTGAGCCGGAAGTCGTTGGTAACAGCGTGTCGGCAATTTCCTCGATGAGCGCCTGATCTTCGGCGTTCAGCACTCCAACTCCGACGTTGCGTGATTCCCGGGCGCACGCAGTCAGACTAGCCGATGTAATCAGCACTCCGCCGAGCAGGACGCCGGTCGTTTTCACCGCCTCTCGACGATTGATGGGACGCCCTGTCTCACTCACAAGTTCTGCCTCCCCATTTCCTGCGTCGCGTGATCGACAGCCCGCGCCGTCAGCGTCATGTACAGAATCGAAGGACTCTGATTTCCGGTCGACGTCATGCACGCGCCGTCGGTGACGAAGACGTTCTTGCAGGCGTGCAGCTGGTTCCATTTGTTGAGCAACGACGTTTTCGGATCGGCGCCCATCCGCGCGCCACCCATCTCGTGGATGTCGAGTCCGGGCGCCCAGTGAGTGTCGTGAACTTCGACATCGCGGCACCCAGCCACGCCAAGCATTTCCTTCGCCTGCTTCTGCCAATCGCGGATCATCCGCTCGGCGTTGTCGTCGTAGCCAACCGAGGTCACCAACAGCGGAATTCCCCACTGATCCTTCTGCGTCGGATGCAGACTCACCGTGTTGGTCTCACGCGGGATGGTCTCGCCCTGCATGTACATATAGATGCCCCACGGTCCCGGCTTGGTGAGCGACTCCTTGTAGACACCGCCGACGCGTTCCACCGTCGTCGGCTCGCCGCGCTCGCGGTAACCGCCGGTGAAAGTCGTGTAACCGCCGACGAAATCCGCGTCCGCGTCGTGCTTACCGAGATTTCGGAAATTGACGAGGATGCACTCCGTCGGATTCTTGCCGTAGAAGTACTTGTCCTCGAAGCCATCGAGCTTGCCGCTGGCGCCCGTCCTGTAGTTGTGGTGGCAGATGTACTTGCCCAGCAATCCGCTGTCGTTGCCGAGTCCATGCGGGAATCGGTTCGATGTCGAATTGAGCAGAATGAGATTCGTGTTCAAAGCCGACGCGTTCACGAATACGATCCGCGACTGAAACTCGGTCACGGCGTGAGTCTGGGCGTCGATGACCCGTACACCCGTCGCCTTGCCCTTCACATCATCGTAGAGGATCGAGTGGACTACCGAGTGGGGACGAATGGTGAGGTTGCCGGTCTTCATCGCCCACGGCAGCGTCGACGCGTTGGAGCTGAAGTATCCGCCGAACGGACAGCCACGCATGCAGAGATTGCGCGCCTGACACGTCCCGCGGCCCTGCTGAAGATGTATCGCCTTCGGTTGCGACAGATGCGCCCACCGACCCTGCACGACGTAACGGTTTCCATACCGCGCCAGCAGACTGTCGCGTAAATGTTTCTCGGCACAGTTGAAGTCGAATGGAGGCAGGAACTCTCCATCCGGCATCGCCTCCAGATGATCGGCGTTGCCGCAGACGCCGATGAATTTCTCTACATGCGAGTACCACGGGGCGACGTCATCGTAAGTGATCGGCCAGTTCATCCCGTAACCCAGCTTTTCCGGCGCGACGAACTCGTGCTTGCTCCAGCGCTGGCAGGCGCGTCCCCAGATGATCGACTTGCCGCCGACCTGATAGCCCCGAATCCAGTCGAACGGCTTCGCCTGGACGTACGGGTGGTCGCGATCCTTTATGAAAAAGTGCATGGTGTCCTCGCCGTAACCCGCCGCTTTGCTGATCAGCGGATTCTCCTTGAGGACCTGACGTGACAAGGCGCCGCGGTGCGGAAGCTCCCACGGCGCCAGGTTCATGGTGGGGTAGTCCTTGATGTGGACCACGTTGCGGCCGCGCTCTAGCACGAGCGTCTTGAGCCCCTTCTCACACAGCTCCTTTGCCGCCCAACCACCGGAAATTCCGGAGCCAATTACGATCGCGTCGTACGACGTCGTCTCGCTCATTGGGCGAAAATACGAACGGATGAATCCCGTCTCAAGAAGCTCCGTGCCCCGGTTTGACTCAGCGATTAATTTTCAATTGCAGTTTCATTCACATCTCGGGTCAAGCTCCAATGCCAGATAAATCGCGTATTCCCGTAATCGTCGGCGCCGCCCGAACTCCCATCGGCAAATTCCTCGGCGGTCTCTCGTCTCTCAGTGCTCCCGAGCTGGGCGCGATCGCCATCCGTGAGGCATTGAAGCGATCGAAGGTTCCAGTCGAAGACGTCCAGGAAGTGATCATGGGGCACGTCCTTCAGGGAGGCACGGGCCAGGCGCCCGGGCGACAGGCCGCGCTGCAAGCCGGAATTCCAGCCACAGTTTCAGCGGTCACCGTCAACAAGGTCTGCGGCTCTGGACTCAAGGCGGTGATGCTTGCTTCACAGGCAATCAAGGCTGGCGATGCCGAAGTCATCATCGCCGGCGGCCAGGAGTCGATGTCGAATGCGCCGTACTACGTGTACGGCATGCGCAGTGGCGTAAAAGCGAGCGATCAGACGATGGTCGACGGCATGATCAAGGACGGACTCTGGTGCGCGTCGTGTAACGTCCACATGGGTCGACACGCCGAGTACACGGCGAAGAAGGCCAACGTCAGTCGGGAAGATCAGGACGCGTTTGCCGCGGCGTCGCACCGAAAGGCGGTGAGCGCAATCGACGCCGGCAAATTCAAGAACGAAATCGTGCCGGTTCAGATCCCCGGTAAGAAAGGTCCAACGACCATCGACACTGACGAGTCGCCCCGCCGCGACACCAGCATCGAAGTGCTGGCGAAACTCAAGCCGGCATTTCCGGGGAAGAACGGCGCCAACGAGGATCTCACCGTAACCGCCGGCAACGCTCCCGGGCTAAACGATGGCGCCGCCGCGCTCGTCGTCGTCTCCGAAGCATACGCCGAGGAACACAAGCTGGAGATTCTCGGGCGCGTAACGGGCTATGCTACCGGTGCGACGAATCCGGAAGACCTGTTCTTCGCGCCGATCAAAGCCGTGCGCAATCTGATGAAGCAAACCGGTGCCAAGATCAGCGACTATGATCTGATCGAGGCGAATGAAGCGTTTGCGTCTCAGTCGATCGCCGATGGCGAAGAGCTGGGCTGGGACTGGAATCGCGTCAACGTCAACGGCGGCGCGATCGCGCTCGGCCATCCGATCGGCGCCAGCGGCGCCCGTGTTTTGACGACGCT
>JBKPDS010000103.1:0-4333 GCA_046727995.1 Gemmatimonadota bacterium
CGAAGGACAAGGCGTACGTCGCGGCGATGAAGTCTGACCTCCGCAACCTCGCCACCTATGAAGAGCAGTATGCGGCTGACAACAACGGCGCGTACTTCGCTGGCACCGCGACGAGCGCTTCGCCGCTGCAAGGTTTCACTCCGTCGCAGAACGTAACCATCATAGCGACAATGGTTGCTGGTCCGCCGCCGAGCTGGACGGCCACTGCTACGCATTCACAGTCTGCCAAGACTTGCGACAGCGGAGTCACCACCCCTGGCGTAATCACCTGCACCTGAAGCGGGGCAGAGATCAATGGGACCACGGGCTTGAGAGTCGCCCGTAGTCCCATTGTGTTGGTGGGGTACCTGACGCGGCGATTACAGACGATCCGAATCTCGCGTGTGATGGTGCGCGAATTAACGCTCTGTCAGTGACGTTGAACAATTCCAATGCAGTCTATTCATAGGAGCTCTCCAGCTCCCGTTCCCAATCACGGAGAGATCATTATGAAGCGGTTTGTCATTGGTGCGACGCTGCTGTTTGCTTCCATTGCGTCGGCCCAGAACGCTAAAGATCCGTCGGCGAGACTGCGCCAGGTTCTGCCCGCCAACGTCGCACAGCACGTGTTGGCTACCATTGCTGATGCGCGCTCACACTCGCTGCCAGCGGCGGCACTCGAACAACAGGCTCTCAGACTAACCAGCAAAGGCACGAAGCCGGCTGACGTCGAGAAGTCCGTCGATCGCAGCGCAGAAAACATGAAGAAGGCGAAAGCCGCACTGGAGAAAGCCGGACGCAAGCCAACGAGCGACGAAATCACCGCCGGCTCGGAGCTGATGGGCCACGGTGTTGACGGCTCACAGGTGAGCGCGTTGGCCAAGTCTGCGCCGTCGGGCCGCTCTCTCGCTGTGCCCCTCTACGTCACCAGCCACATGATCGACAAGGGCGCGAAGCCGAGCGCTGCACTGGCGCGTGTAAACGCGAGACTGCAGCAGAAGGCGACTGATCGTCAGCTGCTCGCCGAAGAGAACACGTCGAGCGACAAGCGTCCGGAGACCGCGAACAAGGAAGGCGGACTGGCACATCGTCCCGCCACCCCTCCTGGTCTCGGAGTCAAGCCCATTGCACCACCGATGGGCCGCCCCGCCGGAACGCCTGGCAAGAGGGGTTAAGCTCCGCCTGATCTGATTCACAACGCCGGCTCCGAGAGGAGCCGGCGTTTTCTTGTGGAGACATGGGGTGCGCTACAGATTGGTAGAACTGTCTGGAGATCCCTGATGACAGATACTGCTGCCACTCTCTCCCACGTCTCGACTGCGCGCCGCCCGCGCGACGACGAGATCGACTCATACGGTCTTACGCACCCAGGCCTGGTTCGGCGGGACAATCAGGATCACTTCCTCATTGGACGTCTGCGCGGCCGACTCGAGATCCGCGTCTCCAGCTTGCCCGATGCCGATCGATTGCCCATCGAAGAAGAACGCATCGGCTCTTTCATGATGGTCGCCGACGGCGTCGGCGGTGGCCTCAAAGGCGAGAAAGCCAGTCGCATCGCTCTCGAAGAGGTCACGCAGTACATCAGCGAAGCTGCGCGTTGTTACTATCGGGCCAACGACGGCGATCAGGACTTCATGCACGCCCTCGAGCGAGCGGCGTGTCACGTCCATGATAAAGTGGTTGAGCAGGCGGCTGGCGATCCCGAAGCGGAAGGAATGGCGACGACGTTGACGCTGTTCATCGGCGTCTGGCCGTGGAGCTATCTGCTTCAGGTTGGAGACTCGCGCTACTATCGCTTTACCGACGGCGTGCTCAATCAGATTTCGCACGATCAAACCCTCGCCCAGGCGCTCGTCGATCAGGGAATCATGTCGGAAACACTCTCCGCAAGTTCCCCTCTCTCGAACGTCCTCATCAGCTCGATCGGCGGAGCACAAACCGCTCCGGTCGTGACGCGGATGCCGCTGGACTGGGGGATCACCCACCTCCTTTGCACCGACGGCCTGACGAGGCACGTCTCCGACGATCGCATCGCCGAACGGCTTGGCTCGATGAAATCGGCGCGCCAGGTTTGCGAGGATCTATTGCAGGACGCCCTCGACGGCGGCGGCACCGACAACATCACCATCCTCGTCGGTCGCCTCGTTCCCAGCGAAGAAACGGCGACACACTAGCGCCGACCGCCGCTCGACGGCAACTCCGGGCGGCGAATTCGTGACAAATCCTAGACGAAAGCACCAACGCCGACGTTGCGCAGTGGCGCGAGCGTTCAGCGTAACCCAATCGGAGCTGTTGATTCAGATGAGCGAAACCGAGCAGACGAAGGCCTGGTTCAAGGCAGAGACCAGACTCGTTCACCCAGGCGAGCGACTCTCCCTACCCCACGCGTTCCCCGCTGATTGCGTCGAAGAAATGCGCTCGCTCGAGATTGAACGCGAGCACGACATTTCCACCGAGCGGTGGCAGAGTCTGCGTGGGAGAGATCCGAGCCGTGAGGTCGTGACGGCCCGCCCTCGCATAGATGAACGTCTCGTTGCCCAGCGACTCTACGAGATCGAGTCGTGCTGTCGCGGTCGCGGGGGCAACCCGTGGGCCTGCGACTACTGAGACGTCTTCGGGCCGAATTCCGAGCGTAACCGCTTTGCCACGCGCCGCACCCAGCGGCGCCGCAAACCGAGTGGGCAGATTGATCTGCCAGTCTCCGCCCTCCGCCACAAATCTCGACGGCCCGCCGCCTTCGACGGTGCCGTTGACGAAATTCATCGCCGGATTGCCGATGAAGCCGGCCACGAATTTGTTCTTCGGCTTCTCGTAGAGGTTGATCGGCGTATCGATCTGCATCACGTGGCCCTTGCTCATAACCACGATGCGATCGCCGAGCGTCATCGCCTCGACCTGATCGTGGGTGACGTAGATCATCGTGACTTTCAATTCCTGATGCAGCCGCGCGATCTCGCGGCGCATCGAGACGCGCATCTGCGCATCGAGATTGGAGAGCGGCTCGTCGAACAGGAATGCCTGCGGTTGCCTGACGATGGCGCGCCCCAGCGCGACGCGCTGGCGCTGCCCACCGGAGAGATTGCGCGGCTTGCGATCCAGATACTCGTCCAGTCCGAGCGTCGCCGCCGCGGCCTTCACTCGCTTGTCGATCTCCGCTGACGGCATGTTCTTCAGCTTGAGAGCGAAGCCGAGGTTCTCCCGCACCGTCATGTGCGGGTAGAGCGCGTAATTCTGGAACACCATCGCAATGTCGCGCGCTTTCGGAGGCACGTCGTTGACGACGCGATCGCCGATTTTCACGGTGCCGGCGCTGATCGACTCGAGGCCGGCTATCATCCGCAGTGTAGTGCTTTTCCCGCATCCCGATGGTCCGACAAGAACGACAAACTCTCCGTCTTTCACATCGAGATCGACGCGATCGACGGCTACCTGCTGATTACCTTCAGTATAAATTTTGCGGACGCCCTCGAGTTTCACTCGCGCCATAGTCCCTCATCGACATGACCGATAAATACAGATTCCCCGACGACTTCCTTTGGGGAACGGCGACCTCTGCGTATCAAATCGAAGGTTCTCCGACCGCGGACGGCGCCGGCCGCAGCATCTGGCATCGCTTCTCCCACACGCCCGGCAATACCTGGCTCGACCAGACGGGTGACATCGCCTGCGACCATTATCGGCGCTACAAGGACGATGTCGCGACGATGGCTGAGTTGGGGACGAATGCCTACAGATTCAGTGTTGCCTGGGGACGGATTTACCCCGAGGGGACGGGTGCGGTCAACAGGAAAGGCATCGACTTCTACTCCCGCCTCGTCGACGAGCTGCTGAAAAAAGGAATCAGGCCGAACGTCACGCTCTTCCACTGGGATCTTCCCGAGGCGCTCGACGACCGCGGCGGCTGGCTCAATCGCGAAATCGCCGAGTGGTTTTGCGACTACGCGGTGACGATGTGGGACGCGCTCGGCGATCGTGTCGCGATGTGGTCGACGCTCAACGAGCCGTGGGTGGTGACGGACGGCGGCTACCTCTCGGGCGTTCTCGCTCCGGGTCACTCCAATTTGTTCGAGGCGCCGATTGCGACGCACAATCTGATGCGCGCGCACGGAATGGCGGTGGAGAGATTCCGCTCGAGCAAGGCCGCCAAAAAGGGAAAGATCGGCATCACCGTGAATCTCGAGCCGAAGTACCCGGCGTCGCAGTCGGCGGAGGACCTGGAGGCGGTACGCCGCGCCGACGCCTACATGAACCGGCAGTACCTGGATCCGGTTCTGCGCGGACACTACCCTGAAGAGATGAAAGAGATCTTCGGCGAGGCGTGGCCGGAATGGTCGGACGAGGACATGCGGCAGAT
>JBKPDS010000104.1:0-13354 GCA_046727995.1 Gemmatimonadota bacterium
ACACGTGCGAGCACATATGAGGCTGCTATCCAAGTCGGTACTGAGATGGTCCGCGTCGACACCGCTCAGGCCACTGCCGATTACTATTCTCGACTCGCCGCTGCTTACTTGGCGATCAACCAGCCACAGAAGGCATCGGAAATAGCGGCGCTGGCTGCTAGGAAGTTCCCGGGCGACTGCAATATCCAGCTTTTCAATGCGCAGTCATTGTACAAGGCGGGTCAGCTGCAACAGGCCGAGGATGGTGCCAAGAAGGCCGTAGCGTGCAACCCCAAGAACGCAAATGCTTATTTCCTTCTGGCGACGATCCAGAGCGCGTTGAACAAGGGCGACGACCTGTCGAATACGCTCCAGCAGGCAAGAACCAACGGCGCTGATCCTGGTTCACTCTCTCAATTGGCATTAAAAGCGGGCAGCGACGCCTATAAGGCTGCGACTGCGTCGAAGGAGATTGCCGATTACCAAAAGGCGATCAAGTTCCTCCAGCTCTCTGATCAGTTGCAGTCTTCCGCTGACGCGAAGTTCCTGATCGGCGCGAGCGCGTTCTCCGTCGGTCAGACGGCGACGATCTCGGCAAACGAGAAGCACAGCTGCGATCTGGCCAGAACGGCTCGCGATGCATTCAACCTCGCTTCGATGAATCTGCCTGCCGGCGGACAGAAGTACCCGAACGAGGCCGCTCAGCTCATGACGGCGATTCCGCAGTTCACGCCCGCTGTCGACAATGAGGTGAAGCGCTTCTGTAAGTGATCGACTCCGACACCGTGGCCGGCCGGTGGGACAGCTCCTACCATGCGCCGGTCATGGTCGAAGAGGTGGTGGCGCTGTTCGAAGGGGCAAAGGAAGTCTTGGATTGCACACTGGGCGGAGGAGGTCACACCGAAGCCCTGCTGGCATCCGGTTCATCAGTCGTCGCGCTAGATCGCGACGAGGCAGCGATTGAAGAAGCTCGAAAGCGGCTGGCGTCCTACGAGACGTCGGGCCGCTTTCGAGCTTTACAGGGCAATTTCGGCGAGATCGACCGCTTATCGGAGCTCAGTGGCCGGTCCTTCGACGGCATTTTGGCCGATCTCGGTGTCTCCTCACACCAGATCGATGCTGACGATCGAGGTTTCTCTTTTCGTCCTGGCGTGTTACTCGACATGAGGATGGACCGTCGTGCTACGGGCACCGCTGCTGATTTGCTCAACACCCTCGATGAAGCCGAATTGTCCCAGATTTTTCACGACTACGGAGACGAGCCGCGCGCCGGCCGACTTGCCCGCGAGATCGTGCGTCGCCGCGCCAGAAAGTCGATGCGAGTGAGTGACGATCTCGTCGACGCAATTCGCGGCGCTTACGGAGCACGCAAGGGTCCGGCGGACTTCGCGCGCCTCTTTCAGGCAATGCGCATCGCCGTGAACGACGAGCTCACCACACTCGAGAGAGCGCTGCCGCTGCTGCGGGACAGGCTCGAGCCACGAGGAGTGCTGGTCGTGATCTCGTATCACTCCGGCGAGGATCGACTGGTGAAGCACACCATGCGCGAGTGGAGTCTGGACTGTATCTGCCCGCCCAGGCAGTTGACTTGTACTTGTCGTGGCAAGGCGCTCGGCGAGCTGGTCAACAAGCGCGCTATCAAGGCGAGCGACGCAGAGGCGACCATCAACCCGCGCTCGCGGAGCGCCAGGTTACGGGCATGGCGAAAAGCGGTGTAACGCTTCGCGGGCGAAGCCTCATCGGACTGATGCTTGCCGCGTTCGTGCTGATCGCCCTGGCGATCGTCTGGCGGAGAACGATTGGCATCAGCCAGTCGGAAAAGCTCGCGGCGCTCGACGCCAGGCGGGTCAATCTGGAGAGCGAGCGGGCGAGACTGGATGCGGACATCCGCGATGCTTCGAGCCGACAGAATCTCGGAACCGCCGTAGAACGCCGCCTCGGAATGCACGTTCCGACGGACAAGCAGGTTGTAATCCTCCCCAGAGTGCGGCCGGATGAAGCGCCCTAGTCGAGCAGCGGTCGTCCACGGGTTCTTCCTCCTTTTCGCGGTGACGCTGGTGGCGCGCGCGGCCAAGGTGCAGGTCGTCGAAGGAAAGCAGTGGTCCGCACGCGCCAGGCGCCAACACTTCTTCGCATCGCCGTTGTCGGCGCCGCGCGGCGAGATTCTCGATGCCAGCGGGAATACTCTCGTTGAAAGCAGAGAGATGGCGCGCGTAGCGGTGGCGTTGCCGGAAGTGCGCGACACTGCCTTCGTCATCAAGGCCCTCCATCGCGCCCGCGTCGACGCCGATGCGCTGCACGCCGCGATTGCGCGTCGCCGGCGGTGGATCGACCTGCCGGGAGTTTACTCGACCGCCGATGTCGCCTCGATCTCCAAGTTGAATGGCATCCATCTGACGCCGGTCCTCCAACGTGTGTACGCCAATTCCACCGGCATCAAGCGCATCATCGGCAGCGTCGATGGGCAAGGGAATCCGCTCGATGGACTCGAGCTCGCGCTCGACACTCTGTTGCGCGGTGACTCCGGCAGAGTAAGACTGGCTCGCGACAAAGACGGACGGGCGCTCGATTCGCCGGATGGTTGGACCGATCAGCCCAAGCAGGGCGCGACGGTGGTGCTGACCATCAATCACGCGCTCCAGGACATCTGCGAGCGCGAGCTGTCGATTGCCGTCGACAGCCTGCACGCCGATGGTGGCGACGTCGTCGTCATGAATCCGCACACCGGCGAGATCCTGGCAATGGCCAGCAACAGGGTCGGTCGAAGCGCCTTTGCCAACACCGCCGTCACCGAGCCGTTCGAGCCCGGATCGACGCTCAAGCCGTTCGTCGCCGCCTCGCTGCTGGAGAAGGGCAAGGCGCGGCCGACCGACGTCGTCAACACCCACAACGGCCAGCTCGAGCTCGATGGCCGCGTCATCAACGACATGCACAAGGCGACGGCGCTCTCTCTCGCCGATGTCATCCGCTACTCGAGCAACATTGGGATCGTCGAGTTCGGCCTGCGTCTGACGCCGCGGCAGAAATACGAAACCTTCCGTGACCTGGGTTTCGGAATGCCGCTGGGCGTTCCACTTCCGGCTGAGGCGGCCGGTACGTTGCGCGAGCCGCGACAATGGTCGAAGCAGTCGAGCGCGTCGATCCTGATGGGTTACGAGATTGCCGTCACCCCTTTGCAGCTGGTCACGGCCTACGCGGCGATCGCCAACGGTGGTGAGCTGCTGGAGCCGCATCTGGTGAAGGAAGTTCGTTCTGCCGATGGCAAGACAGTCTACAGCGCCGAGCCGCGGGTCATACGTCGGGTGATGTCGTTCGATGTCGCGCGAACGGTGCAGCAGATGCTTCTGGCCGTGGTTCAGGAAGGAACAGCGACGAAAGCCGATCTGGCAACGTTCGATGTCGCCGGGAAGAGCGGCACCGCGCGTCGCACATCTCAAAACCTCGGCTACACGGCCGGCAATTACACGGCGTCTTTCGTGGGGCTGTTCCCGGGCAACGATCCTCAGTACGTGGTGCTGGTAAAGCTCGACTCGCCCAAAGGCGGCCATTACGCCGGCGGCGACATCGCCGCGCCAGTGACGCAGATCGTATTGAGAGCGGCGCTTTCCGCGCGCGATGCGGCTCTCAATCGCGAAGATCTGGCGGCGTCGGAGAAACAGGCCGGCTCCCAATCTTCGAAGGTGGACGCCGCATCCGATACGAGACTTGCCTCGCGTGGCTCAGACGGAACTCCGAAGGCGAATTCGGAGTCCTACGATCCGAATGGGAACATTTCGCGCCGCGACGTTGCCGATGCGCCCAAGCCCTACACCATCGACTTGCCGGCATCGCCGCGGCCGGCACCGGTCGCCGTTACCCCGCGCGCCATTCCCGACGTGCGCGGACTGTCGCTCCGAGAGGCTGTGCGGGCGCTCCACGATGCCGGCTTCAGAGTGCGACTGTTAACCGCTGCATCGAGCGCAACCTCACCGGCCGCCGGAACCATCGCTGCGCCAGGCACCATCGTTCAACTGGCACGTCCCCTCGAATGAAAGTGGACATCCAGGCAATAAAGAGCGCTCTCACCGAGCGCGGCCTGCTCGTCGGTGCGCGCGGAGAAGTTCCCGCAACGGCGACCGGGATTTCCGACGACAGTCGGACGCTCACCGCGGGTGAGGTGTTCATTGCCGTGCGGGGGTGGAATAGCGATGGCCACGATTATCTTGATGCCGCCGCCAAGCGCGGTGCGGTGCTGGCGATTGTCGAAGATCCATCGCGGACATCGCTGCCGACACTCCAGGTGCGAGAGGGCAGGCGCGCGGCTGCGCTTGGCGCGGCAGTCGCCTACGGCGAACCGGCCCGCAAGCTCCGACTGCTGGGAGTCACCGGGACAAACGGCAAGACTACCACGACGTCGATCATGCGCCACCTGTTCGACGACGGCAACGAATCGAGCGCATCCATCGGAACGCTCGGTGTTCTGGTTGGCAGCGAGGGCGAAGTCTTGCCCGGTGGCGGTGGCCTGACTACGCCCGGTCCCGTCGAGCTGCAGCGCGTTCTGCGTACGCTCGCTGATCGCGGTGTGCGAACCATCGCCATGGAAGTGTCGTCGCACAGTCTCGACCAGCGCCGAATTGATGGCCTGGAGTTCGATGTGGTGGTGTTCACCAATCTCACCCGCGACCACCTGGACTATCACGGAACAATGGAGAGCTATCTCAAAGCAAAGGCTCTTCTCTTGGACTACCTCAAGCGCGACGGCACAGCGGTTATAAACGCCGACGCCGACGAATGGCGGGCGCTCCATCCGCGCTCCCGCCCGCTGACGTTCGGGCTGCATGAGACCGCCGACATTCGTGCTGAGCGAGTGCGCTTGACGTCGCGGGGCAGTGAATGGCGGCTCGTTACTCCACGGAGTGCGGTGGACGTCACGCTCCCGCTGATCGGAGATGTAAACATCGAGAACGCGTTGGCCGCCGCGGCGAGCGCGTTTGCGCTGGGTATTTCGGCTGATGTGATCGCCCGCCGCCTCGCCTCCGTTCCTCAGGTCGCGGGCCGGCTGGAAATAATTTCCACGAGTCCCACCGTGTTGCGCGACTACGCGCATACGCCCGACGCCCTCGAGCGCAGCCTTAAAACGGCGCGAGTTTTTGCGCGTGGGAAGCTGATCGTCGTCTTCGGCTGCGGTGGAGATCGCGATAAAGGGAAACGTCCGCTGATGGGTCAGATTGCCGAACGCGATGCCGACTGCGCTATAGTTACTAGCGACAATCCGCGTACCGAGGATCCTGACGCCATCATCGACGACATCGAAGCTGGAATGCGGGGCTCACGACACGAGCGGGTCACCGATCGGCTCAGCGCCATCCGCCGCGCCATCGATCTCGCCGGTGAGGACGACATCGTGCTGCTGGCGGGGAAAGGACATGAGACGTATCAGGTGCGCGGTACCACTTCATATCCATTCGACGAAAAAGAAATCGTGAAAGAGATAACGGGGAGCCACGCTTGAGCGCCGGCTTCTGGACGCTCGATCGAATCGCAGCGGCTCTCAAAGACAACGCAGTCGGTAAGCTGCCGCGTGGCAGCACGTCCGTGACGGCAATCACCACCGACACGCGCAAGATCGGCAAGGGAGACGTGTTCGTGGCACTGCGGGGCGAACGATTCGACGGCCACGATTATCTGGGCGATGCCGTTCGTGATGGAGCGTCGGCGGTAGTGGTTTCAAAAACCCCGAAACTCAGCACGCTCGACGTTCCGGTCTTCGAGGTTCGCGACACGCTAGTTGCGCTGGGCGCGCTGGCTCACTACTGGCGACGCGCCTGGGGCAAAACCATCATCGGCGTCGCCGGCAGCAACGGTAAAACGAGCACGAAGGACCTGATCAAGGCCGCAGTCAGTCGGTCCTTTGTGATTCATGCTACTACCGGAAATCTGAACAACCGCGTCGGCGTTCCGCTGTCGCTTCTCTCCATGCCGCCGGAAGCGGAACTGGCCGTGATCGAGCTCGGCACCAGTCTGCCGGGCGAAGTTGCCATCCTGCGGGACATCGCCGAGCCGGAAATCGCGCTCGTCACCTCGATTGCCGAGGAACATCTGGAAGGCCTCGGCGACCTCGCCGGCGTCTTACGCGAAGAGGTCGCGGCGTATGAAGGCGTTGCCGTCGGAATTGCGCCGTCTGCCCAAAAAGAGATCGCCGAGTCGGCTCGCGGGAAGGCAAAACGGGTGGTGGTAGCCGGCCTCGATCAGGATGCCGATCTCAAGCCGGATCGGTGGGAAATCGAAGCGGACGGACTCGGGACAATCGAGATCGATGGCGTCGTGGTTCGGCCGCCGGTCCGCGGCCTGCACAACCTGCGCAACGCAATGCTCGCTCTTGCCGTCGCTCACGAGTGCGGAGTCAGCTACGCTGATGCGGCAGCGGGAATCGCGGCAATGCCGCAACCGAAGATGCGGTCGGCATGGGAACAAGTGGGTGACGTGACCCTCATCAACGACGCGTATAACGCGAATCCGGGATCCACCCGCGCCGCGATCGAGCTGCTTCAGGGAACTGGTAGCGGACGACAGAGGGTAATCGTCCTTGGTACGATGCGTGAGCTCGGTGCGGCGTCGGAGCAGTGTCACGCCGACATCGCGGGTCTCGCGTTGGCGTCCGGGGCTGACATCGTCGCCGGAATCGGTGAGTTCGCTCCCGCGCTCGAGAAGCAGAATCAGCGCGAGCGAATCATCACTGCGCCCGACGTCGATGACCTCTGGCCTCAGCTTCAGGCCAGACTGCAGCGCAACGCCATCATTCTGCTCAAAGCCTCGCGCGGTGTGCAGCTAGAGCGTCTCGTTCCACATCTAACAACCTGGGCCACTGCATAGTGCTGAACTATCTACTAGTTCCATTCGTAGGATTGCCGCACTTCGGGTTTCTGCGACTGTTTCAGTGGATAACCTTTCGCGCTGCCGGCGCGGCGGTCAGCGCAATTCTGCTGACTTGGATCGTCGGTCCCGGAATCATGCGGCGGCTGCGTCGCATGCGGCTTCATCAGGTGATTCGCGAGGGGACTCCCGACGCGCACCAGCAGAAGGGAAGAACTCCGACGATGGGTGGACTCATCATTCTCGGAGCGACGCTGACCAGCACTTTCCTCTGGGCGCGCCTCGACAACCGTTACGTCCTCATCGCCATGATCTGTATGGCGTGGATGGGCGCCATCGGATTCTGGGACGACTATCTCAAGCTCAAACAGAAGCTTGCCGGAAAAAAGAACACCGGATTGGTGGAGAGCTACAAACTCGCGGGACAGGTCACACTTGGGTTCGCAGTCGGGTATTACCTGTGGAAGCATCCGCTGTCGAACCTTCCGGGAGCATCGACGACGCTCCCGTTCTACAAGTACATCCTCATCGTCCCCCTCACCGCCGGACTCGGCTGGCTGTACGTGCTGTTCGTAACGTTCGTGATGACGGGCGCCAGCAACGCCGTCAACGTCACCGACGGACTGGACGGCCTGGCCGCCGGGCTCACCGCGATCGCAGCGCTGACTTTTGCGTTCTACGCCTACGTGGTCGGTCGCGTCGATGCCAGCCAGTACTTGCACATCTATTTTCTGCGCGGCTCCGGCGAGCTGACCGTTTTCTGTGCCGCGCTGATGGGCGCGTGCATTGGCTTCCTTTGGTACAACACCCATCCCGCCGAAGTATTCATGGGTGATACGGGGTCGCTGGCGCTGGGCGGCGCGCTGGCAGCCGTTTCAATCCTGCTCAAATCCGAATTTCTGCTGCTGATCGTCGGCGCCGTATTCGTGGCCGAGATGTTTTCGGTCATCCTGCAGCGTTTCGTCTTCAAGTATCGCAAACGACGATACGGGATCGAGTACGCCCGCGAGCACCGAGTATTCAAACGAGCGCCTTTGCATCACCACTTCGAGGTCAAAGGCTGGGATGAAGCCCAGGTTGTCGTTCGTTTCTGGATCATCGGAGTGCTGGCAGCCTTCATCGGACTGAGCACGCTGAAACTGCGATGACGCCGCGCGAGCTCGTGTCGCGCGAGAGCGAGATTGCAGTGATTGGTCTCGCCCGCAGCGGTCGCGCCGTGGCGATGCTCCTCAGAAAACACGGCTACAACGTTTATGCGTCCGACGTCGCATCGTCCCCTGATACCGGTCGCTGCGCCGAGGAGCTGCGCGCTCAGGGAGTTAGCGTGGACATCGGGCGGCACGATCTTGGGCGACTGGCGAACGCCGGGCTCGTCGTCACCAGTCCTGGCGTGCCGCCTTCGGCCAAGCCGCTCGCGTTCGCCAGAGAAAAGGGAATTACCATCGCCAGCGAGGTCGAGGTTGCTCTCAATTTCCTCGAAGGCCCGCGTATAATCGCCATAACCGGGACCAACGGGAAAACGACGACCACGGCCCTGATCGCGCACTTGCTGCGTGGCCTCGATCTCGAGGCGGTGGAGGCGGGCAACATCGGGACGCCCCTGTCCGAGATTGCGATGCGCGATGTGCAGCCGAAGTGGCTCTCGCTGGAGATGTCTTCGTTTCAGCTGCACGACACGCCGAGCCTCAAGCCTGTTGTCGGTGTCCTTACCAACCTCAGTCCGGATCACCTCGACCGTTACGCCACCGCGGACGAGTACTACGCCGACAAGGCGCGGCTGTTCAAAAACGCCGACGGAGAATCGGCGTGGGTGGTGAACCACGACGACAAGAACGTCATGCGGATGGTGCTCGACGTCGCCGGACACAAATTCGAATTCTCGCTGACCAAGAAAGTAGACGGCTACTGCGACGCGCGATCGGGCCAGCTGGTCGTGCTGGGCGCGCCACTCCTTGCCCGCACCGAACTGCCGCTCCTCGGACAACACAACGTCGCCAACGCATTGGCCGCGACACTGGCGGTGATGGCTGCCGATCGATCGCATCAGACTCAGAAGGCGCGAAAAGGAATCGCAAAAGCAATCAAGTCCTTCCGGTCGCTCCCGCATCGATTGGAGCTGGTCGGCGAGTTCGGAGGAGTGCAATGGATCAACGACTCCAAGGCGACCAACGTCAGCTCGACAGCAGTCGCGATTGACGGGATGGAGCGTCCGACCGTCCTATTGCTCGGAGGCCGACACAAGGGCGAAGCATACACCCCCCTCGCCGAGTCGGTGAAGAGAAAGGTGAAGCGCGTGATCGCGTACGGAGAAGCGGCATCTATCATCGCCAGGGATCTGCGACCGGTGGTGGATGTCGTGCGTCTCGGATCCGATTTCGATGAGGTGATGCGCGCGGCCCGCGCCGCGGCCCAGGCGGGTGAAGCAGTGCTGCTTTCCCCTGCGTGCTCCAGCTACGACATGTTCTCGAACTACGAGGAAAGAGGCGAGCGGTTCCGCGCTCTCGCAGTGAAAGAAGCCTGATGGAATCGACAATCGACGTTGCACACCGCTGGCAGATGGGCCCCGAGGCGCGCGCGCTGGTCATCCTGACCGGCGTGCTGCTGGCGTTTGGCCTGGCGACGGTCTACAGCGCCAGCGCGATCGTGGAGATGCAGGCCGGGTACGGACACGCGCATTTACTCGTGCGACAACTGCTCGGAATGGCGATTGGAATCGGGCTCTTTGCGATTGTTGCCAAGATCGACGCCGAGGTCTGGGAGAAGTGGGCCTGGCCCCTCATGACCTTGTCGCTGTTGCTATTGCTCATCGTCATCCTGCCATTCACGGCCAGCATCGCTCCGCGCGTACACGGCTCGCGACGGTATCTCTTCGGCAGCTCGCTCCAACCCTCCGAGCTTGCCAAGCTCGCCGTCGCGATCTGGAGCTCGATGCTGGTGATCAAAAAGGGCGAGCAGTTGCGCCGGCTGACCAAGGGCTTGCTGCCATTTCTGGTGGTGATTGGCGCATTGGACATCCTGGTGATGCTCGAGCCAGACCTGTCGACGGCGATGATGTTCACGCTGGTTCTCGGAATCATTCTCTTCGCCGGCGGCGTGCGCATCGGTCACTTCGTCGCGCTGGGAGTGCTGCTGATTCCGCTCCTTTACGTGAAGATCGAGAGACTGAACTACGTGCTGCTGCGCATGTCGGCGTTTTTCGACCCTGGTGCGGCACCCGAGGTTAACTACCAGCTCCGACAATCACTCATAGCTGTCGGATCAGGTCAGATCTTTGGTGTCGGCTTCGGCAGGGGGCGTCAGCAGTACGGCTTCCTGCCTTTCGGATATGACGACTTCATCGCCGGACACATTGGCGAAGAGTGGGGATTCATCGGGCTGACGCTGCTCATCCTCGCCTTTGCCCTTTACGCTGCACTCGGGTTCAGGATCGCTCGCAAGGCGCGCACGCCTTTCCTGCAGCTGGTGGCCGTCGGACTTACGGTGACAATGGTCCTCACCGCGTATCTTCATATCGGAGTGGCAACCGGCTTGCTTCCAACAACCGGGCTGACGCTTCCATTCATTTCCTACGGCCGATCAAATCTGGTTCTCTCTCTCGTTATGACTGGAATCCTCGTCAACATTGGCAGCTCCCGTGAAAGAGTATTTCGCGGAGCGAAGGCAGACCCGCTTGCATTCCTCGCGCTTCCTGCGCCGCGATGAGAGTGATTTTCGCGGGTGGTGGCACGGGTGGACATCTCTACCCGGGGCTGGCGATTGCCCGGGCGTTAAAGCGGGCTGATCCGCGCATCGAGCCGTTCTTCATCGGCGCTCGGCGCGGCATCGAGCGTGACGTCTTGCCGCAGGTCGGCTTCGCCTTCGAGCTGCTCGATCTGCATCCGCTCTACCGCTCGAGGCCGTGGCAAAACTGGAGGACGCTTCGCGGTGCCATGTCGTCGTGGCGGATGATCGGGGCGGAGGTGCGCAGTGAGCCTCCGGTTTGCGTCGTCGGCACCGGTGGGTACGCCTCGGGTCTCGCCCTCGCTTACGCAACGGCCCACAAAATCCCGTTCGTGTTGCACGAGGCTAACAACTACCCGGGCATCACCGCGCGCTTCTTCAGCCGGTTTGCCGCCCAGGTCCACCTCGGGTTCCCGGAAGCGCGCCGCTACATGAGGCCGGGGAAGTCGACCGAAGTATTCGATACCGGAAATCCCGTCGAGCCTCCACCGCCCGACGCATTCGTCAAAGCGCCATCGCGCACCAAGTGGGGATTTCCCGCGAGCGAGGGTCGCGTGCTGCTCGTTTTCGGTGGAAGTCAGGGCTCGCAGGCAATGAACAGCGTCGTCGCTCAGTGGATCGACCGCGGACTGCCGCGCGGCCTGTTCGTGATCTGGGCTACCGGTAAGGCGAACTATGAGAGACTCGCGCGCTACGAGAGTGCGCAGGTGAAAGTGCGTGCATACATCTCTCCGATTTCGGAGGCGTACCGCGCCGCTGATTTGGCACTGTCGCGAGGAGGAGCGATGGCAACCGCGGAGCTATGCGCGTGGGGCATTCCGGCCATCGTGGTTCCTTTGCCGACCGCGGCCGCTGATCATCAGACGGCAAACGCCAAAGCGCTGGCCGCCGCCGGCGCGGCCGAGATGATCAGACAGGCCGAATTGAATGTCGATCGTCTCGCCAGCACGGTGGAGTCGCTGCTTTCGGATCCGGCGAAGCTGGCGGGCATGCGGGAAAAAGCGCTCCAGCGAGGGCGACCAACAGCAGCAGCGGACATCGCCGCTCACATCATCGATCTGATCAGGCGTCACCAGCCGCAGCAATAGCGAGCAGCAGCGATGTCCTCAACCGACAGCTCCGATACGCCACCGATTCACTTCGTCGGAATTGCCGGCGCAGGGATGCGGGCTCTCGCCGAGCTGCTCGCCCGTCGAGGAATCGCCGTCACCGGGTGCGACGCGCATCCCGGCTCGACCGATGATCTCGAGGCACTCGGCATCAAGGTTCTGAAAGGACACAGCCCCGAACACGTCATTGGTGCGCGGGAACTGATCGTGACGTCGGCGATGCCCAAGAATCATCCGGAGCTGCAACGCGCCCGCGAGCTGGGAATCCCGATCACGCGCCGTGCCGAGGCTCTCGGACGCGCCGTCGCCGGTGGCCGACTCGTCGGCGTCGCCGGCACGCACGGAAAGACAACGACCACGGTCATGACAACCGCCGCGCTCACCGCTGCGGGACTCAAGCCGACGGGAATTGCCGGCGGACGCGTCGCCGGGTGGAAGGGAAACCTCCGCTACGAAGGCGACGATCTCTTCGTCGTCGAGGCCGACGAATACGATCGCTCTTTCCTGACGTTGTCGCCAAGCATCGCGGTCGTGACCAACATCGAAGCTGATCATTTGGACATCTACCGGGATCTCGACGACATTCGGTCTACCTTTGCGCATTTCGTCCACGACGCCGCGGCGATCATACTGTGTGACGACGATGCGGGCGCTCGCTCCCTCGATGTACCGCCCAGCGCGGAAGTGATCCGTTACGGATTGAGGTCGCCCGACGCGAGGCTCGTCGCCACGAACGTTCGATCCAGCGGTGAGCAGACGTCCTTTTCGGTCAGCTACGATGGCGACGCCCTCGGCGAAGTCTCCTTGCTCGTGCCCGGTAACCACAACGTGCAGAACGCGCTGGCGGCCATCGGGGTCGGGCTATCGCTCGGCCTCGAGCTCGACGTAATGCGTGCTGGGTTGGCCGAGTTCGGAGGAGTGGACCGTCGGTTTCAGCGCCTTTGCGATGTGGCGGGCATCACTATCGTCGACGACTACGCTCACCACCCCACTGAGATCGCCGCGACGCTGCAGGCTGCCCGCGCATCCTATCCAGGTCGCCGCGTTGTGGCGGCGTTCCAACCGCATCTCTTTTCCCGCACGCGTGATTTTTCGAAGGAATTCGCCATAGCGCTCGCCGGGGCCGATGCTGTCTTTCTCGCCGAGATCTATCCGGCTCGCGAGCAACCGATTCCGGGTATCACGTCGGATCTGGTCGCGTCGTCGCTCAAGGATGCCGGCCATCCTGTTCTCTGGCAGGGAACGCGTACCGATCTTGCCGCCGCCCTCAATGAATTCGTTCGCGACGGTGATATCGTGATCACGATCGGCGCCGGTGACATCACGCAGACGGGACCGGAGCTCAGGCGACATCTGGAGTCGCGGCAGTGATCTCGCGCGAGAGGTTGGGAAAACCCGGCTGGAAAATACTCGGCGGGCTGTTTCTGGTGGCGGTGATCATGGCGGCGGCCTGGGGAACGCGCGCCGCCGCGCGGCAAATGGCGTTCTTTCGTATCAGGTCGGTAGAGGTGCGCGGCGCGCGGTATCTGCAGGCCAACGAGATCATTTCACGACTGAAGGTGGACACCCTCGCGTCGCTGTGGGACGATCTCACTCCGTACCGGGAAAGAATCCGTGGACACCCGCAGGTCGCCGACGTCAGCATCGGTCGCAAAATGCCGGGGACTCTGGTCGTGACGATCAGGGAAAATCTT
>JBKPDS010000105.1:0-18489 GCA_046727995.1 Gemmatimonadota bacterium
CGAAGCGCGCTCGGCAGATTCATCGTTCCCTTCGCCCGGCTGAAGGAGCTCGAGGAATCGGGCGGCGATCTGATGCCCCGCGGAAAACGCGCCGACCCCTGGCATTTGAGTGTCCTTTTGTCGGGCGACGTAGAGCCAGAGGCCGAAGAAATTCCGCGATTCAATCGAAAACACTCGACCGCGAAGAACGGCCGGGCTGTCAGCGATGTCGTCGAGCTGAAGGCCAGCACGCCTGACGAAATCGAGCACCAGCGGCGCGCGCTTCCGAAATCGCTAACTGCTTATTTCGAGGTACCGTTGCCAGGCGATGTGACACCGCTGGTCAGGACCATCGGCGGAGTCGATGCGCGCGCGAAAATGCGCACCGGCGGTGTGACCCCCGCGGCCTTTCCACCGGTAGAGGAGATCATCGATTTCATCCTGGCGTGCCAGCGGCAGGGAGTTCCATTCAAGGCGACAGCGGGACTCCATCATCCGGTGCGTGGCGAGTACCGTCTGACATACGAGCCAGATAGTCCGAGGGGCTACATGTACGGATTCCTGAACGTTTTCCTTGCTGCCGCCTTCCTTTTCGATGGTGAGTCCGAAGTCACGGCGTTGGCGGTGCTGGAGGAGACTGACCCCACGGCGTTCGTGTTCGAGGATTCCGCCGTCAGTTGGCGAGACAAGCATCTCAGCTCCCACCAACTGGCGCGTTCCCGTGCAGAATTTGCGATTGCGTTCGGCTCGTGTTCATTTCGTGAGCCGGTAGACGAGCTCGCCCATCTCACCCGTCAAGCGAGAGCACTCGACCAGTGAACGAAACGCACGACCCGCATCTGACATCGTGGATAGAATCGGCAAACTCCCCCGACACCGACTTTCCGATCCAGAACCTCCCCTTCGGAGTTTTCTCACGAAAGGGTGACGCCGAGCGACGGGTCGGCGTAGCGATCGGGGACCAGATCGTCGACATCGGAGAATCGCTCAGCGCCAATCTGTGGACAGGCAAGGCGCGGGACGTCGCGCGCTGGTGCGATCGTCCGAATCTCAATGAGCTGATGGAGGCGCCGCGAGAGGCGCTGTCGGAGTTTAGAGCTCGGCTGAGTGAGCTGCTGTCCGGGACGCCCGGTGACACCAGCGTCATCAATCCGCTCCCACCCGGTGCGCTCGTTCCGATGTCCGATGCCGAGCTTTTCGTACCGGCGCAGATCGGCGACTACACCGATTTCTATGCTTCGATCTATCACGCGACGAACGTCGGCAAAATCTTTCGTCCCGATAATCCGCTTTTTCCAAACTACAAGCACGTCCCGATCGCCTATCACGGTCGTGCGTCGTCCGTCGTCATCAGCGGCACCGATGTCATCAGACCAAAGGGCCAGAGCGTGGCCACCGGTTCGACCACTCCAACTTTCGGTCCGACGCAAATGCTGGATTACGAAGCTGAAGTTGGCTTCTACGTTGGTCGTGGGACAAAACTCGGTGAAACTGTTTCAATCGAGGAAGCGGAGGCGCATCTCTTCGGGATATGCCTCGTCAACGACTGGTCGGCGCGGGACATACAGTCGTGGGAGTATCAGCCACTCGGTCCCTTTCTCTCCAAGAACTTTTCGACGACGGTCTCCCCATGGGTTGTCACCTGGGAGGCGCTCGAGCCCTATCGGGCGCCGGCTTACTTCCGGCCGCCCAGCGATCCCCAACCCCTACCGCATCTTTCATCGGACAAGGATCGGAACGAGGGAGGGTTGGACCTCAACATCGAGGTCTACATTAGGTCGATGCTCATGCGAGAGGGCCGGCTCCGGCCGTTCCGCCTGAGCGCTGCATCGCTGGCAGACATGTACTGGACTCCCGCGCAGATGCTCACCCATCACGCCAGCAACGGCTGCAACCTCCGGCCGGGCGACCTCTTCGCCAGCGGCACCGTTTCCGGCCCCGACTCGGCGTCGCAGGGATGTCTCCTCGAGCTCACGCGGAGAGGCGCGAACCCAATCGTTTTGCCAACGGGCGAAGAACGGAAATTTCTGCACGACGGCGATGAGATCATCATGCGCGCCTTCTTCCAGCGCGAAGGCGCCGCCCGCATCGGCCTTGGCGAGTGCGCTGGCCTCATAGTCGCATCGTCCAAGCGATAACTCGCGGTTCTCAACTCGCCGCTCGTAACTCGCCGCTCGCAACTCGCAGTATTTCCTGATGTCGATCTCCCAAAATGGGCGAGAGCCCCTGTACGTCGTACGCCGTTCCCTGATCCACGGGCGCGGTGTGTTCGCGGCGCGTTACATCCGCAAGGGAACGAGAATCCTCGAGTACACGGGCGAGCGGATCAGCAACAGGGAAGCGGACCGGCGCTACGACGACAGCAGGATGAAAAGGCACCACACCTTCCTCTTCACGCTGGACAAGAACACTGTGGTCGATGGCGCGATCTCCGCTGGTGGTGGCGACGCCAGCTACATCAATCACTCGTGTGATCCCAACTGCGAGGCGATCATCCGTGACAAGAAGATCTTCATCCACGCGGTGAAAGGAATTCAGCCGGGGGAAGAGCTCGCTTATGACTATCAGTACGAGCGGACCGGCAAGAACGACGACGAGCTGGAGAAGTTCTACTTATGCCGCTGTGGCTCGGAGAATTGCCGGGGCACGATCATGAAGCCGGCGCGAAAGTCCAAGCGGCCCCGGGCGTCGAAGAAGAATCGTAAGTGACCGCGCGCTGACACAAATGCCCGGGACTGGACTTGGACGGTGCGCGAAGATTATGGTCTAGGGTCCAAAAAAACATCCGGAGTAGCTAAATGCGTCTCGTTCTACGTGCGCTGGCGCTGTCGTTTGCGCTCGCGACCTCGGCGACCGCTCAAAACGCGGTCCCGATGCAAACCAAACCGCTCGATCCGGTCAATCTCGATCGGTCGGTTTCGGCGTGCACCGATTTCTATCAATTCGCCAACGGCGGATGGGTCAAGCGAAATCCGATCCCGCCTGCATACTCGCGGTGGGGAAGCTTCGACGAGCTTCAGGAAAGCAATCAGAGCAACCTGCTGACGATTCTCAAAGCCGCTGCTGCCAACGGGAGCAGCCAGGCCAACGCCGACATTCGCAAGCTCGGCGTTTTTTATTCCTCGTGCATGGATTCCGCCGGCGCCGAGCGGGCCGGTTTCCAGCCCATCAAGTCCGAGCTGGAACGCATCAACGGCGTCAGGAATCGCCGCCAACTGGAGGCGGAGATCGCGAGACTTCACGCGCGTGGCGTCCCGCTTTTGTTCGGATTCGGCGCCCAGCAGGATTTCAAGAACAGCGCTTCGGTAATCGCCGGCATCAACCAGGGTGGGCTGTTGCTACCCGACCGCGACTACTATCTGAATACCGACAAGCGTTACGCCGACATCCGTATGAACTACGTCGACCACGTCGGCAGGATGTTCCAGCTTCTCGGCGAGACCGCAGCGCAAGCGGGCAACGATGCCCAGAAGGTCATGAACATCGAGACCGCGCTCGCCAAACCGGCGATGACTCGGGTGCAGATGCGCGACCCGAACGCGAATTACCACAAGATGACTTCCGCCGAGCTCGCGCAGCTCGCTCCCGGCTTCAACTGGCCGAGTTTCTTTACCGGAGAAGGGCGGCCCGACATCTCGACCCTCAACGTTCAGAATCCGGAGTTCCTGAAGGCGGTCGACTCGCTGCTGGCATCGACTTCCATCGATGACTGGAAGGCGTATCTGCGGTGGCACCTTCTCGACGCTGCAGCCCCCAGCCTCAGCTCGGCGTTCGTCAACGAGGATTTTCGTTTCAGCAGCACGCTCAGTGGAGCTAAGGAGATGTTGCCGCGCGACAAGCGCTGCACCCGCGCGACCGACATCGGATTGAGGGACGCCCTCGGTCAGGCGTATGTCGCGCAGTATTTCACGCCGCAAGCGAAAGCCCGCGCGCTGGAGATGGTGCGCAATCTGGAATCGGTGTTCCACGACCGGCTGCAGACCCTCGGCTGGATGACCGACACCACCAAGGCACAGGCGACCGCCAAGCTGGCTGCCTTCACCAACAAGATCGGCTACCCGGACAAGTGGCGTGATTACTCGACGCTGACGATCAAGCCCGGCTCTTTCTTCGACAATCAGGTTGCCGTGCGTCAATACGAGCGTCGTCGCACTCTGTCGAGGATCGGCAAGCCGGTTGATCGTACGGAGTGGGGGATGACTCCGCCCACGGTCAACGCTTACTACAGTTCGACGATGAATGAGATCGTGTTCCCGGCGGGGATCATGCAGCCGCCGTTCTTCGATCCCAATGCCGACGACGCTGTGAATTACGGCGGAATGGGCGCCGTCATCGGCCATGAGATGACGCACGGGTTCGATGACCAGGGCGCGCAGTTCGATCCGCAGGGCAATCTTCGGAATTGGTGGACTGCCAGCGATCTGGCGAAGTTCAAGACTGGAACCGGACTGGTGGCCTCGCAGTTCGACTCGTACACGGTCCTCGACAGCGTGCACGTCAACGGCAGGTTGACGCTGGGCGAAAACCTGGCCGATCTCGGCGGACTTTCGATCGCCTATGCCGCTTTGGAAAAAGCGCTGGCAGAAAAGGGCAGACCTCCGCTCATCGATGGCTTCACGCCGGAGCAACGCTTTTTCCTGGCGTGGGCACAGATCTGGAGGCAGAGCATCACGCCCGAGGCGCAACGGGTTCGCATCAACACCGATCCGCACGCACCAGGCCAATGGAGAACCAACGGGCCGCTGTCGAACCTGCCGCAATTCGCCGCGGCATTCGGCTGCAAGCCCGGAGATCCAATGGTTCGTCCGGATTCTGTAAGACCTGTCATCTGGTGATACCGAGGTTTCATGTTTGAAAAGGGGCGTCGGCTCAGCCGGCGCTCCTTTCGTTAAATTGTACTCCATGACCGCGCGGAGTTTTTTTTACAAGGAGACGGACGGGATTCGTGTCACGGTGCGGCCCGTCTACCTGCGCGATCACTCGGAGCCGTCGCAAAGCCATTACGTGTTCGCGTATTTCGTACGCATCGAGAACGTCGGCAAGCTGGCGGCGCAGCTGCGTACCCGTCGCTGGCTGATCCACGACTCGGTCGGTGAGGGCGTGGACACGGAAGTCATCGGCGAGGGCGTCGTCGGTGAGCAGCCTACGATCATGCCCGGCGCGGTTCACGAGTACCAGAGTTTCTGCATTCTGAAGTCGGGGGAAGGCTGGATGGAAGGGCATTATGGCCTGCTTCGCCAGGACGGAACGTCGTTCGAGGCCGCGATCCCGCGTTTCATCCTCAGCGCGAGCGAATCGACGAGCCTCCCATCATAAGCCGCGCACGACAGTTGCTTGGCATCCGGCCGTGAGCCGCATCTTCGACATCTCGGTGCCGATCCGAACAGGCGGCCTCGTCTATCCCGGTAATCCCGAGATCGAGATCAAGCTGCAACAGGCGGTCGCCAAGGGCGCCAGCGCCAACGTCTCGACGATTCATTTCGGCTCGCACACCGGCACCCACGCCGATGCATCTCGCCACTTCTTCGACGACGGCCAACCGGTCGATAAAATCCCGCTCGAGCGACTCATTGGCCCGGCGTTTCTGGTGAGCTTCGACGACAGCGTTATGTCGATCGGTGTCAATGAGCTCCGCCCCCGCGCGATCAAAGGCCACAAGCGAGTGCTGTTTCGCACGCGCAACTCATCGCTTCTTTCCCAGCCTGATTTCGCAAAGAACTACACTTTCGTGGCTCCGGATGCGGCGCAGTACCTCGTCGACAACGGTGTCGAGCTGGTCGGAGTCGATTATCTCTCGATTGAGCAATTCCACTCGGGTCATCACCGCACTCATCGCACTCTTCTCGAGCACGGGGTGGTAATCCTCGAAGGGCTCGACCTCTCGGTGCCGCCAGCTGGCGAGTATCAGCTTATTTGCCTGCCGCTTCGCCTCGAAGGGTGCGACGGCGCGCCAGCGAGAGCGGTTCTCATCAAGTAATGGATATCAAGCACGTTTTTTTCGACATCGGTGGGGTGCTTGGGTCGAACGGCTGGGACCGCGAGCAGAGGCAAAGTGCAGTTGAACGTTTTGGTCTGAATGCCGAAGATTTTCAGTGGCGACACGAGGAGTTGATCGCCGAGTGGGAGGAGGGGCGAATAACGCTCGACGAATATCTCGACATTGCCGTCTTCTATACCGACCGCAACTTCTCTCGCGAGGAGTTCGCCGATTTCATGTGCGCGCAAAGCGTTCCGAACGAGGAGACGATTGGGATCGCCAGAGCACTGTCGCGTGATCCACGCTTTACCCTGATGACCCTGAACAACGAATCGGAGGAGCTGAATATTTACAGGATCGAGCGATTCGGTATCTCCGAGATATTCGAGGCCTTCATCTCATCCTGCTGGCTCGGTGTTCGCAAGCCGATGCGGCGGTTCTACACTCGGGCACTGGGAATCGCGCATGCGCAACCCGACAGCTCGCTGTTCATTGACGACCGTCAGCAGAATATCACTCCGGCCCGCTCACTCGGCATGAATACGATTCTATTCCAGTCGGCAACGCAGCTTCGCGCGGACCTGGAACAGTTGCTCGACCTCGAACTTTCCGGAGCTTGAAACGCCATGCGACTTGCGATGATCGGACTCGGACGAATGGGCGGCAACATGACGGAGCGCCTGATGAAGGGCGGGCACGAAGTCGTCGCCTTCGACCGCACCAGGGAAGTCGTAGACAAGTACGTAATGCATGGAGCGACCGCAGCGTACACCGTCACCGACGTTCCGCCCAAGCTTAAGGCGCCACGTATCGTCTGGATCATGGTCCCGGCAGGCAAGCCCGTCGACGAAATGATATCAATGCTCCTGCCCGGTTTGTCGAAGGGCGATGTGATTATCGACGGCGGGAACTCCAACTTCCGCGATTCGATGCGCCGGGCGGCTGATCTGCAGGCGAAAGGAATCCACTTCGTCGATTCCGGAACCAGCGGCGGCATCTGGGGACTCGCCAATGGATACTGTCTGATGATCGGCGCGTCGCCCGAAGCGTTCAAGCTTTGCGAGCCGATCTTCAAGACGCTCGCTCCGCCCGATGGCTACGCTCACATGGGCCCGGCCGGATCAGGCCATTATGTGAAGATGATTCACAACGGCATCGAGTACGGCGCGCTCCAGGCTTACGCCGAAGGCTACGAGATTCTGCATGCGTCGAAGGACTTCAAGCTCGACCTGCACAAGATCGCGGCGGTGTGGAATCACGGCAGCGTCGTCCGCTCATGGCTCAATGAGCTCGCCGAGATGGCTTTCGCCAAAGACTCCGACCTAAAGGAGCTCCGTGGTTACGTCGAGGATTCCGGTGAAGGCCGATGGACGGTGCAGGAGGCAATCGATCTCGATGTGCCGGCTCCTGTCATCACGCTCTCTCTCCTCGCGCGTCTGCGCTCCCGGCAGCCAGACTCGTTTTCTGCAAAAGTGATCGCCGCATTGCGAAACGAATTCGGCGGCCACGCGGTAAAGAAATCATGAAGACACCCCACGCCGTTCCTCTGGTTCGTGCTCCGCGGCGCCGCGGCAATCGCGACAAGGCTGATCCGTGCACAATGGTGATTTTCGGTGGCGCCGGTGATCTCACCAAACGGAAGCTCATTCCGGCGATTTATTACCTCGCCGAGCAGAAGCTCCTGCCGGATAACTTTGCGCTGCTCGGCGTTGCCCGCGATCAGAATTCCGATGACGGCTATCGCCGGATCATGCGCGACGCGATGGCTCGCTCCGACGAGATTCACAACGTCGACGACAACGTGTGGCAGTGGCTCTGTGAGCGGACGTTTTACGCCGGTGGGGATTTCACCAAGGACGACGCCTACGCCAACATCGACAAGCGACTGAAGGAGATCGAGCAGCGCTCTCCTGACCACGATCGAAACCGATTGTTCTACCTGGCAATTCCGCCCAGCGTCTTCGAGACCACCCTGAAGCACCTGTGCCAGAGCAAGCTCGCCTCGCGCACCCACTCGTACGAGGAACGGCCGTGGGTGCGAGTAGTGATCGAGAAGCCGTTCGGGTCCAGCCTCGAATCGGCAATGGCTCTCAACAGGCTCGTCCTCGACGAGTTCGGCGAGCACCAGATCTACCGCATCGATCACTACCTCGGCAAAGAAAGTGTTCAGAACATCCTGGTGTTCCGCTTCGGCAACTCGATCTTCGAGCCGTTGTGGAACAGACATTATGTCTCGCACATCCAGATTACGGCCGCGGAATCGGTGGGCGTCGAAGGTCGCGGCAAATATTACGAGGAAGCCGGCGTCCTGCGCGACATGTTCCAGAATCACTTGCTGCAGCTGTTGACGCTCGCGGCGATGGAGCCGCCCAGCTCCTTCACTGCCGACGCGGTCCGCGATGAAAAAGTGAAGGTCCTGCATTCGGTGCGACCGCTGGTACAAGGCGATTGCGACCCGCCGGTTGTCCGCGCCCAGTATGACGCGGGAACGATCGATGGCAAATCCGTTCCCGCCTATAAGAGTGAGCCCGATGTTGCGCCCAGCTCCGTGACGCCGACGTTCGCGGCGATGAGGATCTCCATCGACAATTGGCGCTGGAAGGGCGTCCCGTTCTATCTGCGCTCCGGAAAGAGAATGGCGCGTCGCGTCTCCGAGATTGCGATCCAGTTTCGCTCTCCGCCGCTGCTGCTATTCGGGCAGAAGGCGGTGGAGGAGATGTCGCCCAGCACTCTGGTACTGCGTGTACAGCCCGACGAAGGGATCTCGCTTCGATTTCAGGTCAAGACTCCGGGCGCGATGCACGAGTTGACTCCGGGCCTCGAGATAACGCCGGTCGACATGGACTTCACCTACGCTGAGGCGTTTGGAAACGACGCGCATCCAGCGTACGAAACGTTGTTGCTGGATTGCATGATTGGAGATCCGACCCTGTTCACGCGCAGCGACGAAGTGGAAATGGCGTGGTCGACCATCGATCCGGTCCTCGACTATTGGTCAAAGCATCCCGCGACGACGCTACCCACGTATCCGGCTGGCAGCTGGGGGCCAGCTGAGGCCAACCAAATCCTCGACGGAGACCACACACGTTGGCGTTAGCTCCATTGCTGCTGCCGCTCGTTGCGCTCGTACTCTCCTCGACCGCCTGCCAAAACCCAGAACCCAGTCACAAAGACTCCGCCGCCGTTCTCGCCGGTGATACCACTGAACACGTTCTGCCGGCAGAGAGTCGCGCACTCGTCATTCGCGCCCGCGACCTCGATCGCGCCGACAGCCTCGAGCAGGCTCGTGCTGCTTACCAGGCTGCTGCCGAAAAGCTTCCGCAGCTGTCGGACTGGCTGTACTTGCGCGCCGCGGGGGTAACCGCGGACAGTGCTGCGCGGGCGGGATACTATGCGAAGATTCGCAACGATGTTGCTCGCGACCGAATCCGCTGGACCGACGCGATTGCCCGCGAGCGGACGCGCGACTTCGCTGGTGCGATTCGCGAGTACACCGCCCTTGGCGCGGTCCTGGACGCGCTCCGACTTCAGGTCAATCCACCGGCAGACGATGCGTCGCGGGCAGCTGCCCGCGGCCAGCTGTTACGCTACATCTCCAACGGCAGCAATCCCGCCAGCACGCGGGACGCCATCGCGTTGTTCGACAAGGTTTTCACGACGACGACGCCGAACGAGGAGCTGGAGCTCGCGCGCGCGGCGGGGAAATCCGGATTGCCGGACAGAGCGGCGACGGGCTATGCAAAGGCGCTCGCCGCTGGACTCGGCGATGTGTCGGACAACGTCGCCTACGGCTCCGTGCTCTTCCGCTTGAGGCGCTACCCCGACGCTGTCACGCAATTCGCCAAGATTCGCGCGCCGGCAAACCTCGCCGCCGCCGCTCAATACCAGCTGGCTCGCGCCCAGATAGCGTTGGGCAACACCGCTGCCGGACGGACGACCCTCCGCTCGATCACGACTGCGTACGCAAAAGACACCAGTGCAGCGTCTGCATTGTTGCTGCTCGCCGACCTGGCAACGGACGAAAACCGAGACCAGGATGCGCGAGCAGCGCTGACTACGCTCCTCAAGCGCTTCCCCAAAGGGCGACACGCCACCAGCGCGCGTTTTCGCGCCGGAATCATTTCCTACATCCAGGGTGATCGGCGTGGCGCAGCGGCGCAGTTGGACTCGCTCGTCGCGCGTGACTCCAACGGCGTCGAGGCATTGGCGGCGGAATACTGGGCCGGTCGATCTTACGGCGCGCTTGGCGATAAGAACCGCAGCAAGCAGCGCTGGCGCTCGATAATCGCGACGGATCCGCTCAGCTACTACTCGGTCCTGGCGGCGAAGCGACTCGACACTTCACTCGTCGCGCCGGATAGATCGCCGCCCAACTATGCCCGGATTCCCGGTGTCGACTCGGCGGTGAATCGAGTCGTCGGCCTGAAAGACGTCGGCATGGACGTGGAGGCTGGCTTCGAGAACGATCGACTTTTCCGCGATGCGCTGGCGAATCCCACACGCCTCGTCGCCACGGCGCACGCACTGGCCGGCGGTGACCAGGCATCGCGGTCTATCGCACTCGGCCGCCGGGCACTGGACGAGATTGGCCACAGTGCCGAGAACTATCGCCTCTATTTCCCCGTGCTCGAACGCCAAACGCTGATCTCGAGCTCGAAGGAGAACGGTCTCGATCCAGTTCTTGTCGCGGCGCTGATTCGCCAGGAGTCGAATTTCAATCCGCTGGCGACCTCACCTGCCGGCGCCCGCGGGTTGATGCAGTTGATGCCTTCGGTTGGTAAGGATCTCGCCGCCGCCAAGGGCATTGGTCCGTGGGACCCGGAGCTGCTCTACCAGCCGGCGACCAATATCAAACTGGGCACGGCGCACTTGAGCGTGCTCGTTCGCAAGTATCCGGATGTTGTCAAAGCACTCTCGGCCTACAACGCGGGCGAGTCACGCGTCGAAAAATGGTCAACGAAGGTCGGCGCAAACGACCCTGAAGTGTTCACCGAGCGCATTCCCTTCGTTGAGACGCGCGACTACGTGCGGACCATCCTTCGCAATCGCGCCTACTACCAGGCTCTCTATCCCTGGTAGGCCTCGGTCTCCGAGCGCTCCTCCAACTCGCCTTTGCGGCGCTTCCGCCAATCGAGTAGCCAGCTCACCGGAATTCCCGTCAGCAGTGGCGTCAGGAAGATGCCGAGCAGGGTGTTCAGCCAGATAAGCGCCAGATAAAACGCGATCAAGCCGAACGATACCCACAGCGTTCCCAGCGGACCGTGCGTCTCCAAGCGGAACTCCCCCGTGAATAGGTAAATTAAAACTATCATGGCCAGCGCCCGCGTTGAAGGAGCAGAGGTAGACAGCGCCGTCGAGAAATCGCTTGCCTGGCACGATCGCGCCGTGCTTGCTATCAGCGGCGGCCTCGACTCCATGGTGCTTCTGACGGCTGCGTCCCGGCTGCCGTCGCACGCGCGCAAGAACATCACCGTAGCAACATTCGATCACGGTACGGGGCGGGCCGCGGGCAGGGCTGCGGCGCTCGTAGCGCGCCAGGCCTATCGCTCCGGATTTCTGTGTGTCAGCGGCCGCGCGTCAACAGTGGGTAAACGCGAAGAAGAGTGGCGTCGCGCCAGGTGGCAATTCCTGGAGCAGGTCGCAGCAAAACGAGACGCCAACGTGGTGACCGCGCACACTCTCGACGATCAGGTCGAGACCGTGTTCATGCGGATTTTGCGCGACGCCGGGCCGCGCGGTCTCGCCGGCTTGTACGCTGAGTCGGAGATCATCAGGCCCTTCCTGAACTTCTCTCGGGTTACACTGGCGGCGTACGCCAAAGAGCATCGCGTGCCGTTTGTGGAGGATCCGTCCAACTTGGACCGCAGGCACCTGCGCAATCGGATCCGGCTAGACATTCTGCCTTCGATCGTCAAACGGAATCCGGGGTTTCCGGGCGAGCTGCTTTCACTCGCGCGCCAATCGGCAGATTGGCGCCGTTCGCTCGAAGATCTTCTGCCCAGCATCGACGCCGCCGAGGAGCGCGATGGCGCACTGCGAGTCAGCCGTTCCAGCCTGGCCGGCTATGACTCTGAATGTTTGCGCGTTCTCTGGCCGGCGTTAGCTGCTCGGGCGCGGGTGGTGATGGATCGGCGCGGAACCCACCGCGCAGCGGAGTTTACTATTAGAGGCTCGACGGGAGGCGCTATTCAGCTTTCTGGCGGAGTCGAAATCGTGATGGGGCGCAATGACATGCTGCTGCGCCGGGCGCCCGCTCGCGGGCGGGTGTCCTCTGGGCGGATCCGGTCGACTCAGAATGGGGCGCGCGCGTGAGCAGCAGCGTGAAGCCGATCGGCGCGAAAGCCGATCCGCGCCTCTCCGGAAGGGCCGTCCGGCGAGTCGCCTTCGACGAGGCGGCAATTGCGAAACGGGTCAGCGAGCTGGGCAAGGAGATTACCGCGGCTTATCCGGACGGCGATCTGTTGGTGCTAGGCTTGCTCAAAGGAAGCTTCATCTTCCTCAGCGATCTCGTGCGACAGATAGCGCGTCCGTTGCAGGTGGATTTTCTGGTGGCGGCCAGTTACGGAGATGGCACTGTGTCGACCGGCACGGTCAACCTGGTCTACGACCCGGAAACTGAACTGGAAGGCAAGGACATTCTTTTGGTCGAGGATATCGTTGATTCGGGACGCACTTTGAATCGTCTCATGACTATACTGAAGGAGCGCAAACCGCGATCGCTGGAGATATGTGCGTTGTTGCACAAGCGGATTGCTGAAGGACTGAAATTTGACACAAAGTTCGTTGGTTTTGATGCGCCGAATGAGTTTCTGGTTGGATATGGGCTGGATCACGCGGAGAACTTCCGCCATTTGCCGTACATAGCGAGCTTGCAGTAGATGCCGATACAAATGCCGAATAAAACACCCAAAAAGCCGACGAACTGGAGCAAGGTTTCCAAGCAGCTCTCGTTCTGGGTCTTTGTCATACTCGTGCCCGTCGCGATCATCCAGTTCTCGGGGAAAGGCTCAGATGCCGCGCCCGAGATTTCCTATACGCCGCAGTATCAGGAGCAGCTCGACAAGGGCAACATCGACAAGGTCACCATCCAGGGCGGCAAGCTCGTGTCTGGTGATTTCAAGCAGAAGGTTCCGGTCAAGGGACGCCTGGTTCAGAAATTCAAGGTGATGCTGCCGATGGAGAACTCGGCCGACGAGGTGAAGCGGCTGACCGACCACGGCGTGCAGATCCAGGCCGAGGAGCCGCGGGCATCGTTCACGACGATTCTTATCGGCCTGTTCCCATATCTGCTCATCTTCGGAATCTGGTTCTTCCTGTTCCGTTCGATGCAGGCGGGCGGGGCAAAAGCGTTCAGCTTCGGAAAGTCGAAAGCGAAGCTCCTCACTGGTGACACGCCGAAAGTCACCTTTGACGATGTCGCCGGCGCGGATGAAGCCAAAGTCGAATTGCAGGAGATCATCGAGTTCCTGAAGGACCCGCAGAAGTTCACCAAGCTCGGCGGACGTCTGCCGAAGGGTGCGCTGCTGGTCGGTCCTCCGGGAACGGGCAAGACGCTACTCGCCCGCGCCGTAGCTGGTGAAGCCGGCCGGCCGTTCTTCTCGATGTCGGGCTCCGACTTCGTCGAGATGTTCGTCGGCGTTGGCGCGAGCCGCGTCCGCGACCTGTTCGAGCAAGGAAAGGCGCACGCGCCCTGCATTATCTTCATCGACGAGATCGACGCCGTCGGTCGTCACCGCGGCGCCGGACTCGGCGGTGGGCACGACGAGCGCGAGCAGACCCTCAATCAGCTGCTGGTCGAGATGGACGGCTTCGAGTCCAACGATGGCGTGATCCTGATCGCGGCGACCAACCGTCCTGACGTGTTGGATCCGGCCCTGATGCGCCCCGGTCGTTTCGACCGCCAGATCGTCGTCGACTCACCGGATCTCCGTGGGCGCGAAGGCATCCTGCGCGTCCACATCCGGAACAAGCCGATGGCAGAGGATGTCGACGTGACGACACTGGCGCGTGGTACACCGGGAATGGCCGGCGCCGATCTCGCCAATCTAGTCAACGAGGGAGCGCTTCTGGCTGCCCGTCGCAACCACGACAAGGTCTACATGGCCGACCTCGAGGACGCGAAGGACAAGGTCATGATGGGCGCGGAGCGAAAGTCGATGGTCATGAAGGACGAGGAGCGGAAGCTCACCGCCTATCACGAGGGTGGCCACGCCATCTGCGCGATCAAGGTGAAGGGCAACGATCCGCTCCACAAAGTCACCATCGTTCCGCGCGGCCGTACACTCGGCGTAGCGTGGACGCTGCCGGAAGACGATCGCGTTTCGGTCACTCGCGAGCAGCTCGAGGCGAATCTTGTAAAGGCTTACGGCGGACGTGTCGCCGAGGAGCTGGTCTTTGGACGCGATCGCGTCACCACCGGTGCCGCCAGCGACATCCAGCAGGCGACGGGTCTGGCCCGTCGGTACGTCTCGCAATGGGGATTGTCGGACGAGATCGGACCGGTCCTCGTTGGCGACAACGAGCAGGAGCTCTTCCTCGGCCGCGAGCTGCAGACGCGGCGCGAGGTTTCCGAGCGCACCGCACAACTCGTTGACGCCGAAGTCACACGCGTGATCAGGGAAGCCTACACGCGGGCAACCCAGGTGCTCCAGGAGAACATGGAGCTGCTTCACACGGTGGCTGCCGCCCTGCTCGACAGAGAGACGCTCACCGGCGACGAAGTCGCTGCGCTCGCTCGAGGTGAAACGCTGCCGCCGCGTCCGGTCAGTCCGCCGCCGTCCGCGCCCGCGCTTGCGACGCCGGTGATGCATCCCAAGCCGTCCAAGCCGCCTCTCTTCGGAGGACCGGAGGTAGCGCCGGCGTGAGTTTCGCCTGGCCGTCAAAGTCCCAGCGGCCAACCATCTTCGGAATTCTGAACGTTACCCCCGACAGCTTCAGCGACGGGGGTAATTTCGTTTCCACGGACGCGGCGATCGCTCAGGCCGACCGGATGATCACCGAAGGCGTCGACGCCATCGACGTCGGCGGCGAATCCACGCGTCCCGGCGCGCAGCCGGTTCCACCGCGCGAAGAGCTCAAACGTGTCTTGCCAGTGATTCGCGGAATTCGTTCCCGGTGGAGCGACATCGCGATTTCCATCGATACCGTGAAGGCGGAAGTGGCAAAGGCAGCGCTCGCTGAGGGCGCCTCCGTCGTAAATGATGTGTCGGGCATGTCACTCGATCCGGAAATGTCGCGCGTCTGCGCTGAAGCGGGCTGTAGCGTGGTGCTGATGCATTCGCGCGGCACCGTAGCTGACATGGCGAGCTACGATAACGCGGTGTACGGACGTGATCCGGTCGGTGAAATCATCTCGGAGCTGGAGGAAAGCGTTCAGACCGCGCAGCGCGCGGGCATTCATCCCGCGCGCATAGCGGTCGATCCAGGAATTGGCTTCTCCAAGCAAACGGGACATTCCCTGGCGGCACTCGTCCAGCTGGACCGGATCGTTGCCCTGGGTTATCCGGTGCTTGTCGGCGCTTCCCGCAAACGAGTAATCGCCGAGCTCATTCGGTATACCTCAGGCGTGAGCACTGCGGCGGGAACGACGCTCGCCCCGCAGTCAATCTCCAACGACGATCGCGACATGACGACTGTCGGAGTAAACGTCGTCGCATTCTTTGCCGGCGCGCGAATATTCCGCGTCCATCGTGTGCGGCCGAACAGGCTGGCGCTCGACGCCGCGTGGGCGCTCACCCCGGAGGAGTCAGAGCTCCTCGCGAAGTAGTTACGGGAGCGGCGGGGGGAAAAGCGTCTTCCAGAATCATGGTTCCACGCCCGAACCACCAGACGACCAGCCACGTCGCCACAATCTGAATCAGGATGAGGGTCGGCAGAAGGTTGTGATGTTCCATGAACGGCGTAAATGCGTTCGCTCGAGGGAACATCAGCGGGATGTTGATGAGATTGAAAATGATGATCCCGATCAGCAATGCCCGGGTGCCGCGAAAGTACGCCCAGCACGCGATGCAGAAGACGAGCTCCACCAGAAAATCGAGGACGGGGTAGCCCTGCAGATTCAGCCCCAGTCGCGGACCCCACTGGATTGGGAGCAAGTTGATGTTTGGCTCGTGATGAATGATGTCGAGCACGATATGAGAGAGGATTCCGAGCGCGATCGCGGCGCCGACATTGCTGCGCCGTGCCGTCTTGCCAAAAGCCAACGCCAGCGCTGCCAGTAACACTCCCGTTCCGATGGAATGGGAGTAGGGCAGAGAATCGAGATGGATGGCGTTGGGCGTGATCCGCGTGTGCTCGATTCCGAGATAGACGAAGAGCACCCATAGCAACTCGACGAACTGAACGGCGATGAGAAGGGGCCACAGTCCGACTCTCGGGAATTTTCTTTTCAGTGCCAGTGCTGTTGAGGCGTGAGCGATCGCGTACGTAATGCCTCCTGCCGAGTCGTTTGCGTAACCGATGACCTCGTCCGCGTCGGGCAACTCCCGAGCCGCTAAATTATTTTTGAACCGATACTCTACCTCGAGGCGCTCCCAATAAGACGGTTTCCTTCGCCGGGTTGGACGACCGCCGTACTTCTTTTGTTTGTCTACATGCTCACCCTTGCCCCCGGCGTAACGCTGTGGGATTCGGGTGAGTTCCTCGCTGCCATTCATTCGCTTGGCATCCCGCACCCGCCGGGGACTCCGCTCTACGTGCTGATAGGAAAGGTATGGAGTCTCATCTTCGCGCCAGTCTTCGGGTTTGCTCGCTCGATCAATCTCCTATCCGCGTTTTGCACCGCCTTCGCCTGCGGAATCCTCACCAATCTTCTCGCCAACTGGACCGAGGACGGATTTGCCGCCACCGCAGCTGGACTGACCGCGGGACTGATGACGACGGTCTGGCTCAGCGCCACTGAAACCGAAGTCTATGCGGTAGCATTTCTATTTGGCTGCATGATTCTGTGGGCGGCCGACCGGGCAGGCAGGAACTCCGACGCGCGTTGGGCGCTGCTCGCTGCTTATCTCGCCGGCCTGTCGTGGACTCTCCATCTCACAGCACTACTAGTCGTTCCGAGCGCGATCCTCCTCGTCTTCAGCACGGGTGATGGATACTTCGCCGTTCCCGTGGGCAGGCGCTACGTCGATGGACGCCGCGAAGCTCACTCATTCACCAAATTGCTGCGCGCGTCGATCCTCGTGGCACTGGTCGGCATGACCGCTATCGCGTTTCTGGTGATTCGCGCCAGACACGATCCAGCGATCAATCAGGGAAACCCGTCGACGGTTAGCTCGCTCCTGGACGTTCTCCTTCGGCGCCAGTACGACGTGGCGCCGCTGTGGCCGAGGCGTGCGCCGTTTTATCTCCAGTTGGGAAACGTCGTCGAGTACGCGGATTGGCAATTCGCCAAAGCCCTCGCTCCTGAGGCCCCGCCGAGCTGGTGGCGGACTCCGATCACCGTGCTGTATGCAGTGGTCGGTTTATGCGGCTTCGCGTTCCACCGAACCCTGGATCGCCGCAGCTGGCGCGCGCTGGCGCTGCTGTTTTTCGTGTCATCGCTTGGCGTCGTGATCTACCTGAATCTGAAGGCAGGCCCTTCGTACGGGGTGGGTCTTCTGCCAGCGAGCTCACCGCACGAAGCGCGGGAACGCGACTATTTCTTTTTCTGGGTGTTCGCCTGCTGGGGAGTTTGGGCTGGGTTCGGCGCGATTCGTCTTTCGCGACTTCTCGTGACGCCGTTCAACATGGTGGCGATGCTGATGCCGTTCGCGCCGGCGCTCCTCAACTGGACTGCCGTCGATCGGCGCAACGATCCCGTGGAAACCAAGGCCAGAGTGGATGAAGCCGAGATGCTGGCCAGCGTGCCGCCGTCAGGAGTGTTCCTCGCCCTCGGCGATAATGACACCTATCCTCTGTGGTATCTGCAGCAAGCCGAGGGTACACGCAAAGACGTGACGGTGGTCACGATCCCGTTGCTGCCGGCGAAATGGTATCGGGCGGAGCTCGCGCGCAGATACAAGCTGCTCGATTCGAATGGAGTTGATAACTGGCTTGGACGGGACAGCACCGTCGCGCTGATCACCAGACGCTCCTACGATCAGAACCGGCCTGTTATCAAGTCGCCGTTTTTCGCACTCGATTCAGCAGCGAAGACGCGATAAGCCCGGCGAGATTATTGAATGGCGAGCGTGTAGGCGCCGGTCGCGCCGGCCGCGGCCGAGCGCGCCTTGATGATGTAATAGTTGGCGGAGGGTGCGGTGAACAGCAGTTGAGCGTTTTGCGTGGTGCCATCGGCGCTGTCATTCGAGCCGAGCAGGGTCGAGTTTGCATTCGCGTAGATCTCGAGGTAAGAATCCAACGCCGTCGATGTCATGGACACGGTGATCGATTGTCCGGCCTGCAGGTATATGATGTAGTCGTCTGAAAAAATGCCAGCCGCGCTGCAATCGGATGCTTGCAGAGACTGTGATGTGCTGATTCCTGCCACTACGAAAACGTTCTCGCAGTTTGTCACTTCTGTGGTCGAGGCGCCTGACGTGACGGTGTACGGC
>JBKPDS010000106.1:0-11375 GCA_046727995.1 Gemmatimonadota bacterium
CTTGATTTTCGCCTCGCTCTCGGACGCCTCCAGGTCGTTCGTCGTCGTCGTCACTTCGTCGGTGATCGCCACCAGCTGATTATCGAGCGACTTCACCATCCGCGACGTGGCATCGTGCTGTCGATCGAGGAGGCTCACTTCGTCGCGCAGCTCGTGCGCCGTGTTCTGGAGCCCGCTCATTTTCCTCTCCAGCGAGTCCCGCTCGGCGCGAATGCGGGCGAGCTCGTCGCGCTGGGCATTCACCCGCGCTTCAGCGCTCTCCGTGCCCTGGGCGAGCGCCACAGAAACCGGAAGCAGCAGCCCAACGATTGCCAGCGAGCAGCGCATCAGACGCGGCGTAGATGTCTCCCCACCGAGACGATGCTGCCCAGCACTCCCATTAGCGCCCCGCCGACGACGCCGAGAAAAATCAACTCCCGGTTGAAGAAGATCGTCTGCATGAAGTATTCGTTGACGATCCGGTTGGCGACCCAGACGAGGAGAAGCGCGAGCAGGCCGCCGAGCACTCCCTTGACGAGTCCATCGATGAGGAAGGGAAGACGGATGAACATGTCGGTCGCGCCGACAAGGCGCATGATGCTGATCTCTTTCGCGCGCGCGAGCACCGTCATCCGAATCGTCGCGCCAATGATGATGACTGCGACCGCCGCGAAGGCGACTCCCAGGGCGATTCCGGCGACGGTGGCGATGTTGCGCAGGTGATAGAGTTTTTCTACCCACTCTTCGCCGTAGCGTACGTCATCGACGAAGTGATAGCTCCTGATGCGATCGGCGACGGACTTGACCGCCGTCGGACTCCGCTGTCCCGGCCGCAGGTGGACTTCGATGGAAGCGGGAAGAACCCCGGCTTCAAACACGTCGGCGAACTCTCCCATTTCCTTACGCGCGCGCTCGAGAGCCTGCTCCTTGGAGACGTAATCCACCCGATTTACTTCCGGGAACTCGCCGATGTCCTTCATTGCGGCGGCAACTGATTCGATATCGGCGCTATCGCTCACGAACGCGCGTACCTCGACCCGCTCCTCTACCTGATCGAGAGC
The DNA here is from genome assembly GCA_046727995.1 of Gemmatimonadota bacterium. Classification (GTDB taxonomy): domain Bacteria; phylum Gemmatimonadota; class Gemmatimonadetes; order Gemmatimonadales; family Gemmatimonadaceae; genus UBA4720. The sequence goes on from JBKPDS010000106.1 coordinate 1,041, forward strand.
CTTCCTGATGTTGATGGCGACCAGCCCGAACAGGCCGAAAGCAAAAAGAGAGAAAGCAATCGTCACCACGCCGAGCGCGCTCAGGAGCGGCGCGCGGCGCGAGGCCGTCAGCGCTTCACGTGCGGAACGCACTAGATCGTCTCCGTCGACTCGCTTGGCGTGTCGCGCAGCTCGACGGGCTCGTCGAAATGTCCTGCAATCGGCGCTTCTGCCGAGTCGAACACGACCCGCCCGTGATTCAGCTCGATCGTTCGGTAGTTCGACCGGCGAACCAGGTCGAGATCGTGCGTCGCCATGACGACGGCGGTGCCGGACGCGTTGATGTCGCGCAACAGTTGAAACACACTCCGCGTCGCGCGTTCGTCCAGATTTCCTGTCGGCTCGTCCGCGATCAGCACGAACGGATCGTGGATGAGCGCCCGCGCGATTGCCACGCGCTGCTGCTCGCCGCCTGACAACTCCCGGGGGAAGTTCGCTGCCTTCGACGCCAGTCCTACCTGGGTGAGCACGCGGGCGACTTTGGGGCGTATGGTCGTCTTCGGCGCACCCGTTACCTCGAGGGCGAAGCGAACGTTGGCTTCCGCGGTCCGATCCTCGAGCAGGCGGAAATCCTGGAACACGATGCCGATGCGTCGGCGCAGTCGGGAAATGTCGCGGCTGCTGGCGTTCTTCGAGCTGACGCCGTTGATCCAGACTTCGCCCTGGCTCGGCTTGTCATCCATGTAAAGAAGCTTGAGGATCGTCGTCTTGCCCGAGCCACTCGGTCCGGTGAGGAAGACGAACTCGCCCTTCCTGACCTGGAAGTTGATGTGCGCCAGAGCGACACCCGAGCGCGGGTATTCCTTGGCGACTTCGGTGAGGCGGATCATGGGTTACTGCTGAAGGGCCTGTTCTATGTCGGCTATCAGGTCTTCAGCGTCCTCGATTCCGATGCTCAGTCTGAGGAACCCGTCCGGAATGCCGATTTTGGCGCGCTCCTCGGAGGTCATGTGCTCGTGCGAGCTGTAGCGCGGCTCGATGACGAGTGAATCGACGCCTCCCAGACTGGCGGCGTAGGTGAACACCTTGAGCGCGTGGATGAACCGGATCGCCGAAGGTCCTCCGCCCTTGAGCTCGATCGCCATCATCCCGCCAAAGCCGTCGAGCAGTGTCTTGGCGATCTCGTGATCGGGATGCGATGGCAGACCGGGATAATGCACCTTCGCGATCTCTGGTCGCTTGGCGCACCACTCGGCGATCCGCATCGCGTTCTCGTTCTGGCGCTTGACGCGGACGTCGATGGTCTTCAGCCCGCGCTCGAGGAGCCAGCAGGCGAACGGATCGGGAGCCTGGCCCCACACCATCATCTTCCGACGCACTTCGTCGATGAACGGCTCGTTGCCGCAGACGACGCCGGCGAGGATGTCGTGGTGGCCGTTCAGGTACTTGGTCGCCGAGTGGATAACGACGTCGACGCCGTGCTCGATGGGCCGGAAGTTCACCGGGCTGGCGAAGGTCGAATCGACGACGAGAGCGATACCCTCAGAGTGCGCCAGACTCTGGAGTGAATTGAGCTCGAGGACGCGACAGGTGGGGTTCACGGGTGATTCGAGGAAGATCACCCGTGTGTTCTTGCGCAACGCCTTACGCCACCCCCGCGGCTCCAAGGGGTTGCAGAACGTGACTTCGATCCCCATTCCCGGCAGGTCTTCGGTGAAAAGCTTTCGCGTTCCACCATAGATCCACGAGCTGGAAACCATGTGATCGCCGGCCCGCAGCAAGGCGAGCATCGCGCATGCGGTGGCTCCCATTCCGCTGGAGAGGACGAGCGCAGCCTCCGATCCTTCGAGCTGCGCCAGACGGCGTTGAATGATTTCTGCGTTCGGGGTATTCCCGTAGCGCGTGTAGCGAAGTCCCTCGCTCGTCCCGGTGTCCTGGACGAAGTTGACGGACTGAACGAGTGGAGATGTGACGCCCGTACCCGGACTCGGTGGTGCCGCGCCGCCGTGAATCGCCGTTGTCGACAGTCCCAGCTTGCGTGTCACTTCTGCCAAGAGCTTCTCCTATCCGAGGTTTTTCGTAGTGCGTCCCGCGTCGAAATCGTGTTTGACGACGCGGAGGATCTCCGCTGGGGCGACTCCCAGGATGTCGCGGGCGACGACGGTTCCGGGACTCACCGAATCATCGACGACCAACACCGCCAGCTCGTGACGTCGAGGAGTGTAAACCCAGACGAGCTCGCCGTCTTCCACCAGCCGTTTGCGTGCTTCGCTTGGGTGGAGACGAATCAGCGGGCCGCGGTCCTGGTCGCCGGCGCGGGTGGCGATGTACTGGGAGACCATCAGCCCGGGCCGAAGGTCGCTGATCATGCGTCGAGTCTCATCGGCTCCGAGCGAATCGTCGCGCTTCCCACCGCGACGTATCCGTCGTCGTAACGAATCAGCAGCCGGCGACGCCACAGGGTATCGAGCATTTTTGCGGCCGCATCGCGGGAAAGTCCCGTCGCCTCGGCGACGTCCGCCACCGCGCCCGCGCCCAATTGGGAGATGATCTCCCACGCCCGCCGCTCCTCGAGTCCAATGATGCCGAGCAGCCGCGTTCCACCGTCAGCGTGCTGGGTGACGAGCGCCAGCTTGTGGCGCTCCAGGACCGCCTCGATTGCTTCCATGTGCGACTCGCTGATGCCGCGGAACACGAAATAGACTTCGCGCCGCGGTGCATCGGTGCTCACGTACTGCAGCAGCAGCTTCGCGACGATCTCGTCGGCGCAGGAAAAATCGAGCAGGCCGACGTGGGAGAAGTCGATGACGGTCAGGGCGCGGTCGCCAATCCGATCCAGCTCCTGCTCGATCTCGCAGCGTACGGCGGCGCCGGTCGGCCGCGTGACTAGGTTCGAGTAGAGCTCGCAGACGCTCTTTCGCAACATTGAGCTCACGTCGATGTGATTGATCACGCCACTCGCTCCGGAATCGTTATCTGCACCTGTGCGCCTGGAAAGTACGGAAGATCCTCCAGCAGTGGCTCGTCCTCGTCCCAATCGCCTTTCGGCAAAACGGCGATGCGGGCCGTCCCGCTGCGGATGGAAAGTTTACCATCCCAGTTTCCTACAAATCGCCTCACTCCGGCAAGGCCTTGACCTCGGCCGGGATCCCTGAACCGGGATGCGCCGCGCATGACGGTTTCTTCCAGCGCCTGGCCGTCGTCCCAGCGATCCTTCCTTTGAAATCCCGGGGCGGACTCCAGTGACTTGCGGAAACCGATTCCTGGATCGGCGACGGCGATGACGACCACTTTCCGCCCGCCGAGTCGCACGCGCCAGGTATAGGTCTGGACGGCGACCCAGCCGCCGCGACCGGCGTGCTCGACAATGTTCTGGCAGACTTCGGACAACGCCATCGTGAAGCGCATGGTGATCTTCGCGTCGAGGTTCAGGTTCTTGACCAGTGCATCCTGCGCCCGCTGCTGGATCTTGTCCACGACCTCGTGGACGTCGTCGCTTTTCGAGATAGAAGTCACTTCAAGAAGCACGCTCGTCTCGGTGGCTTTGGCAGACTTCACGCGCCCCTGAATCTCGTACAGCTCTGCCGCGTGCTTGAAGAAATCCATCCGCGACCAGTAGCTGCTGACATTCTCGGCCTCCGGAACATACAGTATCGGACGCTCGGCTCTCGACTGCGCGAGCGCCAGCAGAGCCGTGAGCCCGTAAGGCGAAGCCCAGCGCGCATGCCTGGTGTCCACGATGATCTTCTCGTCGAGGGGCAACGGCGCGATCTGCTCCAGCACCTGCTCGAACGACTTGTCCTCGAGAGAATGTGGAACGTTGATGATTGTGGTCACTTGATGCTGAGCTCTCCGCGAAGATAGTCGGCGAGACCGGTAGCGCCGCGATGATCAACGTTCAGGGTCGCCGCGTCCAATGCGCGGTCGATTGCCGCGTCTAAACTATCACCGGCGAGCAGGCGCGAGAAATAGGTTGCGCCCCACACATCTCCGCAGCCGGTTGGATCGCCCGGACCGTGGCGCGGCGACTTGGCCGGCACCCGCGCGGTTCTAATTGCGCCAGGTGCCGCGCTCAGCGACGGCCGCTGCAGATCGGCGAGTCTGTTGAACCAGGATGCTGCGAAATAAACCACGCCGCGACTTCCGAGCGTTATGGCGAGAGTGTTGACGCCATTGGCAAATGCGATGGCTGCCAGGCCCATCGGGTCGGGCGCCATCATGCTCATCTCATCCTCGTTGACCTGGACGAAATCGAAGCAGCGCATCCAGGCGGCGGGATTCGGCAATGGTTGCAATGTTCGCATTCCATCGGGCTGCACGGCGAGAAGCAACGAGTGCAGGTCGCAGTAGATCGGCCCGCGAAAGTTCTGTCGAATCAGCTGCGCCGTCTCCAGGTCGAGCTCGAAGCCGCTGATCAGATTGATGTAGAGCGCGTCGAGATCGGCGAGCAGTGGCTTGAGTCCCAGCCAGTGCCATTTGGGCACTCCGCCGCTCAGCATCTCGCAGCGACGCTCGTCGCTCTGGTAATAGAGCACGACGCGATTGTTCGGGTAGGGCACCTCGATCGGTGCCGCTCCTTGCGCGGCGCGATCGAGGTGGGCGACAAAAGTCCGAGCCGAGTCAGCGAGATCGCTCCCAACTTTCAGGACGGGGACGAACTCCCAATCCGGAGCCAGTGCAGCGTCGAGAGCGCTGAGCGCGTAAGTAATTCCGCCCCATTCCTCGACGGGCGTATCGCGTGGGTCGCGACCGTGAATCACGTCCCAAACGAAGCTGCCCATCACGCCAACCCGCTTTTTTCGTGAGGCTCTAGAGCTCACCGAGTTTCTGCAGCTTGAAGGTCGCGATGGCTCCAACCACACCGGCGGAGAGGGGAAGCGCACCGGGGAGAATCCGGCACGCTTGCACCGCCGGCTTGAACGCGCGTCTCTTCACCTCGGCCCGCAGCGGCTGAAAGAGAGCGTCACCGGCCTGCGTCACTCCTCCGGCGAGCACGACGATGTCCGGGTTGAAGATGTTGAGCAGATTGGCAACGCCGGTGCCGAGGATGCGCGCCGTCTCGCGCACGACTTCTCTGGCCGTCTCGTCGCCGCGCTTTGAAGCCTCATAAACCGTCTGCGCGGTGATCTTTCGCTGATCACCGTCGACCATGCTCACCAGGATCGACTCGGCTTCGTCGCCGCGCAGCGCTTCACGCGCGCGCTCCGCTATCGCGGGCCCGGACGCGTAGGCCTCGAGACAGCCATAATTGCCGCACTTGCAGCGGCGGCCGTTGGCGTCGATCGAGGTGTGGCCTATTTCTCCGGCGACATCAGAAGAGCCGTGATAGAGCTTGCCCTCCAGGATCAAACCGCCCCCAATGCCCGTTCCCAACGTAATGCCGATGACGTTCCAGCCGCCCACCGCCGCGCCGCACCAGAACTCGCCGAGCGTCGCACAATTGGCATCGTTGTCGAGAGTGGCCTCGAGACCAACCCGCCTCGAGATCTCGTCCCGCAGCGGAAAATTCTTCCAACCAAGATTTGGCGTCACGATGACATTGCCTTTCTCGCGGTTGAGAGGCCCCGGCGCTCCGATCCCGACGCCGATGAAGTCGGCGCGGGTGGCGCCGGTTTCCTTCGTTGTCTGCGCGATGACCTGTTCGATCATCCCCGCGATGCGATCCGCCACCGCCTCCGCCCCGGTGTCGGCGAGCGTGGGGGTGGTGTGCATACCGATTTCGCGGCTGCCGTCGATCGGCATCGCGCCGGCGACAATGTTAGTGCCGCCCAGATCCACTCCGACGATGTAACGCTCCTTCGCAGTCATACGGCCACCGGTGGGTTGAGAACTTCCGTCAGCAAACTCGAGATGTAGTCCGGCGTTAGCTCGCGCATGCAGCGCCAGTGTCCAAGCGGACACCGCTGTGGCCCGTGTCTGTCACACGGGCGACACGTCAAGCCGGTGTGTCCGGCGACTGCCTTGCGGTCGGCGAGCGGGCCGAACCCGAATTCCGGCACTGTCGGGCCGAAGATCGAGAGTGTCGGCGTCCCCATCGCCGATGCAAGATGCTGTGGCGCCGAGTCGTTTGTCACTATCGCCTGGGCGCGGCCAATCAGTTCCGCCGACGCCAGCAGTGATAATTTGCCGACGCCGTCGACGACGCAACCGGGTGGCAGCGCCGCGATGATATCGTGGGCGACGGGCAGGTCGGCTTTGGAACCGATGACGGCGACCCGAAAATCATCGCCAAGTCTGCGGGCGAGATCGACGTAGTATGGCCACCGCTTCGTTCCCCAGGCGCTGCCCGGTGCCAACGCAATAATCGGCTCCTCACTGGCGCCGCTTCGTCGCAACAGCATGTCGATGGTCGCCCGATCTTCATCCGATGGATAAAGTCGCGGCCGAATCTGTTCCCGCGTCGGCGGATCCGCGCAATCCGTGAAGGCGAGCGACCAGATTCGCTCCGCATGATGCTTCTCCGGGCGATACGGCATTTGTCGAGTGTACAACACCCGGCCGGTGGAGCTGGCGAAACCGATTCGTTCTCTGGCCCCGGTTAGAATCGACAGCAGTCCACTGCGAAACGAGCCTTGTGCGAGGTACGCCTCGTCGTAAGGGCGACGACTCCGAATCTCCTTGATGGTCTGCCAGAGGCTGAGCGCGGATCCATAAGTGCCGCGCTTGTCGTAACGAATGACGGTGCGGATGTCGGGATTGTTGGCGAGGGCCGTCGCGCCGATGGGCGTAGCCAGCACGTCGACCGGACCGCGCCTGGCGAGCTCGGCGATCAGCGGCGTCGTCAGAATGACGTCGCCGAGAAAGCTCGTCTGAATAACGAGCGATCCGCTCACTCAGTCGACCTGCAGCACGGCGAGAAATGCCTCCTGCGGAATCTCGACGGACCCGACTTGCTTCATTCTTTTTTTCCCCTCCTTCTGCTTCTCGAGGAGCTTGCGCTTGCGGGTAATGTCGCCGCCGTAGCATTTGGCGAGAACATCCTTGCGCAGCGGTTTCACGGTTGTGCGCGCGATCACCTTCGTGCCGATAGCTGCCTGAATTGCCACCTCGAACAGCTGTCGCGGAATCAGGTCTTTCAGTTTGACAGCGAGCTTGCGGCCCCACTCGTAAGCCTTGTCCTCGTGGATGATCACGCTGAACGCATCAACCGGATCACCGTTGATCAGCATGTCGAGCTTCACCAGCTCGCTACGGCGGTACTCCAGCATCTCGTAATCGAGCGACGCGTAGCCACGACTTACCGTCTTCAGCTTGTCGAAGAAATCGAGGATGATCTCGGCGAGCGGAAACTCCCAATCGAGCTCCACGCGCTGGGTGTCGAGATAGGTCATGGTTTTGTAGACGCCACGACGCTCCGTTCCCAGCGTCATGATCGGTCCGATGTACTCGGCGGGGACCATGATCCGCGCCTTCACGTACGGCTCCTCGACGTAATCCACGACCTGGCTCGCCGGCATCAGCGACGGATTCTCGATCAGTTTCATCGATCCGTCAGTCATGAAGACTTTGTACTCGACGGAAGGAACGGTCGTAACCAGCTCGAGATCGAATTCCCGACTGAGACGCTCCTGAACGATCTCCATGTGAAGAAGGCCAAGGAAACCGGCGCGGAATCCGAATCCAAGCGCGGTTGACGTCTCCGGCTCGTAATTCAGCGAGGCATCATTGAGCTTGAGCTTCTCCAGCGCGTCACGCAATGTCTCGTACTGAGTCGTGTCGGTCGGGTAGAGTCCGGCGAACACGAAGCTGCGCACCGCCCGATAGCCGGGCAGGGGCTCCTTGGCGTGATTCTCGGCGTCGAAGATCGTGTCGCCGGCGCGAGTCTCACTGACCGAGCGAACGCTCGCCACGACGTAGCCAACTTCGCCCGGGCCGAGTTGGTCGGTCGGAACCTGTCGCAGCTGGTTGTATCCGACTTCGTCGACTTCGTAAACCGCTTCGCTAGCGCCGAAGGTGATGTGCGTGCCTTTCCTTATGACCCCGTCGACTACTCGCACGCTCGGAATCGCGCCGCGGTACTTGTCGTAGTACGAGTCGTAGATCAGCGCGCGTAGCGGAGCGTTCTCGTCGCCTTGCGGAGGGGGCACCTTGCGCACGACTTCCTCGAGCAGCTCCCCGATTCCGATTCCTTCCTTGGCGCTGACCAGGAGAATCGACTCTTCATCGATTCCAAGGAGATCGGCGACTTCTTTCCGCCGCTGCGCCGGCTCGGCCCCGGGCAGGTCGATCTTGTTCAGCACCGGCACGATCTCCAGTCCTGCGTCCATCGCCAAAAAGAGGTTGGAAAGCGTTTGCGCCTCGATCCCCTGAGATGCGTCAACGACGAGAATCGCACCCTCGCAGGCGGCAAGAGATCGCGAGACCTCGTAGGTGAAATCGACGTGTCCCGGCGTGTCGATCAGATTGAGCTCGTACTCCTGCCCGTTGCGCGCGACATAGGTCATGCGCACGGCGTTGAGCTTGATGGTGATACCGCGCTCCCGCTCGAGATCCAGGGTGTCGAGAACCTGAGCCTTCATCTCGCGTTTTTGCAGCATCCCGGTGGCCTCGATCAGCCGATCGGCGAGCGTCGATTTGCCGTGATCGATGTGCGCGACGATGCAGAAGTTGCGAATGTGATCGAGCTTCAAATCGGGTCTCGGATTGTCTTGCGGGGCGACGGAGGAGGGAACTTCGAAATATAACCGTCGAACGGTTTTCTCCCGACAAAAAAGAGGGGCTGCTTTCGCAGCCCTCTTTGATCTTTAGTTCTTCCGGTTTGGTGGCGGAGTGCGCGGCGGCTCGGACTTCGTCACCGGCACTTCCACTCTTGGTGGAGGTGGCGGCGGCGTCGAGGGCCGCTCGTGAATCACCGGCGGTGGCGGCGAGTAGGCGGGAACGCGACTCGGGGGTGGTGATTCCACCCTTGGCTCCGGGTGAAACTCTCGAACGGGCATCGATCCCGTCGCCGCCGACGGCTCGTTGCGCGGTATCGTACGATCGATTGGCATCCGACCCTGCGGAACCGGGATCGTCGACGGCTGCGTGCGGTAGGCATCGATGATTCGCGGCTCGCTGCGATGGCCCTTCGGGGCGGTGATTGTTACGTCGCCCATATCACCGACGGAGCGAGGCAGCGGGAATATCCCTTCCGGCGCTGCCTTCCCGGCTGCCTCACTCGGATGCCTTGGCATCGCGTCGTGCGGGAACCGTCCCTTCGGGAAAACAGTGGTGTCGCCCTGAAGGCGTGGCGGTCGCCCCGTCACCGGGAATCGATTGACAATGACTGGGCCGTAGGAAATGATCGGAACGCCGCAGGCATCGAAGCCGATCACTCTCGCTTTCTGTCCCACCCGTGCCCGGCGTGCGAGATTGAGCGTCTGGAAAAGGCTGAATCCGAAGGGCGAGTAGAAGTAGCCGTAGTAGGGATCACACGGCGAATAATATCCGTAATTGTAGTAACCGTAATCGTTGTAAGCGTATGCGTTGTTGGCGCCGCCCGCGAACCGCATGAAATCGCGTCCGATTGGCTCGTCCTTCGCCCCCAGATAATTCGCTAAAACACTGAGTGCTTCCAGCGGAGTGCGATTCTCGATTAACCGCCGGATGGCGCTGATGTTCCAGTCGCCGCCACTCTCGATCGCGTCGAGGTTGAAGGGAGCCCGCGAAGCGAGTGCGAGCACTGTCCCGCGCGTATCCACATAGCCATAGCCGCCGTACGCGCTGTACCGCTGAAACTGGGTCGACCTGTAGACACCGCCGCCGTTAGGATATGCCTGGTTGAAGCCGGCGAAAAAGTTCGGCAGCCGGAGATTAGTGTGCGCCGAGATCTTGACCGAGAGTCCGGGGAAGTCGGGGTGCAGAACCTGTATCTGCCCGTCCAGATCCATCGCGACGGCGAACACGTATGCGTTTTCCGATAGCTGAATCTGGGGCTCGATGTACGTCGAGGTATTGATGTAGTCGACGCCGCTCGACGAATAAACGCGAATGAACGGTGGGCGCTGGCGGGCTCTCTCCTGCGCACTTGAGGCGGATGTGAGCGCGCAGAGCAGCAATGCCGCTGCGCCCAGCGCCGATCCAACTTTCAGAGCTCTCATCTCGCCCTCCGGGGTTTGTATACAATTTGGTTAGATGTATCAGCAAGGGTCAAGCCCGAAGTTCCCTAATGGGCTACGCACCCGCGCGCCTACCTGCTGATCGCAGGCGGATTTACCTTGCGCCATGCCACTCCCACAGCTGCTCTCGATCGCCGAATCACTAAGGGAATTCACTGACCTTCGTGATCAGCTCCCCGGCCCCGGTGCGCGCTGTGGCGTCGGCGGCCTCCATGGATCGTCCGACGCAGTTGTCGTCGCGGCCCTGTCGCAGACCCTG
>JBKPDS010000107.1:0-12743 GCA_046727995.1 Gemmatimonadota bacterium
CTCTCGTTCAGCGTGCGATTGCATCTCGCGGTCCTCGACTGACTCCTGGATTTCATCCGGTGACCACGGCTGGGCGAGAAGATCCTGGAGCTCTTCCAGCGTATCGGCGCGGACGGCGCCTCTTTGCCCGCGCAGAACCACGAAGCGCACGGGGCGATCGAGCCGCGGGATTTCTCCCTCGGTCAAAGAGCGGGCGATCTTCTCCGGAAGGCGAAGCCTCGCCACTCCCTGGCGTTGTCCGTCCCTTTCTTCGACATCGTAATCGATGTCGACCTCCCGATCGCGGATCATCACTTGATTGGGCAATGCCTCGAGTCGTTCCCGCATCGGTCTCGGTACGAACTTCTCTCGATCCACTGCCAGACGGGCGCCGCGGAATTCGTCCATCGAGTTGACATCAGCGAGCTGCTCCTCGTACAGCGCCGTCAGCTCGGCGAGTCCGAGGCGCCGTGTCTCTCCGCCCGATCGTTTGTACGCTTCACGAATGTCGTCAATCGTCTCGCGGTTCTTCTTCACCGCAAAGTGTCTTGCTTCCCCGCGCGCCACCGCTTCGGCCAGGACATGCCGGGCTTCTGCCGCATGCGCGGCGGGAAATTCCTCGACGGTTTCGATTTCGCTATCCAGCTCGAAGCCGAAATACTCGAGAGTCTGTTTCAGCGTGAGGGGACCATGCTTGCGACGCGGATCGTAGACCAGCTCCGTCTCGCCGCGGGTTGCATATCGGCGAATGAGCTCCATCGGAATTTGCGTCCCCTCGATCGCTGCCCGCGGAATTCCGGAACGGTCGGCGAAGTAACGCAGGGTCCCGGCAATCGCGCCCCAGCTGCCGGCTACACTCGTCTTCGAAACGCGCGCTTCGGTGCCATCCGCCGTCTGCTCGTCGATGACGAGGTCGAAAGGCATGTACTGCGCTAGCAGCTGGGTGAATTTCCGGTAGATGTGATCGCGCGCGTTCACCATCCGCGTCGGCAGCTCCATGCCGAGGCTCCGATAGATGCTCGCGGTCGCGAGAGCAGCGTCCTCGATCGCTTTGACGAGCACCCCTCGCTGCTCCGCCCATTTCTCGATGCTTTCGTCGAACAGGTGCCGCGGCAACCCGTAGACCTCACCTATGTAGCCGCATCTCGAGAACGCTTCGGCGTACAGGTTGTACGACGTCAGATGATCGCTGCCCGGGACTATCACTCCGGAGAGATCTCGATCCTCGCGCGTCATGCGGTGCAGCGATTCGATGGAGCTCATCACCGCCAGGTACGGAACCAGCTCGTCGTCGGCGTTCACCAGCAGCTCGGCCCATGGCCGGTCCACGGGCATCGCTTCAACCGCTTTTCCGTAACGGGAAAGCCGCCCGTTCTCGATGATGCCACGCTGCTCGAGCAGCGCCACCGCCTTGCGATACGCGACGCGATCCAGCGGGACCGGCAGCTCGAGCTCGTCGGCGCGAACGCCGAGGTCGGCACAGGTCATTGCCACGCGTTCCGAGTCACCGGCCAGTTGAAATTCGGGAGACGTCGGCCGGAGTGACGAAAAGTGAATGTCGCGATCGGAAAGGATGAAGACTCTGCCTCCCGCAACCCGCCCGTGCACCCGCCCCGCCATCTGCAGGATTTCGTTGGCGCCGAGGTGAAGACGCGTCAGCACGTTCTTGCCGCGCTCGATGATGTTGCTGAAGCGTGTATCGTCGATGACGACAGTATCGAGGCCATGAACGTTCAGTGCGCTCTGGCCTGCAGCAGTCATAGCGAGGAAATAGGGTTTCTTCTCTTCGCCTTCGAGAAATGGCCGGATGATTCTGATCGGCTCACCGCCGTGATAAAAGGCGCTGTTGATGCGCGGAAATCGATCTCGCACCAGCTCGGCCGCTTCTTCGACGCCGGCGCGGGTGGGCAGGAACATGCCGACGCCGCGACGCTCCTTCACCACCTGCTGTAGAAACCGGTCGTCGAGAAATGTCAGCGGCTCCTTGCGTACGATCTTCACGTCGGCTGCCTTCGCCGGATCGAACGCCGACGTCTCGAGCACCGCCGCCGCGTCAAGGTATCGGGCGTAGAACGTCGGATCGACGGTCGCGGAAAGCCAGATGAAGCGACAACCCACTCGTTTTCCCAGAGCGAGACACAGCTCCAGCTCCGCCGAGGTTTGATGGATCTCGTCGACGACCAGAGTGTCGGTCGGAAGAATGTCACCGTCCTGGAACCAGCGACGGGCGATACCAGTCGTGACTACGATCACGTTCCACGTCGGAGTCTCAGGCGTCGCTTCGCGCTCGCGATTGACGACGCCCACCTTCAGCGTGTCGGTGCGCAGAATCGTCTCCGCCATCGGGCGGATCGACAGTGTTTTGCCCGTTCCAGTTCCGGCGACGATGCCGAATCCCTTGCCGGCCGCTGCCAGGTCCCGGATTTCACGCCCGTGTTGTTTCTCCAGCAGCGTCGCCACGTGCAGGCCGAGAGCGATCTCGATCGTCTCGCAGGCAGCGCGCGTCGGTGCGATCACGATCAGCCTGCCCGTTGGCGGCTCGGCGGCGACAAACGCCGCGTGATCCGGCGGGAGGTATCTGTCGGTTACGGTGCGCTGCATTCGCACTGGAAGGTGCATACATCGCACCCGATGCGAAACGGCCCCGGGGACTCAGCGTCCTCCGGGGCCGTCGCTATGACCTCAAGAGACTCAGTCTCTGCCTTTGTGTCCTCTACCCCGGCCGCGCCCGTGGTGTTCCGCATTGTTGAAGCGGTGGTCGTCGTTATCATCGTTGCGCCGATCGATACCACGATCGTCGTCGTCATCATCGTTGCGCCGATTGACGCCACGATCCTCGTCGTCGTCCCTGTCGCGCCGATTGATGCCACGATCCTCGTCATCGTCGCCGTCGCCATTCCGTACGCCCCGATTGCCGCGAGCTATGTGCGAGCTCAGAATGGTGAAGGTTCCATCAGAGTTCCGCCGAGCTTTTTGGACGACGACGTTTCCATTCGCGTCCAGCGTTCGACGCTCGTAGACGGAGTTGTTGTTGCGGCCCCGGCCGACCTGCCGCCAGACTCCATCGACCGCTCTTCGATCAGTGCTGCAATCAGTTGAGGCGTTGCCACGACCGAGAATGATGCCGCCGACCGTCGCGCCCGTGTTCAACTGGCAATCACGGCTGTTGTTCCCTTGCACCGTGCGGCTGTTGAGAATCGAGAAATTCCCGTTCGCATCGCGACGCGCCCGTTGGACGACGATGTTGCCGTTGGCGTCGTAGGTGCGGCGCTCGTAGATGGTGCCGTTGCGATCCTGACCAACGACGCGCCACGATCCGTCGACTGACGTCGTGCGAGTGGTGGATACGGGGTGGCGGCTCCCGATTATCTGCGCATTGAGCGAAGCCGTCGACGCTACACCGGCAACTGCGAGGGCCAATATGACTGCTTTCATCGCGAAAATCCTCCGAGAAAAACCGCCCGGCAATCATGTGGCCGGGCGGCTGACAAACTCGTTACTTGTTTTTGCCTTTGTTGGCCTTCATCGACGCCTTGAAGTTTGCGTCGACTGCTTTGTTCTCAGCTTTCTCCTGCTTTTTCCAGTCCTTGTAATCCTGCTTGGAGAGCTGTTCCTTCATCTGCTTATCCTCAGCCTTTTCCTGCTTCTTCCAGGCTTTTTGCTGAGCCTTTTGCGCCTTCCTCCACTCCTTATCGTTGGCATTCGCCACCCGCGTACTGAAGATCGTGAAGGTGCCGTTCGGGTTGCGACGCGCACGCTGGATTACGAGGTTGCCGTTCGTATCGCGGATGCGTCTCTCGTAAATCGAGTTGTTGTCGCGGCCTCGACCAACCTGATACCACGCACCGTCTTCACGGCTATAGACGTCCCGACAGTTGGTCGCGACGTTAGTGCGGCCAAAAATGATGTCGCCGACGCTATTGGTGGTCCGGGCGTATGTGCAATCCGTTCTCCGCTGGCTGGCCGGCTGGAGGACGGCTCCCGCTCGTCCCGGAATCTGGCTCTGCGCGCCGAGTGATGCTGTAGCAACTCCTGAAAGTGCGAGCGCGATTGTCAGGAACTTCATCGCGATATCCTCCGGTTGATTAGATCAATGAGCTCGTCGGTTGGACTCGACTTGCTCTTGTCCGACTTTCCCTTCTTGGTCTTCTGCGGATCGTCTCCGAAAAGGACCCTTCCGTTCGCCGGGCGATTTCTCACCGCCGAAACACAATCAGTAGGCGCCGGCTGCTGCCCCGGTGGCACGTCGTTGATCCAGATGCGGCACATACCAGCGGGCGGAAAGAACCCCGGCGGCACGATCGGATCGCGACGCGACTGCGTCTGCTGAGTCGTCTGCGATTTCGGCTTTACAGGAACCGGACGCTGCGCTTCCGCCGCGCTGGCCGAGATAACAAGGCCAGCGGCAGCGACGAACGCCAAACGCGTCCAGGAGGGGGTCAGAATTGAATTGAAACAGTGAATCATGCCGGGTATGGGTGCACGGGCGGTGCCATACCGTGCCAAAGGGACTATCTATTTGGAAACAAAGAACTTAGGGCCTATTGAAGTCCCGTCTCGGAGGGCACGTTGTCCTCCCTGTGGGACGTGTGTTTAGTACACCTCAGCAGCCCCTAAGCTGCTCTACAATCCACGGCTGACTCCGTCTTCGACCACCAAAACCGGCAACTTTCTCGATGATTTCAGGATTTCTTTTGATCCAGTAGTGATAGTATTTCGCCGGGTTTTGCGTGCCGCCCCAATTTTGACTTCTCAAAAATCGGATTGCCGTCGGCCAGCACCTCAAATCGGCCACCGCGAGACGGAATCATTTTCAGCTCCGCATCGGGGAAGCGCTGCCTGATCTCCGCCGCCAGACTGGCGGCGCGCGGCTCATAGTTTCAAACGACGCAGTATTCGATGCTGATTTTCATCGGTCTCGTTGCAGGCGTTTTTATTGACTCGCAGGGGCGTATTGCTGCGCCAGCGCCAGCGCTTCGGGCGTGCCCACTGCCTTCAGCGCATTGACTGCCGGAGTGCGGATCACGTTCTGCCAGACATCGGCAGTCATGAGTTGCTTCGCCAGCGGAAGGGCGGCGTTCTTCTCCAGACGAATGTCTGAGCCGAGTGCTGCTCCTCGTACGATGAGGCTCGGATCGTTCCGCGCGATTTCCCGAAGACGGATTCCGACATCTCGAGCCGCGGTTCCCCTGAGGGGCAAGCGCCCGAGTGCCGTCGCCGCTTCTTCACGCACTCGCGCGTCCGGCTCACGCGTCGCCGCAACCAGTGCATCGGTGACCGGCCTTATCTGGGGAGCACCCGCATGTGTTGAATCACTTCCCCATGCCCCGATCGCATCCACTGCCCGAGCGCGAACGCCCCAGAAACGATCGTTGCGAGTCGCGCCAATGAGAGCGGTGAGCGCGTATTGGTCAGTCGGTCGCTGACCCAGAATGTCCACCGCCTCGATGCGGCCGAGCACATCGTCGTCGTGGACCAGTTGATACCGCATCATCGCCGTCGAGCGCGGGAAGTCGGTGATGTCGAGAATCCAGTTGCCCTTGTCCCAGCGGATGGAGCGCGGCGGCGCCTTGAGGTTGGCACCGGCCTCACCGGTTCCGTTGCGGACCGGAACGACGAACCGCACCACGCCGCTATCGGTGCGCGCCTCGACATCGACATCGACGTCGAAGAAGCCGGTCATGCTGTCCCGGGGCTGGACTTCACGCGCGCTGATCACTAGTCGATTGGCCGCGCGATCGTACAATGATGAGACCTGGAAAACCGGGAAGCCGGCGCCGTACACCCACTGATTGAAGAACGCCTTGTAATCCTTCCCTGTCGTTTCCTCGAACGCTCTGCGCAGGTCATCGGTTACGACAGTTCCGTAGGCGTGAGCGGTCGTGTAGCGATTCATCGCCTTCCAGAACAGCGCGTCGCCGAGCTGGTGCCGCAGCGTCTGCAGAATTGTCGCGCCCTTCGGATAAATGTGTCCGCTGAAGAAGACTTCGATCGGATCATTTACCCACTTGCTCCACACGATCGGACGCCGCGTGCGGCGGTCGGCTTCGATCGTCTGCTCCTGCGCGCCGAGCCTGTCCAGCGCGCCCTCGTCGACGCCGAGGTCTTCCTCGCGAAAGATCTGCTCCATGAACGTCGCGAAGCCTTCGTTGAGCCAGACATCGCCCCAGTCGCGCGTCGTCAGCAGGTCGCCGTACCACTGGTGCCCGAGCTCGTGCGCCATCAGTCCAACGGAATTTGCCTGCGGCTCCGACCAGGACGGGTGGAGTATCTCCGCGTCGTTCTGTGAGGTGGCAGTCACGTTCTCCATGCCGCCGTACTGGAATTCCGGGATCACGATCTGATCGTATTTCGACCACGGAAACGGCACTCCCGTTTTGCGTGAGAACACGTCGATCGCCTTCGGAGTCTTGGCAAATCCGCGCCACGCCGCCTCGACTGAATCCGGGTAGGTCCAGTAGCCGACGGGTACGGTTCGCCACGGCTGGTCCTCGAGCACGGTGTATTTCCCGACAACCGCCGTCATCAGATAGGTCGAGGCCAGCTTTTCCAGTACCCAGTGCCATTCGATGCTGTCGCCAACTGTCCTCGAGCCGGCGAGTCGGCCGTTGGAAAGCGCACGCTCGTCCTTAGCCGTCCAGATGTAGAACTCCCACGTCGTCTTGTCGTTCGGGAAATCGTAGGTCGGCACCCAGAAGTGGTTGTCTTCGGTTTCGCCCTGGGTCCAGACGATGTGCTTGGCCGGTCGGAAGTACGCACCCTTCGACCGATTGGCGCCGTCGTACTCGATGGTGATCGTCGTCGTCTGCCGAGCGCGCAGAGGCGTGGCGAGATGAACCGTCAGCGCACGTCCGTCGTAGTCGTACTTGAGATCGCGTGAGCCGCTGGCAACGCGCTTGAAAGTCATATCGCCGGCGTCGATCACGACCGTCGACAGCGGCGCGGCGTTACGGAGTCCGCCAATCCTGAGAGTTGTCGTACCCACCACGGCGTGACGCGGCCAGTCAAACCGTACCGTCGTCGACTGATGCTGGAGGTCGTAGGTCCTCACACGCTCCGTGTGCGTCGTACCTTCTGGCGGCGCGCCCCAGACAATCAGCGGTCCTTCATGAAATGGCGGCACCCGGTCCGGCAATAAGGTGCTGTCCATGCGAAACGGTGGGAGCACCAGCGGTGGCGTTGGCTGCGGAACTTCAGGGGAGGGTGGCGGGGCAGCCCGAGCGCAAGCCACAACGAGCGCGCAAACAGCGGCGCTCGACAGCGTTGAACCTCTCATATTGCGCGGAAACGGTATGAACAAACCGGGAAAGTTCGGATCAGCAGCACATCGCGTTATCTACAGTATGCTATCCCACGGACTCACCCGAGGGAAGACATACGCAGCGCCAACACGCGTTCACAATCACCGAAATCACTGTGACGCTATGCATTTTGAGCGCACTGGCCGCCATCGCCGTGCCACAAGCCGGCAAACTGCTCGATCGTATCCGCGTTCGCGGCGCAGTGGCGGACATCCAATCGTTGTTCAGCGCCGCTCGACACATGGCGATCGCGCGATCGGCGCGATCGACGGTTGAAATCGACACCGCCAGGCGAACGATTTATGTGAGCGTCGGCAGCGATACTCTCCGCCAGCGCGACCTCGGAGCCGAGCACGACGTCGAGCTCTCGGCGACTCGAACTCGCATGTCGTATTCGTCGACGGGCATCGGCTACGGGGCGGCCAATCTCAGCGTCGTCGTGCGACGGAACGCGGTCGTCGATACCGTTTTTGTTTCTCGACTTGGTCGGGTGCGCCATTAGTGCTCGCCGCACCCGCCACGTCGGCCGGTAGGGTCTCGGTGACGACCGGCACTGACAATTCCGACGTCGTCCCAAAATCGTAACCGGGAACTGAAATTCGTGGAATTTGCTGGCCGATGGTGCGCTCGATTGCCCGCACCATGGAGATCTCGTCCGGCGACATGAACGTGTAGGCATCACCTGTCGCGGCCGCGCGACCGGTGCGTCCAATGCGATGGACGTAGTCTTCCGGCTGTTGCGGCACGTCGTAGTTGATGACGTGGCTGATGCCGGAAACGTCCAGTCCCCGCTGGGCGATGTCGGTGGCGACGAGGACGCGAATCTTGCCCGACTTGAAATCGTCGAGCGCGCGCGTCCGCTCGCCCTGCGACTTGTCCGCATGCATCGCCGTGGCGGCAATTCCCTCGTCCGCGAGGTGGTGGACGACTCGATCGGCGCCGTGCTTGGTGCGGGTGAAGACAAGCACCGAGTCCATCTCCGGTTTCTTCAGCAGCTCGACCAGCAAAGTGTTCTTCCGCTCACGCGGAACCGGATAGACCGCATGGGTGACGGTGCTGGCGGCCTCGGAGCGACGTCCGACCTGAACCACCACCGGCTTGCGCAGATATTTTCTGGCGAGCGCCTCGACCTCGGGCGGCATCGTCGCGCTGAACAGGAGGGTTTGCCGGTAACGCGGAATGTCGTTGACGATCCGATTGAGCTGCGGGGCAAACCCCATGTCCAGCATGCGGTCAGCTTCATCAAGCACGAGCACCTCGAGATCATCGAAGCTGACGTTGCCCCGCTCCATGTGATCCAGCAGTCGGCCGGGAGTGGCAACCACGACATCGACGCCGCGCCGCAAAGCCTTGGACTGCGCCTCGATGCCGACGCCGCCGTAAATCGGAACCACTCGTAGCGATGTGTACTTGCCGTATTTCCGAAAACTCTCTTCCACCTGCGCTGCCAGCTCGCGCGTCGGGGTCAGGATCAGCACCCGCGGCCGATGGACCGGATCACCGTCCGCGCCAACGAGCGGGGTGCCGATCAGATTCTGAACGATGGGCAGCGTGAAGCCGGCAGTCTTTCCGGTTCCGGTCTGGGCAAGACCGATCAGATCCCGACCGGCGAGCGCCAGTGGGATGGCCTGTTGCTGGATGGGCGTGGGATGGGTGTAACCTGCGTCGCGGACCGCATGCAGCACTTCCGGAGCGAGGTCTAGGTCTACAAACGAGACCGACGCCTCGGTCTTCTGCTCATTCATCTAGCCGAAATATACCCGCTGCAGGAGTGAGAGTAGTGCTTCGTTCACCTCCTCCGGGACCTCCTCGGTTACAATGTGGCCAGCGTCGCGAACTTCGCGCACGACGATGTTCGGGACGAGACGCCGATAGATCTCCATCCCGTTCTTCGGCATCATGTGATCGAGGCTGCCCCAGATTCCTACCGCCGGCAAATCGACAACGGGAAGATTGCGGTGTTCCGACGCCCTCCAGTCGTAAGCATGAAGGGCGTCGCGAATCGCGGGCCCATACTCGGGGAACTGGGTGGGCGCAAAATACTCTTCGACATCGCGATCGGAGAAATGCCCGCGCTTGCCATAAACTCGTCGCAGAGCCGCCTTGACGATGGCGCGTGATCTCAGGCGCCGGAACAGCGGAAGGAAAACCGACGGAGTAAGGAAGTGATAGAGGCGCATGCGCGGGACGCCGGTCAGACCCGCCGGCGCGATCAGCCCGAGGCATCTCACTCGTCCGGGATATTTGCCAGCGAAATGATAGATCAGCGATCCCCCCAGTGAATGACCGGCCAGCGCCGGTCGCTCTAGTCCCAAAGCGTCGAGCACTTCTCGCAGGTGCTCGACCAGTGCATCGATCGTGTACTCGTCGGCTCCTTGCGGCTTGTCCGAGAGTCCGTGTCCCTTGAGATCGATGGCGATGACGCGAAACCCGGCGTTGGCGAGGGCCGGCATGTTGAACCGGAATTCGTAGACGCTGCAGCCCCAGCCGGGCACGAGTACAATCGGCGGTGCGTGCGGACCTCCGCGCTCTACTGCTCGAATTCTGATTCCCGACTGCAGTCGCGGAAAGCTCACGCTGTAAGCCGGGTCGCCGGCGGGAAACATCTCGCCGGGACCGAGGCTGTCGCGGCGACCGAACCTGATCATCAGGTCAGATCAATTCAATTTCTCTGCCGAGAAGTTTCCCGATCAGTCCGATCCTGAATGTCACGTCGGTGAACTTCGATTCAGCGCTGCTGCCGTCGTCGAGGGGGAAAGTCGACCAGGCCCAGGGATGAGTGGTCGCGGGACGGTCCAGTCCCTTGTGGGGATGCCAGACGCCGTTGCGATCGCGATCGTCGATGAATCTTTCGTAAAGCTTCATCCAGCCGTCGTTCCGGCGCAGGAAATTGAGACGGGCCATCGTCTCCAGCCACGTCAGCGCGAACGGCACGTCGGCATCGACGGCGTTACGATGGGGAAGAACGTCGCCCATGATGAGGTGCGGCTGCGGCACCATTTTCTTGCCGAACAGCTGAACTACTTCCTGTCGCGGCAAGGGCTGGGTGATCCAGTCGTAGATCCGCTCGACTTCGCTGAAATGCTCGTGGCGGAAGATCGACATCCACGAGAGCATTGTCAGCGTATAGATCGAAGGTGGCGCCGACTCCGGCGCCAGCACGTGTGAATTGCCGACGCGCATCCACGGCTTCTCGCCCAACGGCGAATTGAGATACGACACTGTTCGCTCGAGAATCCGGCGCGCCGCACCGCGCAGTCGCGGGTCGCTCTCGTACCCCATTTGCGCGAGAGTGGCGGCAGCAGCCTCGCGAAAGACTCCGCGCGTGCGGCGGACGAGGTCGTCGTCTTTCGTTTTCGTCCCGAGCTCGAACGTGAACGCGGGATCGTTGTCCTCCGCGAGCAGCCTGAAGAGCAGCCGGCGCGCCAGGACCAGCGGCGGGGAATCGGGGGTCCAGCCGTATTCCGCGAGCCGTCGGACGGCGGGGATGGTGCCGACGCCGGTAAAGTCGGAGCTGTGTCGACCGGGAATCGAGAGCACCGACTGGTTCCACATGCCGTCGCGAGTCTGCGTAACTGCCAGCCTGATCGCCGGGCGGTGCGAATACGGCAGCCAGTCGACTTCGGGCGAAGTTGGTTCGGCGGTCCGCGCGATCTGCGTTATCGCCCGGTACTTGATGGGCGCCGACGCATGCTCGAGGAGCCAGCTCAACGGGAAGGAGAGCGACTCCGCAGCAGTTGTTGATGTCGGCAGGGCCAGTTCAGTACTGGTACTGGGTACAGTCACGAGCGGCTATGGGGCGCGGGAGTAGCCTGGCTTTTTGAAGGTCGGCCGGCTCAGGCGCCGGCCGTCGGCGCCGGGAAGAATAGCAGGTTTTGGGCGAGGCGCTAGTGAGGTGAGCTAACTCTAAAAACGGCAATGCATTAGCTCCCAAGCAGCAGTCCCGGGAAAAGCGTTTTGAATGGTGATTTGCTCGCTGAGCCAAGTTGACGTTGAATCGCTCAACCTTTTTCGATTGACCGGCGTATAATGACCACCGGATGTCATCCCGGCATCCACGACATCTCAGGAGACAGGATGAAGGCTATTCGCATCGCCACGCTAGCCGCTGCACTCTGCGTTGGCATGACTACGGTCGCTGCAGCGCAAGGCACCGAGCCGCCTCAACAGGGTCAGGGCGAAGCACGCCGTGGCGACAGAATGGGCGGCATGCTCCTCAAGGACATCACGCTGACAGATGCCCAGAAGGATCAGATCAAGACGATTCGGGAGAAGTACTTGCCGCAGCAGGTCGAGCTGCGCAAGCAAGTTCAGGCGACCGGCGGTCCGCCGGACGACGCAACCCGCGCCAAGATGACAGATCTCCGAGACAAGCAGGCCGCCGAGATTCGCGCAATTCTCACTCCCGATCAGCAGAAGGTCTTCGACCACAACCTGCACGAGATGAAAGAGGAGATGGACCGCCGCAAGAACGGCAGCAGCTAAATCGAGCTACGACCGCGGCTCGAGAGCCGCGATCGTATAGTTGCTCTTCGGGTTCCAGAGGATCCAGCTCTGGAACCCGTTATCGTATCCGGCCTTTTTCTGCGCCCGAATCTGCTCGGCGTAATAGTGCGGCGGGCCAAGCGTGAAGTCCTGATACCAGGGAATGATCTTGGCCGCGTTCGGAACAGGCTTCGAGCGCGCGATCACGTCCTTGAGGACGTTGTCGATGGTCTTGTACGGGTGGGCGTTTGGGTTCCGCAGCCTGAACGTGCCGCGCGCGAAATGCGACGGATACACCATCGGCAGCACGACATCCACCTGGTCGACGAACATTTCCCAGCGCTGGCCGATCCCCATATCGGTCGTGTCGGTCGCTGTCAGTCCAAACACGTCGGCGGTGACTCGCATCCCCTGTGGCTTTAGCGCGCCGCGCAAGAAACCCAGCTGCTCACGAATCACCTGGGCGCGTGAGCGACCGTTCGCCAACGGATACACCGTCTCCGCGACGAGTCGTTTCTCGTCGGGGAAGCGCACGTAGTCGAACTGCACTTCGCTGAACCCGAGGTCGTAGGCTTCTCTCGCGAGATCCGCCGCGTATTGCCAGATCTCCTCGTGATGCGGGTCGAGCCAGGGGTTGCCGTTCTTGTCGAGCCACGGTTTGAGATCTGATTTGCGTTTGATCGCCAGATCCAGGCGCTTGCGCGCCAGCAACGGATCCTTCGCCACGACGATGCGGGCGATGGGATAGATGCCGTTCGCAGCCATCGTGTCGAGCACCGCACGCAGTTTGGCCGCCGACATCCAGTGCCCGTCAGCAGTGTCGGCGCCGATCTCCTGGGCCAGCGGAACGCGAGACCGGTAGAGAACAAAGCCCCGGTCGTCCTTAACATCGATGACGAGGGCGTTCACCTCGGTCTTCTTCGCAACCTGGATCAGGCCTTTGAGCTTGCTGCCGAGGGCTGCCCAGCGGTTCACATA
>JBKPDS010000108.1:0-12042 GCA_046727995.1 Gemmatimonadota bacterium
GGGCAAAGGGCTTTTCGCCCTTTGCCCTCTTCTCTCGATTGAGTTACTCGCCTAGCAGCATCCGCGGCCGACTGACCGCGCCGAGATCTCAAACCACCAAGCAGCTACCGACCCTGCAGCTCGTCGGCGATGCGCGCCCCGTCGTACATCTTCCTCAACGCCTCGGGTATCGCGCGGGAGTGCACGCTCACAGTGCGACCGACGTCGGCCGAGAAGATGAACCGGTTCGACACACCTTCGATGTTCGAGTCGAACACGAGGCCGACGACCTCCGCATTACGGTTGATCACCGGACTGCCCGAGTTTCCACCGATGATGTCGTTCGTCGAAACGAAATCGTATGGCGTTGAGAGATCGAGATTCGCTTTCCTGGCGACCCAGCGCTGCGGCAGCTTGAATGGATCCTTGTCGTCGAACGCCGCCGACCTCTCGTAGAGTCCGTAGAATGTGGTCTTGTACGGCGCAATGGTTCCGTTCGACGGATATGATTTTACGACGCCATCGCTGATACGGAGTGTGAACGTCGCGTCGGGCGGCAGGTTGGTGCCGTATGCCGCGAACATTGCCTGGCCGATCTTCTCGCTGTTGGTGGCGATGATTGCGTTCAGTGCATTGGCCCGCGTCAACTGAGCACGCGCCAGAGGATCGATGTTGCGGGCGAACACGATCAGCGGATCGGTCGACGCTGTGATGGCGGGAAGCCCACCCTGCACCAGTTGTTGACGGAACGCCGGATCCGTGACGCGCGTTCCCCTCACCAGATCGGCCGCTGCCTGCTCCGGCGTCTTGCCGTTCAGCGCCGCTTTCAGGAAAGGATCGTTGGCCGGCAGTGCCGTCTGCGCGGCCCGAAGCTGCGCCGTGATTGCCAGACGCTCGTAAGCGGTGTCAATCGGGTTCGGTGCCAGAATCTGCCGTTTGATGTTCTCGAGCCCCGCTCCGCGATATTGCACGAGCCTGGCTGAATCGGGCTTGCCGGCCTCGGTCGCAACGCGGACCAGTCCAGCGCCCAGCTGCAACAGCTGGGAGTTTCCGCCGAACCCGGTGTAAAGCAGTTGCGGGCTGAATGACGCCAGCTCCTGCTGAGCGCGGGCGATTGCGTCCCACGCGCCGCCGTACTGCGCCTGAAGTCTCGGATCGGCGGCAACTCGTGCCCTCAGCTCCTGCTCGAACGCCCGCTTCTTGGCCATGCTCGCCGTATCGAGCAGACCGGCACGATATCCGGTCACTGCTTTTTGCGAGTTGGCGATACCGAAGATGTCGTTCTGGTAGCGGCGCGCGGCGGACGTATCCGTTTGCTCGAGGATCGGGTAGATCGCCAGTAATCTCTTGTACGCGGCGAGAGTCGCTGGATACCCGATGTCGCGCAGGTACTGCATCTGCGCAACGGTGTTGAGTCGTCCGGTCGATCCGGGATTGCCGACGACGAAGACAAGCTCGTTCTCCGTCGCACCAGCAGCACTCCACTTCAGGTAATCGGTCGGCTGATAGGGCTGGCCGTTCTCGTAGACGCGCAGCAGCGTGAGATCGAGATCGTAGCGCGGATACGTAAAGTTGTCCGGATCGCCGCCGAAGAACGCGATGCTCTCTTCGGGCGCCATCACCAGACGGATGTCGTTGAATCGACGATATCGATAAAGCGAATAGATGCCGCCCTGATACAACGTCACAACCTGACACGTGAGCTGCGTCTGCTGCTGACATTCGGTTTGTATCTGTGACATGATCGCACTTCGCTGCGCCGTCTGCTCCGCGGGCGTTGTACCAGTGATTGCCGCGCGCACCCTGGTCGTCACGTTCTCGATCGATTGCAGTTGATCGACGTAGAGACCGGCGCACTTCTTTTCGTCGGCGAGCGTCCCCGCCGAGAAACCGGTCTGCACATAATTCGAATCCGGAGGCGAGGCGCTCGCCGTGCAGGAGCGACCGCAGTGATGGTTCGTCATCACCAACCCGCGCGCAGACACGAACGACGCCGAGCAGTTGGGAAGACGTACCGACGCCAACCGCACGTGATCGAGCCATTTCTGATCCGGAGCAAATCCGTAGGTGCGGCGCCAGTAGTCGATCGGTGGCGCGTCGAAGGTCCACATCGTGCCGAATTCCGGCTTGTAGGTCGGAGGCGGCAGCTGCGTCCTGGCGGCGGCCTGACGTTGGGTAGTGGCCTGAGCAGGCGCGCGGGTGGGTACAGCTAGCGCGGCGGCGAGAGCCAGCGCCGGAAGCACGGATCTACTCGTCAGCATTTTCGTCTGTCCTGTTCGTGTAGGTTTTGCGAAAGCGGACTTGCAAGATATCGACCGCCACGCGCGTAAGCTTGTCGCTACTGTAGGCCAGTTCTAGATTGCACGAACTCTTTCCAACCTCGACTCGCCATTGATGTCACAGCGCCAGCGCACGCTCCAGGAAACGACGACGATCCATTCTCCCGCCGAAGTGTTGCAGGCAGCGAAAGATTTCTTCGCGCGTCAGACGGGCATCTACGCCGCCTTCCCCGAGCAGGAATCCAAAACCCACATCACCATGCGTGGCCAGGGCGGTGAAGAAGTGGTGATCGCTGCCATCCCGGGCGCCAGCGGCGAGACCAAAGTAACCGGCTCTACATATCTCTTCGACCAACAGGTGGCGCGCTTTTTCGCCACGCTGTCACCAGTCCCGCTCGCTGTCTCGACGGAGTCCGGAGAGTGAAAGCGGCCCTGTTCGTAAGTGGGCTCCGCACGAGAGGCGAGCCGCTCAAACTCGGATCGAACACCACAGCTCCACTGCAGTTGAGGGCACAGGTCCTCGAGGCGTGGGATGCCATTCGCGTCGACGCCGATCCGTCGGCCTCGGTGCGGAGTCTCAAGGAGCTCGCGCTGAGAGAGCTGTATCCGGACTTCCGCCACGCCGACGAGTACGTAGTGAAGCTGCACGGCTTCGAGATCCTCGATGAATCGGCGCCGATTTCGTCGACCGCGGCAAGGAACGGCTCGATCTTCCTGATTACCGACCGCCGCCGCCGCCCAGTCGAATAGCCTTTCGGCCGCGCTCAAGTTCCTTCAGCCTTCTGACTTCCGCCGGCCCGCCTTCCGCTTCCCGCTTCCCGCGTCCCGCATTCATCTCCCACAGCGATTGCGGGCGCCACGACACCGGGTGGGGACATCCCGAGCACGTCGGCCGGCTGCGCGCCATCACGCGCGCGCTGCGAGAGGATCCAGGGCTCTTTCACTCCGTCGAGCACCTCGAGGGTCGCCACGCCACGATTGAAGAGATCGCGCTCGCCCACGATCGAGCCTACATCGCGTCGGTCAGAGTAACCGCCGAGCAGGGCGGTGGCCGGCTCGACGCCGACACAGTAGCCAGCAGCGGCTCGTGGGACGCGGCGACGGCAGGTGCCGGCTGCGTTCTCTCAGGTGTCGATCTGTCGGTTGGGGGCATTCATCCGCGCAGCTTCTGCGCGGTTCGCCCCCCGGGCCACCACGCCGTTCACAACCGAGCGATGGGATTCTGCCTCTTCGGCAACGTTGCCATCGCCGCCCACTACGCGCGGCAGAAGCACGGATTGAAACGCATCCTGATCGTTGATTGGGACGTTCATCACGGCAACGGAACCCAGGCTCTGGTCGAGGCTGAGCCCGATATCCATTTCGTCTCGATGCATCAATGGCCGTGGTATCCGGGAACCGGCGCGGTGGACGATCGGGGTCCGCATGGTACGATCTGGAACATTCCAAAACCACCAGGCGTGCCGCGCGCAGATTACGTGGCAGCGCTGGAGCGTGGGATTGACGCTGCCACCAAAGGCTTCGTTCCCGACCTCATTCTCATTTCGGCAGGGTTCGATTCCCTGGCCGGCGATCCGCTCGGCGGATTCACCCTCGAGATCGACGATTTCGAGACCCTGACCCGATCTCTCGTTGCCCGCGCGGAGTCGTGGTGCGGAGGCCGGCTCGTAAGCGCGTTGGAGGGCGGCTACGCGCCCGATCGAGTCGGGCAGGCGGCAGTTCGGCATCTGGGCGCACTCGCCTCGTAGCTACTAACTTGCAGCCACATGACCGCTGCACTCCGATTGCTGCAGGACGTTCGGCCCTCCCCGGAGCCTCGTCTATGGAGCTGTTACAGCGATCCCGCCGGGAATATCAGGCAGAACCTCTCGCGGGATGAAATCGCGCGCGCACTGACATCGGGGGCGGGAACGCTTTGGGTCGATGTCGACACCCGCGACGAGGCGCAGGCAGCCATCCTCAGGGAGACGTTCCATTTCCATCCGCTGGCGATCGAGGAGGCACTCAATCCGCAATCGAGGGTCAAGCTCGAGGAGTTCGACCAGTTCCTGCTGCTGATCGTACGGACGGTCGCTTTCTGCGAGACCACTGCGGATCCCTACGATCTCGACACCGTCAACATCAGCTTCTTCCTCGGCAAGAATTATCTGGTCACGGTTCATGGAGACCACACCAACCCGGTAGCTTCTACCGCTGAGCTTTTGCAGCGGAAGCCGGAACTGGCGACCCACGGACCGGCGAAACTGATGCACGCCATCGTCGACCAGGCGGTCGATGCCTACTTCCCGATCATCGACAAGCTGGACGACTTCATGGACAGTCTCGAGGAAAGGATCTTTGCCCAATTCGACCAGAACGCGCTGCGGGAAGTCTTCGCCGTAAAGCGTTTGGTGCTAACGCTTAGACGCCATCTCGCGCCCGAACGAGACGCCCTGAGCGTCCTCACCAATCGTCCCAGCACCATGTTGACCCCGGACACCCAGATCTATTTCCGGGATATCTACGATCACGTGCTGCGGATCTACGATTCACTGGAGACCTACCGGGACCTCCTCAGCAGCACCCTGGACAGCTATCTAACACAGGTCTCCAATCGTCTAGGTATGGCGACCAAGGCCCTCAGCGTGGTCGCCACCGTCACGCTTCCGTTCGTCGTCGTGAGCGGAATGTGGGGGATGAACTTCGAGCACATTCCGCTACACAGTCACCCGCACGGCTTCATGATCCTCATGCTGGCGCAACTCGCGCTCGGTCTGACCATCTTCGCTGGTCTCAAATGGCGCAAACTTCTGTAAACTCGTTGCGACTATACGGCGTGGCCGCGGTCGAGTCGGGGCAGCTCGCGTCGCTCGCGGAGGGGACATTTCTGGTCCACTACCGCGCGTTGGCGGCGATCGTCGAGGTCTCGCCTTACGTGTCGACGCCACTCGACGAGGACGAGATGGCTAAGTACCTCAGCGTTCTCGAGGACGCTTATGCACACGCGGCGGTGCTGCCCGCGCCGCCCGGCACTGTCTTCCAGTCCCATTCCGTTCTCATGCGCTGGCTGGAGCTGCATTACTTCACACTGACTGAAGCGCTTGCCACCGTCGAAGGCCATGCCGCCGCTCGGGTGAGCATAACCCGGCACAACAACAACAAGGAGGGCGAAACCGGACGCAGCTTCGCCTCGCTGGCGGCGGAAAGCCTCCGGCTGCTGCGGGGCCAGGCGGCCGCCACAGTGACCTTGCCCAAGGCAGACGGCGACGACGAAGATGGAGTCGTGGCGCGTGCGTCGTTCCTCGTCGACAGCCAGCGGTGGCAGATGTTCCAGGATACTGTCTCCAAGGAAGCAAAGCGTCAGAGCGCGCTCGACTTCCAGGTAACTGGTCCCTGGCCGCCGTACGATTTTGTCCGCATGCAGTTCGGGGGCTGATCATGTTCTGCACTGATTGCGGAAGCTGGAATCGCGGCGAAGCAGCGCGCTGTGTGCGCTGCGGCATACGAATGCCGGAGACGAACGATCGACGGCAGTCTCCGCCAGATCCGTCGGTGACGGCGTTGCGCCAGGTGACGGGCGGACGCTATACGATCATGCACCGCGTCGGCGAGGGTGGCATGGCCAGCGTCTACTACGCGTTGAATGTCGCGCTGGATTCGCCGGTCGTGATCAAGGTGCTCCATCCGCATCTCGCGCGCGAGCACGAGATGCGCGAGCGCTTCAAGCGTGAGGCAGAATCGGCCGCGCAGCTGATGCACCCGCACATCTGCAAGATCATCGACTTCGGCATGGTCGACGATCACGTCTTCCTGGTGATGCCTTACATGGCGCGGGGAACGTTGAGCGATCGCATCGGCGGCCACCGCTCGCTGACACCCGAGACCACCGCCGCCGTGGCAGCGCAGGTCGCCACCGGTCTCGATTACGCCCATCGGCGCGGTCTCGTTCATCGCGACATCAAGCCGGACAACATTCTGTTCGACGAAGACGAGAACGCGCTGGTGACCGATTTCGGCATCGCCACCGGACATTTCCGAAGCCGCATGACGGGTAGCGGCAACGTCATGGGCACGCCGCACTACATGTCGCCGGAACAGGCGCGTGGAAAGCTCCTCGACGGCCGCAGCGACATCTACGGGCTCGGCGTGGTGATGTACGAAACACTGCTTGGCTTTCCGCCCTTCGACGGCGCCGACAGCTATTCCATCAGCTACAAGCACGTCACCGAGACAGCGGTATCACCAGACGTCGTTGATTCACGCATTCCACAGCAGATGGCCGCCATCGTCATGCGCTGTCTGGAGAAGAATCCGTCCCAGCGCTACGAACGCGGCAACGATCTGGCCGACGCGCTGATTAACTTTCTGTCGACGGCGGCAGCGCATCACGAATTCCGGATGGCCCGCACCGCACGCTCGCTTCCCACGCAAGCAGTGGCAGCCGGATGAGGCTTTCGCACCAGACAATCGAGCTCAACCCAACGCATCCCTTCGTGATCGCACGCGGGGGATACGCCCACCATCGCAACGTCATCGTCCGACTGACTGACGACGACGGCGTCGAGGGGTATGGGGAAGCAGCGCCCAACCGCTACTATGGCGAATCGGTGTCGACAGTTATCGCTGCGCTGGGACAGTTCAAGCCGATTCTGGAGCGCGCCGATCCGTTCTCGCTGGAGTCGATCGAGTCGCATCTCAATCGCGTTCTGCGCGGGAATGCGTCAGCCAAAGGCGCCATCAGTGCTGCCCTCCACGATCTGATTGGAAAAAAGCTCGGTCTACCTGTTTACAGAATGTGGGGACTCGATGCGAGTCCCACGCCGCAGTCGAGTTTTACGATTGCGATTGCGGACAACGAGGAGTTGGAGAGACGAGTCGCTGAAGCGCGCCAGTATCCGATCCTAAAGATCAAGCTCGGCACCGATCGGGACATGGAGATCGTCCGCATCATCCGCAACGCTGCGCCGCAAAAGCGGCTGCGCGTGGATGCCAACGCCGCCTGGACGGCGAAGCACGCCGTGCAGATGAGCGATTTCCTCGCTGACAATCAGGTGGAGATGCTGGAGCAACCCGTCGCCGCCAATGACATCGAAGGCCTTCGTTTCGTGCGCAATCGCTCCAGGCTGCCGGTTTTCGCTGACGAATCCTGTCTCGTCGCCACTGACGTTGCCAAGCTGGCCGGAGCCGTCGACGGTATCAACATCAAGCTGGCGAAGTGTGGCAGTCTCCGTGAGGCGCTGAAGATGGTTCACGCGGCGAGAGCCTTGGACATGCAGGTGATGGCCGGTTGCATGATCGAGAGCTCGCTCGGGATTTCCGCCATTGCCCAGATCGCGCCACTGCTCGATGCCGCCGACTTTGACGGCGCGGCGCTACTGTCCGGCGACCCGTTCCGCGGCGTCACCATCGAGGGCGGTTCGGTCCGCCTTACGGATGGGCCTGGACTCGGAGCGACTGCCGCGCCAACCGTCGATCTCTCCGCGGCGTTCCAAAGTGCGTGAGATGGCGACGCGCTTCATCCAGGTCGCGCTCCCGCTCCCCCTCTTCCAGACATTTACATACGCAATTGAAGACGGGCTGGCGAATCCGATAACGGTCGGCTCGCGCGTCGTCGTCCCGCTGCGCAATGACAAGGAAGTCGGGATCTGCGTCGGACTGAGCGACATCACCCCGCTCAAGAAAAAGCCGAAGGCAGTGCTCGAGTCGCCGGACGCGCAACCGGCGATCGGCGGATCGCTGCTCGAGCTGTGCAAGTGGATGGCCGACTACTACATCGTTCCACTCGGCGTGGTGCTGCGTACCGTGCTCCCCGCGGCGCTCACCGGCGCCGAAACGCCGACCCCCGCCCGCAAAACGCGGCGCGTGGTCAGGCTCGGCGCCGAGATTCCGTCACTCCTGGAGCGTGACAAAACCTTCGCGCGATCGAAGCAACAGCGGGCCGTCTTCGAGAAAATCGAATCGCTGGGCGGCAGGACATCAGTTGAAAACCTGAACGCCCAGCTCGATTTCTCTCCGGCGGTGCTGAAGTCCCTCGAGAAGCGCGGACTGGTTGCAATCGAGGAGGAAAAGGTCGAGCGGGATCCGTTTGCACTGCGCGGCGGCATCTCTGCGACGAGGCTCAAGCCAACGCCCGCCCAGCAACACGCGATCGACGAAATGGCGAATGCTGAGAAAGGTTCCGTCTTTCTGCTCCACGGAATTACCGGCAGCGGGAAGACCCTCGTCTACATCGAGTTGCTGCGGCGGATCGTTGATGAGCGCGGACAGACGGCTATCGTCCTCGTTCCGGAAATCGCGTTGACACCGCAGACGGTTGATCGCTTCCGCGCCGCGTTCGGCGACAGAATCGCGGTTCTCCACTCTGCCCTGAGCGAAGGCGAACGCTACGACGCCTGGCTGGCGCTGAAGCGTGGAGACAAGCGGATCGTCGTCGGCGCGCGCTCGGCGGTGTTCGCTCCGCTCGAGAATCTCGGTGCGATCATCGTCGACGAGGAGCACGAGTCGAGCTACAAGCAGGGCGAGACGCCACGCTATCATGCGCGGGAAGTCGCGATCGTTCGCGCCAAAGCCGAAGGCGCGATCACGGTGCTCGGCAGCGCGACGCCCTCGCTGGAGACCTGGCACAACGCAGTGTCGGGAAAGTACACCCTGCTGACGCTTCCGGATCGGGTTGGTGGAGGAAAGCTGCCGAGCGTCGATGTGATCGATCTCCGCAGAACGGCGGTCGATTACACCGCCATGGCGCAGGGCGGGGTGGATTACGGCGCCGTCATTCGTGAGCCGCTGCACGAGGCGATCGTGGAGACCATGAATCGGGGTGAGCAGAGCATCCTGCTGCTCAATCGGCGTGGCTATTCGTCGTTCATGCAGTGCATCGACTGCGGCGCGGTTGCGACCTGTCCGCATTGCAGCATCACGCTGACTCTGCATCGGAATCCGGAGCGGCTGATCTGCCACTATTGTCTGCACAAGGAGGAGCCGCGTCCCGACTGTCCGCGCTGCGGTGGAAGAAATCTCAAGCAGCGGGGACTCGGTACCCAGCAGGTCGAGCGTCTGCTCTGCGAGAGATTTCCCGCGGCGCGCGTCGCCCGCATGGACGTCGACACGACGAGCGGAAAATGGGCGCATACTCGAATCCTCGATCGTGTCGCCGCGGGAGAGGTGGACATTCTGCTCGGTACCCAGATGATCGCGAAAGGCCTCGACTTTCCCAATGTCACTCTGGTGGGCGTCGTCGATGCGGACGTCGGCATCAACCTGCCCGACTTCAGAGCATCGGAGCGCTGCTTCCAGCTACTGAGTCAGGTGTCGGGAAGGGCGGGTCGCGGCGCCAAGGGCGGACGGGTGTTGATTCAAACGAGGCTTCCCGGGCATCACGCCGTGCGCTACGCGGTCGCTCACGACTACGTCTCGTTCGTGCACGACGAGATGCAGGGTCGGATCGATCCGCCTTACCCGCCCAATGTGCGACTCGCCAACATCGTCTTCAGCGGACTGGTCGAGGATTCAACAGCGAAGCTGGCGATCCACGCCGGCGAATGGCTGCGCGAGCTGATCACGACTCGCGCCGGCGGCGAAGTAGCGGTGATCGGTCCCGCGCCGTGCCCAATCGAGCGCATCAAGAGTCGGTGGCGGTGGCACATTCTCCTGAAATCGGATCAACCAGGGGAATTAACCAGGGTTGGTCGGTACTTCATGGAGAAGTTCGAGATACCGAATACAGCGCAACTGCGGGTTACGCTGGATCGCGATCCGGTGGCGTTATTGTGAGGATTGAGGGGTCCGGACTAACTAATCAGTCCGGACTGCGGACTAATTAAGGGCTACGGACTAATTGAGGACTGAGGACTAGTTGAGGACTGGGACACATCGTCCGCATCGCTCTCCGCAGTCAGTCCGCAGTTATCCGCATTCCGCAGTAGGTCCGGACTCCTCAATTAGTCCGAACTCCGGACTGGCAGTTGGTCCGGACCCCTCAATCCGCATCAATCTGCAGTTCCTAGCTCACTTATCTTTAGAGTGTGACGACATTACGGCACCCCGACTTTAACTCTCCCGAGCTGGCCAACGCCCCCGACGCGACCTTCGTTCCCGCGCCGGCTGACGGAGTCCTGCCCGAAAACTTCTTCTCCACGACAAATCTTCCGACCTACGTCCGCATCAAAGGCGCCTGGCGCATGCCGCGCGAGCCGAGGATGGACTCCGCGCTCGTGCTCGACGACGACGGCCTCTGGGTGAAGGAAGGTCGCAAGCTGAAGAAGGGTGATATGGTAGCAGTCGGGAGTGCCGAAGATGGAAGTGAAGGGATCTACATCCACACCGGGTACTTCCTCGCCGACGAGGAAGGCGAGTTCAAGTTCATGACCAGCGAGGTCTCGCGCGAGAAGCCGATCGACTACTCGTTGATGGCCCATATTCTCATTGAGGAGCGCGATCGTGGCGGGTATCCGATCTGGGTAACTGGCCCCGCTCTCGTCCACTCGCGCGCCCGCGCTGACATGGTTTGGTTCATCGAGAATGGCTTCGTGGCGGCGCTGCTGGCGGGCAACGCCGTTGCGGTCCACGATATTGAAGCCTCGATCTTCGGCACGACACTCGGCATGACCAGAACTGGCGAGGCGACGATTGGTGGTCACGGGCTCCACATGCGCGCCATCAACAAGGTGCGCGCGGCAGGTTCGATCAGCAAAGCAGTGGAGCAGGGTGTCATCAAGGATGGGATCATGCACGCGTGCGTGCTGAAGGGCGTTCCCTTCGTCCTCACCGGCTCGATCCGCGACGACGGTCCGCTGCCGGAAGTGATCACCGACACGCTTGCCGCACAGGACGCCATGAAGCGCCACACCACTCGCGCCACGATGGCGGTGCTGATCGCCACTGCGCTGCATGCGATCGCGACCGGGAACATGCTGCCCGCCTTCGTCACCGAGAAAGACGGATCTCTGCGCGAGCTGCCGACGATCTGCGTCGATTCGTCGGAGTTCGTCGTCAGCAAGCTGAAGGATCGCGGCACTCACCAGGCCTTCGGTGTAGTGACGAACGCGCAGGACTTCATGCACATTCTCAGACTCTACGTCGAGCGTGAGTTGATGGACAGAAAAGCCGGAAAGCCCGCCGCCCAGCCGTCGAAGGTGCCGGCGTGATCGAAACGACCGAGAGATTTCTGCGCGACATTGCCGAGCGGATCGGCCTCCATTCCGTCGACGAAGTGAGGCTGTTTCCGCCGCTCCGTCAGGCGGGCGTTGAGACCGGTGTCGCCGTCGTGGCAGCGATCCCGCTTCCACCCGAGCCGGAACACAAGCACGAGCCGGACGAGCCGCCAGAGGCGCTGAGCGAGAGCGCCGGCGACGAGTTTTTGCCGATCGAGGAAGCAGATCGCGAGATCATCGTCCACCGCCACACAGTCTTCACCGCTCGTTATCGTCACACGCTCAAGGGCCCTGACCGCGGCAAGTGGGAAGTCGACGTCCAAGCCGAGGCCGACGCGCCACTCGTCACTCTCGATCAGGTCGTGCGCGGCGTGATGAAGCGCGCGGGGGAGCCGTTCGAGCCCGAAAAGATCTCCGCGACCGCATTTCGCACGATCGTCGAAGGCGAACTGCCGGCGTAACTCACGCCCGGCGTCACTAGCATCGCTGCTTGTGGTCGGCGAGGGTATTCTCTCCGGCGGCTAGCTCGCTTACACGCTGCGAGTCCGTCTGCCCGCTGTCGCTTGCGCTCCGCGGGCACCCAGCCGGTCTCTTGCTACGCGAGCACGCCGCCTACGAGAACACCCTCACCTCCCTCTATAGCGTCGCAACTGCAG
>JBKPDS010000109.1:0-12737 GCA_046727995.1 Gemmatimonadota bacterium
CGTATCGAGGGTAACGCTGACGAGCGTGGCTCCGACGAGTACAACCTGGCCCTCGGCCAGCGCCGTGCGGCAAGC
This sequence comes from Gemmatimonadota bacterium, assembly GCA_046727995.1. GTDB lineage: Bacteria > Gemmatimonadota > Gemmatimonadetes > Gemmatimonadales > Gemmatimonadaceae > UBA4720. Next base: position 76 of record JBKPDS010000109.1, read on the forward strand.
GCCAAGCGGTACCTCGTTGACCACGGCATTGCAGCAGATCGCTTCGACCTCGTGAGTTACGGCGAGGAGCGCCCGGTTTGCACCGAGCACAACGAAGCCTGCTGGCAGCAGAACCGTCGCGATGATTTCCGTATCGTGACGATCGGCAGCGACCGGATAGTCGTACCACCGCAGCAATAAGTACCTTCTTCGGCCGGGCTCCTCACGGAGGCCCGGCTCGGAGATAAAAGGCGGAGCGTCCCACAAGGGCGCTCCGCCTTTCTGCATCTCCTTTCTCTTCTTGTGTTGCCTACATAACTCGGTTTGGTCGAGGCAGGATATCCTCCCCAGTGGCGACGACCGGCGCTGGATCGGATCTCGGCCGATATCGGAGCGCCTCCGATATGTGGGCGGGTCCGACTTCAACCTGATCGTCCAGGTCGGCGATTGTGCGCGCGACCTTAAGTACACGGTGATATCCGCGCGCGGATAAGCCGAGTCGTTCTGCGGCGGTTTGCAGTAGTGCTCTCGCCTCGGCGTGTACCGGCGTGTGGGCATCGAGCCAGCGACCGATCGCGTACGCGTTGCACGACATGCCCGGCCTTTTCGCGAATCGTTTCCGTTGCGTCGCGCGAGCATGCTCGACCCGGGCGCGAATTGATGCCGACGCGTCGCCGTTTCCCTTTGAGCTCAGATCACGAAGTGCCACCGCTCCGACCGTGACGTGCATGTCGATTCGGTCGGCAAGCGGCCCGGAAATCCTCGTGTTGTAGCGCTCGATATCCGCCGCGCTGCAATTACAGGCGCCCGTTGGGTCGGATGCGCGTCCACACGGACACGGGTTCGACGCGCCAATCAGAGTGAAGCGCGCCGGATAGGTGACTGCTTGTGCAGCGCGGGCAATGACTACCTTCGCGTCTTCCATCGGTTGTCTCAATCCTTCGAGTACATGCCGCGGAAACTCGAGCATCTCGTCGAGAAATAGGACACCGTGATGCGCGAGACTTACTTCGCCAGGCCGCGGTAGTGATCCACCGCCAATGAGTCCGGCGCTCGAAATAGAATGATGTGGCGCGCGGAATGGACGTGTTCCGTCGCTGACGGTGCTGTGTGCGAGGACGCCGGCGACAGAATGGATTGCGATCACTTCGAGTGCCTCCTCTTCCGTGAGCGCGGGCAAGATCGTGGGCATTCGGCGGGCGAGCATGGTTTTCCCGGCGCCTGGCGGACCTACTAACAAAACGTTGTGCGCGCCCGCCGCTGCTACTTCCAGGGCGCGTTTCGCGCTCTGCTGGCCAACCACATCGGCGAAGTCGGTTGCGTCTCCGTTTGATTTCCGGAGGTTTGCGACATCACGCGCCGGCGGAAGCAAACCTGTGCGTAAATCACGCACAAGGTCGCTGAGTGATGATGGAGCGGAGAGATTCAACGCGCTCACTCGCGCGGCCTCGGCAACGTTCGGTGCAGGAAGCACGAGCGTCGTGACGTCTGTGCGCTGCGCGTGTCGGGCGATGGAGAGCGCGCCTCGCATCGTGCGCAACGCACCGTCGAGGCCGAGCTCTCCGACGAACATGCGCCTCGCGACAGCTCCGGCGTCAAGCTGTCCGGTCGCCACGAGTATCCCGATCGCGATCGGCAGATCGAACGCGGTGCCCTCCTTGCGCACATCTGCCGGAGCAAGGTTAACGGTGATACGCCGCGGAGGAACCTTGAACCCGGAGTTGACCAACGCCGCACCGACCCGCTCGCGACTCTCTTTGACGGCGCCTGCGGCAAGCCCCACTATCGTCCACTGCGGCAGTCCCTGTGCAGCGTCGACCTCGACCGTAACGTCGTACGCGTCAATGCCAACGAGTGCCGCCGACCGAACCGCCGCGAGCATCACACATCGTATGTCGCGCACGATCGAGCAGGCGAAGCGTTTCTAATCGGTCGAAATCAGACCCGCGCACCGGCGCAGGAATGGGGAGCGCAGTTGACGATCTATGCCGAAGAGGACACCCTGCCTCGACCAGAGCCGCGATGCAAAGGAACCGGACAACTACAGCATTCAAATGGCGGAGCGCGTAAGAATCCAGACGGAAATACACACCCCGAACTCGTGAGCTGGACTGAGTGATACTGAAGTCGCATTACGCATTGATCGCGCTGCTCGCGCTGACACCTTCCGCGACAGCTTGGTCACAGGTCGGTTCGACCACCGACATATTGATGGGCAAGGTCTCCGGGCTCGACAGCCAGGCAGTTGCCGGCGCGCGCGTCGAAGCGACTTCCCTGGAGACTGGCATCACACGCACCAAGACAACGGGGGCGGATGGCCGCTACACCATCGTCTTTCCTGATGGCGGCGGCGCCTACCGTTTGACTGTGCGCGCGATCGGAATGGAACCGGTCACTCGCAACATTGCGCGGCAAGGCGATGAAGACCGGCTCATAACCGATTTCACGATGGGACGCACCGCCACCCAGCTGGCGACGGTGCAGGTACGCGCCAGTCGTCGCGGCAATCTGGATCAGCGGCCGGAGCCGGGAAGTACCGAAAGAAATCTCAACCCGAACCTGATCAACAGATTGCCGGTCGACGCCGGCGATCTCACCGCGCTCGCCGCGCTCGCCCCAGGCGTGATTCAGGTTCCCGGCACCGATACTACCAAGGCGTCGTTCAACGTCGCCGGACAGCCATCGAATCAGAACAGCATCACACTCGATGGATTGAGCTTCGGCGCCGGCAGCGTTCCTTCAGAAGCTGTTCGCAACACCCGCGTCGTGACCAGCACCTACGACGTCGCGCGAGGTCAATTCACCGGAGGTCAGGTCGCATCGACCACGCGCGGCGGCACCAACAATGTGCAGGGCGCGTTCAGCTATTCACTCCGCGATCCCAGTCTGGAGTTCGTCGATGACTCCAATCCCGCATTCGGCCAGAAGTACACCCAGAATCAGGTAAACTTTGGTGCCGGCGGCCCGATCGTGAAAGACAAGCTGTTCACGTTTGGCGCGCTCAGTTTCTCGAGACGAACCGATCCACTGCTGTCGCTCCTCGCCGCGGATCCCCTCACGTTGCAGCGCCTCGGAACGAATCCGGACTCGGTAACCCGCTTTCTGAATATCGTGCAGGCGAACGGACTTCCGCTTACCTCTCCGCTCGCTCCCGACGAGCGACTCAACGACAACACCTCGGCGCTGGTACGCGTCGATTACAACTTCGCCGAAGATCATTCTTTGATGCTGCGCGGTGACTGGCGGGGTAACACCCAGCTCGGCTCGCGACTCAACGCCCTCGCACTTCCCCACAGCGGCGGCGATCTCAAGGGCTCGGGTGGTGGAGGAATGCTCACCCTTACATCTCACGTCGGGATGTTCATCAATGAGTTGCGCGGCTACAAGTCGGTCGACAACCGCAACACCAATGGCTACCTGTCGGTGCCTGACGGCCGAGTCGTAGTCGCGTCGATCCTCGATGACGGAGCGAGCGCTATCTCCACGCTCCAGTTCGGAGGCAATCCATCTCTTCCTCAAGAGACGAGGTCGAGTCTCCTCGAGGTCAGCGACGAGATTTCCCGGCTGACGACCGCTGGCGGACATCGCTTCAAGCTCGGCGGACTTTTGAACGAGCAAAGGAGCCAGGTCGGGTTCATCCCCAATCGTTTCGGCACCTTCTTCTTCAACTCGCTCGCCGATTTCGAAGCGGGGACCCCAACCCAATTCACCCGGACTCTTTTCGCGCGCGATCAGCAATCAGCGACGGATAATCTCGGCACGTATCTCGGCGATTCGTGGCGCGTCAGTCCACAATTCCAGGTGACGTACGGTCTGCGCGCCGAGGGATCGCATTATCCCGACAAGCCGCAATACAATCCGGAAGTCGACGCAATCTTCGGACGGCGGACCGACAACCTGCCCTCGGAATTCCAGGTCAGCCCGCGGGCCGGATTTACCGCTTTCATCGGTGAGTCACAGTTTGGTCCGCCGCCGCTTACCTTGCGCGGCGGCTTCGGAGAATTTCGTGGCACTGCGCCGGCCCAGCTTTTCGCCACGGCGCTCAATGCAACTGGGTTGAGCAACGGGCAGGCGCTCCTCACCTGCGTTGGATCGGCCGCCCCGACTCCCGACTGGGCTTCGTACCTTAGCGATCCTTCGACGATCCCAACGACGTGCAACGGTGGCACTTCGTTCTTTGCCAATCAGCGACGCAACGTCACCGTGTTCGATCCGAATTTCCAGGCGCCGCGCGCCTGGCGCGCGTCACTCGGGCTGAACCGTCGCTTCTGGGATCGCTACTCGTTCTCGATCGATGCCGGTTACGCGCTCGGCGTGGCTCAAACGGGATTGACCGACATCAATCTCGACACGGTTCCCAAATTCACACTATCGAACGAGGGAAATCGTCCGGTCTACGCGCCGGCCGCGGCGATCGTGCCGACCACCGGTGCGGTGTCGATACTTGGCTCGCGTCTGCACCAGCAGTTCGGAACAGTGAATCAGATCACGTCGAACCTGAGGTCGAATACCAAGCAGCTCACCTTCGGGCTGAACGGAATCACGACGAAGGGAATCCTGATGAACGCCTCGTACACGTTGACGAGCTCGTACGATCAATCGCAGGGATTCTCTCAAGGGTCGGTGCAAGGTTTCGGTGGAACCGCCGGTTCCACTGCCGGAAATCCAAACGTCACCGAGTGGGGGCGCAGCGACAACTCGCGGCGTCACGCCTTCCTTGCCACCATCACCTGGCCCATCAAGCCGGTGCTGGAGTTGGCGGCGATTGGCCGCGCAACCTCCGGAGTTTATTTCTCGCCGCTGGTCGGCGGCGACATCAACGGCGATGGACGATTGAATGACCGCGCCTTCGTGTTCGACCCGGCGATAGAGAATGCGCGGGGTGACACTGCGGTTGCCAACGGAATGACGCGGCTCCTCGCCAACACTTCCGAACGTGCACGTGACTGCTTGCTCAGTCAGATCGGCAAGGTCGCCGCGCGCAGCACCTGCTCCAGCCCGTGGTCACCGAGTCTCGATCTGCAGGCCAACATCCGTCCCGCCGCCTTCGGCCTCGATCGCAGGCTGACGATTTCCGTGATCGCACTGAATACGCTCACCGGGCTCGATCAGCTTCTTCATGGCAGCAACAATCTTCACGGCTGGGGACAGCCCTCATTTCCGGACCGCACACTTCTTTATGTGCGTGGATTCGATCCAACGACCAATACCTATCAATACCAGGTCAACGAGCATTTCGGCGCTACCAACGGAACGAGGAACGCGTTTAGAGTCCCGTTCCAGCTCGCGATTCAGGGGCGTTTGACGCTCGGGACGGATCCCGCACGCCAGCAATTCAACAACGTCATCGGCCGAGGTGCAGGTGGACGCCTCAATCCAGAGGCGCTGAAGGCGCGCATGACGCGTCTCGTTCCTAACGCCTTCCTCGACATCATTGCCATCAACGATTCGGCTAAGCTCGAGCTGACGCCGGACCAAATCAGCAAGCTTCAGACGGCAGGCGATGCCTTCAAAGTGAAGTCCGATTCGTTGATCGACAAAGTCGCAAACATTCTGGGCGACTCGACGGTGAAGAACCCCGACCCGATGACGATCTTTGCCAAGCTTCAGCCGTCGATTACCGAGGGACGAAAGCTGGCGACGCAGGCGATCAACGCTGCCAAGGCGATCCTGACGCCGCCCCAATGGGCGAAGGTTCCTGAAAGCATCAAAACGCCGGGCCTGCGTCGTGAGGGTGGCGGCGAAGGACGGTTCGATAGAGGCGGCCCCGGCAACTAGCGTGCACGGCTTGTGCGGGGGTATTCTCCCTCGTCGTTAACCTTCACGCCCGGGACAAATGAGAGGATTCTTTCGCAGCCTCGGTTGCCTGATAATAATTTTGCTCGCGGTGGCCCTGTGGTACTGGTACGCGCGCGTTCCCAGCACCAATAGCAGCTCAACGAGCAGCACCACTATCGGAACCGCGACCTCGGTCAGCAGCGGCTGGCAACCGCTCACTGCTGCCGACGCCGACCGCGGACGCGCCGCCGTGCAATCCCTCGGTAGCCAATCCGGACCGGTGTTCGCCAACCTGTCCGCCGCCGAAGCAGCCTCCTACATCTTCACCGTCGTCGCAAAACAACTCCCGCCTTCGGCGCAAAACGCGCAGGCGGCCATCATCGGCGATCGACTTTACGTACGGTCCGACGTCGAGCTCAAGGATTTCGGCGGGTCGAAAGCGCTCGGCCCCATCGGCATGCTGCTCGGCGACCGCGACAGCGTCCGATTTGGCGGCACCATCAACATGCTCAAGCCAGGACTCGGCGAATTCTTGGTTCAGGAGGTGAAACTCGGCCGCGTCGACGTCCCGAACGCGCTCATTCCGCGCATACTCACGCAGATGAAGCGCGGAAAACAGCCGGAGGGAATCTCCCAGAATGGTTTGCCGATGGTGATGCCCTCTTACATTTCAGACGTGCGCATCTCCAACGGCAAAATCACTCTCTACAAGAGTGTCCGGTGAGTCGAAGGATCCTGGTCATCGACGATGAGCAGGGGATTCGTGCCGCACTGGGACAGCTCCTCGAGTTCGAGGGGTACGAGGTCCACACCATTGCCAATGCCGCCGAAGGAATAGAAGAGTACAAGAAGTGGCGGCCTCACCTCGTCTTCCTTGATGTGAAGATGGCGGGGATGGACGGCATGGAGGCGCTCAAGAAAATTCGAGAGCTGGATCCGACGGCGACAGTCGTCATGATCAGCGGCCACGCCACCATTCGCACTGCAGTCGAGGCAACCCAGCTCGGCGCCTACGAGATCCTCGAGAAGCCCCTCGACACCGATCGCATTCTGGTGATGCTGCGCAATGCGCTGGTGAATATCGATCTGAAGGAGGAGAACGAGCGCCTCAAGCAGTCGATCGATGCGCCGTTCGAGATTGTGGGAAAGACGCCGGTGATGCGCGCGCTGATGGAGAAAATCGAGAAGGTGGCCGCGACCCCGGCGCGCGTGCTGATCACCGGCGAAAATGGGACGGGCAAGGAGCTCGTCGCGCGGGCGCTGCACCGAATGTCGCCGCGCGCCAACAAGCCGTTCGTGGAAGTGAATTGCGCCGCAATTCCGGGCGAGCTAATCGAGAGCGAGCTGTTCGGGCACATGAAGGGCTCGTTTACCGGCGCTGTGGCTGATCGCGCCGGCAAATTCGAGCAGGCCAATCGTGGAACGCTCTTTCTCGATGAAATTGGCGACATGAGCCTCGCCGCGCAGGCGAAGGTGCTGCGCGTCCTTCAGGACAATGTCATTACCCGTATCGGAGGCGCCAAACCGATCTCCGTCGATGTGCGCGTGATCGCCGCTACCAACAAGACGCTGGAGAACGAAATTGCCGCCGGCAAATTCCGCGAGGACCTGTACTACAGGCTCAACGTGGTGCCGATCCACGTCCCGCCCATTCGCGAGCGGCGCGAGGACATCCCGATGCTGGCGCAGTATTTCGCGTCGACATTGTCGGCCCGAGAGGGAATACCTCCTCGCTCTTTCACTTCCGATGCGCTGGAGCGCTTGAGCGCTCTCGATTGGCCCGGCAACGTCCGCGAGCTGCGAAATACGGTGGAGCGTCTATTGATTCTCGCGCCTGATACGCAGATCTCGGCGCGCGATATAGATCGTCTGGCGGGTCAACGCGCTCTCGATGATGCGGGACTGGCCACACTTACGCAGTGTCGGACGTTCGAGGAGTTCAAGGACGCCGCCGAGCGCGCCTTCCTGCTGAACAAGCTCCGCGAGTTCGACTGGAATGTTTCAGAGACGGCGCGCGCCGTGGAGATGCCGCGGTCGAACCTTTACAAGAAGATCGAACGATACTCGTTATCGCGTGAACATAGTTAACTCAGCATTCAATCCTGCTCGTGGGACTCGAAATCGAACGATCCTCGTTATCCCGCGAGCACAGTTGAAGCGCCGGCTCGCAAACGATTTACCGACAAAATTGAGATGAAAAAGTTCAACAACTTCATTGGCGGCAAGTGGGTCGCCCCTGAATCGGGGGAATACTTCGACAACAGAAATCCCGCCGATCGCGGCGATGTCATCGGCAAATTTCCGTTGTCCGATCGCCGGGACGTCGAGCGTGCCGTAGAGAGCGCCAAGCGTGGTTTTGCCCGCTGGCGTCGGACTCCCGCTCCTGCTCGCGGTGATGTGCTGAGGACGGTTGGCGACATCATGACCAAACGCAAGGAAGAAATAGCCGACGCGATGACCCGCGAGATGGGTAAGCCACTTACCGAGACGCGCGGCGACGTCCAGGAGGGGATCGACACGGCCTACTACGCGTCGAGCGAAGGCCGCCGCCTGTTTGGCAAGACGGTTCCCAGTGAGCTGCGTAATAAGTGGGCGATGAGCTATCGCCGGCCGATTGGCGTTGCCGGGCTTATCTGCCCATTCAACTTCCCGATGGCGATCCCGACCTGGAAAATGTTTCCGGCCCTGGTGTGCGGGAATGCAGTGATCTTCAAGCCGGCCGAGGACGTTCCGCACACCGGGACACTGCTGGTCGAGATTCTTCTCGAGGCCGGGCTGCCCGATGAAGTCATTCAGCTGGTGCATGGTCGCGGAGAGCAGGTTGGTGCCGCTATGGTCGAGCATCCGGCCATTCCGCTCATTTCCTTCACCGGCTCGACAGAGACCGGGCGCATTGTAGGTGAGACATGCGGCCGTCTTCACAAGCGCCTGTCACTGGAGATGGGTGGCAAGAACGCGCAGATCGTCATGGACGACGCGGACCTGGACCTGGCGTTGGAAGGAGCGCTCTGGGGCGCTTTCGGCACCACCGGGCAACGTTGCACCGCCACCAGTCGTCTTATTATCCAGAAGAAAGTTCACGACAAATTTCTGGGCATGCTCGAGGATCGCGCCAAGGCTCTCAAGCTCGGCGACGGGCGGAAGAAAGGCACCGACGTCGGTCCGCTCATCAACGAGGACGCAGTCAGGAAAGTGGAGACCTACGTCGACATCGGCCTGTCGGAAGGAGCGAAACTTGTGACCGGCGGCGAGCGTCCGGAGAAGTTATCGAAAGGCAATTTCTACCAGCCGACGATCTTCACCAACGTAAAGCCAGGCAGTCGCCTCGAGCAGGAAGAGATTTTCGGTCCGGTTCTTTCCGTCATTCGTGTGAAGGATGCGAACGAGGCCTTTGCGGTGAACAACGATGTGAAATACGGGCTCTCTTCGTCGATATACACCCGGGACGTGAACACAGCGTTCCGGGCGCTGAACGAGCTCGACAACGGGATCACGTACGTCAATGCACCAACCATCGGGGCCGAGGCGCATCTGCCTTTCGGTGGTGTAAAACAGACGGGCAACGGGCACCGGGAGGGCGGCTGGGAGGTCTATGAGTTCTACTCCGAGACCAAGGTCGGCTACGCCGACTTCTCCGGCACGCTTCAGCGGGCCCAAATCGACACTTATCTCGGAACGCCGGACTAATCACCGCGGTATAGAACACAGCATGGAATCATACGAAGAAAAACGGGCCCACGCGCTCCAGCTCGCCAACAGAAAGCCTACCGGCGGCAGGCTCTCCTTCCTTGCCCATTGGGCCAGAATAATCGTCGTGTCCCTGGCCCTGTTCGTCGTGATTCGCGCCTTCGGGGTCGAGGCGTTCAAGATCGCCAGCGGCAGCATGGAGCACACTCTGTTCGAGGGCGATTTTCTTCTGATCAACAAGCTGGTTTACGGGGCCGGCATTCCCGGCAGCGGTCGCAAGCTGCCGGCCCTGCATGCTCCGCGGCGTGGTGACGTGATCGTGTTCACCTATCCGGTCGACGCGCGCCTCAACTACGTGAAGCGGATCGTCGGCATTCCTGGCGATACGCTCTCGATGCACGACGCAGTACTGATCAGAAACGGGCGTCCGGTGCTGGAGAACTACGTCCAGCATACGCCCGAGGACGCGGACCAATCGGACGACGATTTCCGCTGGCAGAAGGCCTACCTCGTAGGCGGCGCTTCAATCGAGAACTATCATCCTTCGCGTAACAACTGGGGGCCTCTGGTCGTCCCTGCCCATGACTACTTCGTCCTCGGAGATAATCGCGACAATTCGTCCGATTCGAGGTATTGGGGCTTCGTGGCCGACTCTCTTGTGCGCGGCCAGCCGATAGTGGTCTATTATAGCTACGCGCCCGACACCGGGGACCGTTTGGACTGGCTCACGCGCCTGCGGTGGAAGCGCTTCGGAGAGATAGTTCACTAGTTCGCAGCTTCACTAGCTCGCTGCTCGAACTCGTACTCTCTCTCGATTTCTGAGAGGATGACGCTATCGCTATGAAGGTTTCGACGAATCGGAAATCGACCGTCGACGAAGGATCGCTCGATCAGTACCTAAGGGACATCAGCGTCTTTCCCCTCATCAGTCGCGAGATGGAAGTGGAGCTCGCGAAGCGTATCCGACAGAACGACCAGGATGCTCTCGACACGCTGGTTCGATCGAATCTGCGATTCGTCGTCTCCGTCGCCAAAAAGTATCAGAATCAGGGCGTCTCGCTCTCTGACCTGATCAACGAGGGCAACCTCGGCCTGATTCGCGCCGCCCACAAGTTCGACGAGACCAAGGGCATCAAGTTCATCTCCTACGCCGTGTGGTGGATTCGCCAGTCGATCCTCCAGGCGCTGGCGGAGCAGTCGCGTATCGTGCGTGTACCGCTGAATCGCGCCGGCACGCTGCATCGCATCGGCAAGCGCGCCAGCACCCTGCTGCAGGAGCTCGGTCGGCAGCCGACCAATCTCGAGATCTCGGAAGGCCTCGACATCAGCGAGGACGAAGTCGCCAAGACGATGATGATCTCCCAGGTGCACCTGTCGCTCGACGCGCCAATGACCCCTGGCGAGGACAATCGCCTGCTCGACTACCTGCCGGACAACATGAACCCGACGCCAGACGAGATCACGTTCGAGAAGGCGTTGTCGGAGGCAATCGAGGAATCCCTCGCTTCACTGAAGGAACGCGAGTCAAAGATTCTCCGTCTATACTTCGGTCTCGACGGCGCGGATCCGATGACGCTTGAGGATATCGGGACTTTGCTCCAGATCACACGCGAGAGAGTTCGGCAGATCAAGGAGAAGGCGCTCCTCAAGCTGCGCCACAATTCGCGGAGACGGTCGCTCGAATCGTTCCTCGGCTAGGCAAGGCACACGCCTCACGTGCGCAAAGTGAGTGAGACGTGAGGGCCCCGGCATTCTGCGTGCTGCTTCTCTTGACGTTCGGCTGCAAGCACGAAGCGCCGCCGGTGAGCGACTCCACCGCAGCCGCTGCGAGATCGATGGCGCCAACGGATACAGGATCACGGAGCAACCCAATGACACTCAAGGTTACGTCTTCCGCGTTTCAGCAGGGCGGATCGATCCCGTCTCAATACACTTGCGAGGGAAAGGACATCTCGCCGCCGCTGGCCTGGTCGGGAATCCCGAGCAATGCGAAGTCGATCGCGCTGATCGTCGATGATCCAGATGCTCCCGATCCCGCCAAGCCGCAGCGGGTGTACGTGCACTGGGTCGTCTACAACATTCCCTCTGGCACGTCGTCGTTGTCCGAAAACGCCTCCAAGAGCGGAATGCCGAAGGGTTCTGTACAAGGGAAAAACGACTGGGGCAAAGCCGAGTACGGCGGACCATGTCCGCCAATTGGCCGGCATCGGTACTTCTTCGAGCTCTACGCGCTCGATACCGAACTCACTGGTCTCTCAGGTGCGACGAAGGCGGACGTCGAGCGCACAATGAAAGGACATGTGGTCGATTCGGGGGAGTTGATGGGCACCTATCAGAAAGCGGGAAAGAAATGATTCGCCGGACACTTCAAAGATGTTCGCAAAAGGGGTCAGTCGGTGCTTTTACAGGTGCTCTACAAACAAACATGTTGACACATTAGTTCCTAGACAGAATATTGGTTCTCTCCTTGAGACCCATGGCCTCGAAAGGGCTGCTGGGTCTCTTTCTTTGCTCCAGATCATGCTGCGGCCGGCGTCACCCCGTTTCTGAGAAGACCTCCATGAAGCGCTTCGTTTCGTTGTCAGCTCTCCTCGCTATTGCGGCTGCGTGCTCTGCCGACAAAACATCGCCACTGGGGCCCAGGGTCGTCGGTCCGTCATTCGCGATATCCGCCGGCGATGTCTCGGACCCGTCGGCGGGAAACTATCTGGTTCGCTTCAGGGGCAATGGCATTCCGTCTGACTTCGCATCGCGGGTCAACGCCGCAGGTGGCCAGATCTTGTTCGCCCACGCGGGCGTCGGGATCGCTGCAGTAAGCGGGCTCGATGACGACGGAGCGAAAACGCTCGCTGCCTCGCCGGGCATCGCATCGATCGATGCTGACACCTACACTACCATAGACGAACCTGCGACCCTGTCCTCAGACGAACCTGCGACCCTGTCCTCAGACGAACCTGCGACCCTGTCCTCAGACGAACCTGCGACCCCGTCCTCAGACGAACCTGCGACCCCGTCCTCAGACGAACCTGCGACCCTGTCCTCTGATATTCCTGAGGAGAGCGTCGCGAGCCAGGCGCATCCAGAAATTGCAACCGGCTTTGCCAGACAATGGAATCTGCGCGTCATTAGCGCCCCAGCAGCGTGGGCCGCCCAGTTTCTTGGCAGCTCTACCGTTCGCGTCGGCATCATCGATACGGGAATCGATTATCTGGCTCCCG
>JBKPDS010000110.1:0-8697 GCA_046727995.1 Gemmatimonadota bacterium
GAACTGAACGAGTACTCCGCGCTCCACAACGGGGCCCTCTTCTTCGACCGCAGCGACCGGATGCGCATTCGCATTTCCGGCGCGAAGGCGACGGAGCTCGTGGCGGGAATGGTGACGAACGATGTCTCCGCGCTGCTTCCCGGCGAGGGTCAGTACGCTGCGGCGCTGACGCCGAAGGGAAAGATCGTTGCCGACCTTCGCATCTTCGCGGTCGGTGATTCCCTGCTGATCGATACTTCCGCGCAGGCGGCCCCCGGTTGGAAGGAGATGATCCGGAAATACATCAACCCGCGTCTCGCTCCGTATCACGATGTCAGCGCCGAGCTCGCCGACTTCGGCGTGTTCGGACGCTCTGCGCGCTCAGTTGTGTCGCGCGTATTGGACGTCGATGACAAGGATCTTCTGCCACTGGCGCCGTACGGACATATCAGTCGTCCTTTCGCCGACGTTACCGTCATCATTGCGCGCGTCCCCGAGATAGATCTCGACGGATTCGAGATCTTCATCCCGGCAACCGCCGTCGGTGCATTGAAGACGAGATTTCACTCGACTGGAGTGGCCGAGGGCACCAGCGAAACCTGGGAGATTGCGCGGATCGAGAGTGGCCGTCCACAGTGGGGCGTCGACATGGACGATTCCACGCTGCCGCAGGAAGCAAACTTCGACGAGCTGGGTGCGATCTCTTACACGAAGGGGTGCTACATCGGGCAGGAGACAGTGGCGCGAGTCCACTTCCGCGGACACGTCAATCGGTTTCTGCGACGGCTTCGCTTCGTCACACGACCGGCACCGCCCAAGGGCGCTGAACTTGTCGATGAGACCGGAAAGGTGATTGGAGAAATTCGCAGCGCCGCTCTCTCACCACGATTTGGCGGCGTGGCTCTGGGAATGGTGCGACGCGAGGTCCCGCCTGGTACGACGTTGCAAGCTCGATGGTCGGACGGTGAGTGCAGCATTCAGATCGAGCAAAACGAAAAGGGCGCCACTGTCTAGTAGCGCCCTTCCAAGAAGAGTCGCGCTGATCTAAAGGATCGCCGCGATCTTTATTTCTTCTTCGTCGTCTTCTTGGTGGTGGTCGTCTTCGTGGTGGTCGTCGTCGTGCTGGCGGTCGTGTCCATCTTCATGCCGGTATCCATCGCTGCCGGGGCCGGGGCCGGAGCCATTGCTGGAGCGGAGGTGTCGGCGGTTGCGGCTTCATCTTTCTTCGACGTGCAGGCAGCCAGAACGAGGACGGCGGCGACAAGAGCCAGGCGCTTCATTTACGATCTCCTTGAGAGTGCAAACGTGGGATAAATCGCCGGTCCGTGCACGCGGTCGCAGTGCCCGTTTTGGCGCGGGCGAAATTTTATCTCATCCAGAAGCAGTGTCAAGGGCGATACCGTCTATCTGCACTCTAGCACGCGGGCTAGATTAACACCGACGTTGTGAATTTCCCTCGGAGAATCAGTTGTCCGTTTATCCAGAAACATTTGGCGCTCTAAAAAAATCTGCGTTCGGATCACCCGAGCGCAGACAGCAATCCATAAAGGATGAGCTTCGGCAGAATCTTCTCACTCGGCTCGCCACCAGGAAACCAATTTTCCATGGCGTGATCGGTTACGAAGAGACGGTCATGCCGCAGATCGTCAACGCACTCCTGAGCCGGCACAATTTCATCCTGCTCGGATTGCGCGGACAAGCCAAATCGAGAATCCTGCGAGCGCTGACGACGCTGCTCGATCCGGCGCTGCCGATCATCGCCGGCAGCGAAGTCAACGACAATCCATTCGCTCCGATCTCCAAGTACGGGAAAAGTCTTCTGAATGAAGCAGGAGACGACACGCCGATTTCCTGGCTAGATCCTGACCAGCGCTACGTCGAGAAGCTCGCCACGCCCGATGTCACCGTCGCCGACATCATCGGCGACCTCGATCCAATCAAGGCCGCGCGTGGCGGACACATCCTCGGCGACGAGCTGACGATGCACTACGGGATGCTGCCGCGCGCCAATCGCGGAATCTTCGCCCTTAACGAGCTGCCGGACCTCGCCGGTAAGGTGCAGGTCAGCTTGTTCAACATCATGCAGGAAGGAGACGTCCAGATCAAAGGCTATCCAGTGCGTCTTCCCCTGGACGTGATGCTTTGTTTCACCGCGAACCCGGAAGACTACACGGCGCGCGGCAAGATCATCACGCCGCTCAAGGATCGCATCGGTAGCGAAGTGACGACGCACTATCCGGAGTCTGTCGAGCTCGGCATGACGATCACCAATCAGGAGGCGTGGACCGCGCGCGGCGCCGGCAAGGTTCGCGTTCCCGACTTCATCGCCGAGGTGATCGAGCGCGTCGCCTTCGAGGCGCGGATCGACAAGCGGATCGACAAGCGGTCGGGCGTCTCACAACGGATGCCGATTTCGGTTCTGGAGAATGTCGTCTCCAACGCCGAGCGCCGGGCAATTGCGACCGGCGAGCGCGACATTGTACCACGGATCGCCGACATCTATGCGGCGCTGCCCGCCATCACCGGGAAGATCGAGCTGGAGTACGAAGGCGAGCTCGTCGGGGGACACAACATCGCGCGCGAGCTGATTCGTCGCGCCGCCGATGCCACGTACCAGGATCGCGCCGGCGGAATAAACACCGACGAGATCATCATGTGGTTCGATGTCGGTGGCGCGCTGCAGGTTACCGACGATGTGCCGGTGGAAGCCGTCGTCGAAGGATTCGGCAGCGTTCCCGGGTTGATGCAGGTCGTCAACACCGCCGGGCTGGCGCCGATGGACGATCTGCCGGTCGTCGCCGCCGGTTGCGAGTTGGTGCTCGAGGCACTTGTTGCCCGCAAGAAAATCACGCGATCGGATTCCGGCACCTACGGCCGGGCGGTAGAAGAAAAGCGGCGACGCCCTTACCAGGACTAGCGGTGGAAACTCAGCTCTCCCGCCCTTACCAGGACTAGCCCCTTGGCGATTCTCACTGTCTCGCGGCTTTATGGGTCGGGAGGCTCCGAGGTCGCCGCCATCGTCGCCAAAACTTTAGGCTGGTCGCTCCTCGACAACTCCGTCGTCGATGCGGTCGCCGCGCGCATGGGACTGAGCGTCGCCGAAGTTCAGGCGCGTGAGGAGCGCGTGCCATCGCTGGTCGAGCGATTGACGGCGGCGATGGCGATGGGATCCCAGGAATGGGTGTCGCCGATGGCGGCGGCGAAGCGTCCGACCGACGAGCAGCTGATCGAAGTCACACATCGCATCATCGACGAAGCTATTGCTCGCGGGCCGGTTGTAGTCGTCGGTCGCGGCACCCAGGAGATGCTCGCCGAGCGCGAAGATACCCTCCACGTTTTTTGTTATGCACCGCGCAAAGCGCTGATTGCGCGCACGATGCAGCGCGAGGGCGTGAGCGCCGAAGAAGCGGCGCGACTCGTCGACGAGATCAACAAGCAGCGCGACCAATGGGTGCGCTTGCACTGGGAGCGTGATCGCCGCGCCCACGAGAATTACGATCTGAGCGTCAACACGGAGCGACTCGGAATTCAGGGCGCTGCCGATCTTATAGTCATAGCAGCACGGAAGCGATTCGGATTGGGATAAGATGGCTCAGAGTGTGTCAGCTGTTGCGAAAGGGTCGGGCAAAGGATTCATCGTCGGCTCGGCAATCCTCGTCTTGCTGAATGGATTCATCGCCGGCGCGCACTCGCGCGGCCCCGGGAAAACCACAGCTTATATAGTGGGTGCGTTCTTCGGCGGGGCGATTGTCTTCGCCTTGATCGGCGCCGTCGTCTACGCGGCAATTCGCGCGGCCGGCAAGACCAAGTCAGAGTTGACGGCCGCCAAGATCGTGTTCTGGATTCTGTTCGTGCTGCTCCTGCTCAACGCGGCAAGTCTCCTGCCGCGGGCAGTCAACCCGCGCGCGGCTTCGGCGCTGACTGGCTTTACCTCGGGAGGGTGAGAAAAACGTGACAACCGAGACAAGAACCGAAGCCAACGTTCAGCAGGCAGTGCCTTTCTTCATGGTCCGCGATATCGAAGCGTCGCTTCGCTTTTATGTCGACGGTCTTGGCTTCACAAAAACGATCGAATGGATTCCTGACGGCAAGCTGCAGTGGTGTTGGCTCGAGCACGGCGGCGCTGCGCTGATGCTGCAGGAGTTCTGGAGGTCGGGACCGCATGCTCACGCGCCGACGGACAAGCTCGGCGTCGGCGTCTCCGTTTGCTTCATGTGCAAGGACGCGATTGCGCTTTACCGCGAATTCAAGGCACGAGGTGTCGACGCCAAGCGGCCATTCGTGGGCAACAGGTTATGGGTCACGCAGACGGTCGACCCCGACGGATACAGGCTCGACTTCGAGAGCCCGACAGACGCGCCAGAGGAAAGTGTGCTGGGGGACGACTTCTAATCGGGCGGACGTTGCCACCCTGATTCCTCACCTCTGGTGATCTGACTCCGCGAGGTGCGCCGAGTCCGCGCGGTGCAGCTCATCGCCATCGACCAACGGAGCAAGATCACGCGCGCACCAACGCTGGGCGGC
Source organism: Gemmatimonadota bacterium (assembly GCA_046727995.1). Classification (GTDB taxonomy): domain Bacteria; phylum Gemmatimonadota; class Gemmatimonadetes; order Gemmatimonadales; family Gemmatimonadaceae; genus UBA4720. The sequence continues at coordinate 4,504 of JBKPDS010000110.1, forward strand.
GACAATGGCGGCGCGATCCCCGGCCGCGTGCGCATGTTCGATGAGAAGCGTCGCCGCTTCCGTGCGGGCGATCGCGTACGAGAAGGCTCGCGCACCGGTCTGTTGGAACTCCTTTCCCGAACGAGATGCTCGTGACGCATAATCTTCGATGCGCTGCACGGCGCTGGCGACACGCTCCGCCGACGGATTGAGGTCGGCGGCGCGGGCAGCAGCCAGGCGGCAGCGGACATCTGCAGTCCACGCGCCAAGGGCATCGACACGATCCATGGCGCGCAGTGTGTCGAGGCTCAGCACGTTGGTCGTTCCCTCCCAGATCGAGAGCACTTGCGCGTCGCGGAGCAGGCGCGGAATTCCGGTGTCCTCGACGTAACCGGCGCCGCCAAACGATTCGATGACTTCGCTCGCCAATGCTATCGCCTGCTTCGCCGTGTAAAGCTTGGCCACCGGAATAAGGAATCGCAGCAGCTGCAGCTCTGATTCGCTCGCCTCGCCACATTCTTCCTTCCCCAGCAGCTCAACGACGCGAAACGCCAGCAGAAACGCGGCGCGAAACTCGAGTCCCATCTCAGCGAGAGTCTCGACGTGCAGAGGATGTTCAATGAGCGGTTTTCCAAATGCCACTCGGCGCCGCGCATAATCAGTCGCCAGCGCGATGGCGCGTCGCATCCCCGCCACCGCCGCCACCGCGTTGTACACCCGGGTGACGTTGAACAGCGTGGCGATCTTCCGCACTCCGTCTCCTGCACCACCGACGAGACGTGCCGGCGCGCCCTCGAGGGTCAGCTCCGCGGTGGGAAGCGCACGCGTACCGAGCTTGTCCTTGAGGCGATCGACGCGAATGTTGCGCAGCAAGCCGTCGCGATCGCGCAGCGTGATGAGAAAGACGCTCAGCCCCGACCCACCCGGCGGCGCGCCCTCGATGCGCGCCAGGGTCATCGCCACCTGCGATGTCGTCGCCGAGGTGAACCACTTCAAGCCGTAGAGCAGGTAGTCATTTCCCGACTCGCATCTCGCCATCGTCGACGTGGCGCCGACATCGGAGCCGCCGGTGCGCTCGGTCATCCACTGACCTGAAGTCCAGAATTGCCGCGGATCGCGCGAGGTCAGATGGGCGAACACCGGTCTGGTGGCGTCGTCGCCGTGGACTTCCAGGAAGCGCGCTGCGCCGTCGGTCATCGCCAGCGGGCAACTGTAGAGTGCCGACGAGGGCGCAAAGAGATAGAGGCGCGCGAACTGATCGATGCGGGAATGAATGCCGTGCGCGCGCTCATACGCCGTCGCGACGATTCCTTCAGTCGCCGAGATCCGATCGAGCTCGTGCCACGCCTCGCTCGTCTCGATTCGGTCGACGCGTTTGCCCCACGCGTCGTACGGAACGTGCTCGGGCGGCAACGCTTCAGCCTCTTCGCCCAGAGCAAGAATGTCAGTCGCGGCGCGATGACCGAGTCGGCGCAAGTCCGGTTCGACTTCGGCGTGCATCTTCGACGGCAACCGCCAGCGGAGGTACGAGCGCAGCAGCGGGTCGTCGTCGTACTGGTTGCCGAGCCTGGGGGCGTCTTGGACGAATTCGGACATGGGTTCCTTTATACCGAGTGGCAACCTGATGCGCCAGTTCTGCAAAGCAGAGCTTCGCTAAGCACGTCAGTGCCAACGGTCTACGTAATGCGGTTGTCGATTTGTGACTCTCGCAATTGGTGCCCGAAAAATGCCTCTGCAGTACGAAAACCTGGATCCAACCACCCGTCGCCACGCCATCACTGAGCTCGATCACGATCTGTCGACGGGCGCTTTTCACTCGTCGGAGCGACTGCGACCGGAAGCGATCGCGGAATATCAGCGGCTGCTGCACGAAGCGCTGCGCTACTACGACGATCGCTGGCTCGAGGAGCACGCATCCGATCTGCTCGTCGAGAGTGAGTCGCGTCGCACGCGCAGCGGTGGGACGACGACGGCGCGCGTTCCACAAATGGCAGCGCGTCTTCTCGCCGAAGGCGATTTCAATCGCTACTACATGCGCGGTCTCGCCCTGCGCGCCATCGAAGAGGGCCGTCAGGTCATCGAGGTCTATCGCGCGCGCCTCTCACTCGAGCCGCGTCCGGAATCAGCGAGCCTCGAAGGTACTCTTGTTGCCGCGGCAGAAGTGCTCAATCATCTCCGCGGTCCGCTTAGCGCTGACCCGACGGTCGCGCCGCTCGGACGCACGAATTCCGGACTGAGCGTAAGGTTGGTATAGACTACTGCGGGTTCGTCGCCCAGATCGTTGACTCGGTGATGAACCCGCGATCCTCCAGCTCCAGCATTCTCACGATCAGCTCACCGATGTCGGGCGCGTGCAGCTTCGATGGGTTGTCCGGCCGCTGCTGTTTCGGAGTCAAAGCGCCAAAGCTCGTCAAAACTTCGCTGGGATTCACCTGCATCACGCGGATGTTGTACTGACGCAGCTCCGCCCTCCAACACTCAGTCATTCCGTGGAGAGCGAACTTGCTGGCGCAGTAGGCGGTGCCGTTGGCGAATCCGCGTTGTCCGGCCGTCGATGAAATGTTGACGATGTTGCCGTAGTTGCGGCCGACGAAGTGTTTGGCCGACTCTCGCGCCACCATCATCGCGCCGAGGACGTTGGTGCGCCACACACGAAAGAACTCGTCGCTCGTCAGCTCCACCAGCGGCTCGAATAATCCGAAGCCGGCATTGTTCACCAGCACGTTGTAATCGTCGAACTCTTTGACGACCGTGTCGATCATTCGCAGGACATCGTCTTCCTTGCTGACGTCGGCCACGATCGGCAGCGCGCCGAGCATCTTCGCCGACGCCTCGAGCTCGTTCTTGTGCCTGGCGCAAACGGCTACCCGCGCCCCGCGTTCGCGCAGCAACCGCGCCGTCTCGAATCCAATTCCGCAGCTGGCTCCGGTTACGAGGGCGGCGGCGTTCTTCAGGTCCATTGTTTCTCCTTCGTCCCGGTCATCTGCCGTATGGCCTCCGCAAAATCCGCCACATCTTCGGCTGTCGTGTCGAAAGAAGTGATGAGCCGCACTTCGGAGGTTTTCTCGTTCCAGACGTGAAATGGCCACTGCGCCTGGACTTTCGGAATTACTGCCGGCGGCATCGTCGCGAATACTTCGTTTGCCTGCACCTCTTGCGTCAGGTGGACGCTCTTGATCGTCCCGAGCTCGGTGGCCAATAGCTGCGCCATTTTGTTGGCGTGCCTGGCGCTTCTCTTCCAGAGATCGTCACTGAGCAAAGCGTTAAACTGGGCGGCGATGAAGCGCATCTTAGACGCCAGCTGCATCCCCTGCATGCGCTTGAATTCGAAATCGTCGGCCAGCACCTGCTTGAAGAAAACCACCGCTTCGCCGGCGACGAGCCCGTTCTTGGTGCCTCCGAACGAAAGCGCGTCGACGCCTGCCCCGCTGGTGATCGCCCTCAACGGAACATCCAGATGCGCCGCTGCATTGAAGATCCGTGCGCCGTCCATGTGCAGCAGCAGTGAATGCCGGTGCGCGAAATCAGCGATGACGTGAATTTCGTCGGGCGTGTAAACCGTTCCGTACTCGGTGGCCTGGGTGATCGAGATTGCGCGCGGCTGCGCGTGGTGCTCGTTCCCAATGTCGTGGAGATGCTCACGAATTCCAGCGACGGTGATCTTGCCGTTGGGAGACGGCACCGCCAGCAGCTTGCACCCGATGTGCTTCTCCGCCGCCGCGCATTCCGACGTGTAGACGTGCGCGGTCTCGGCGCAGATGACTGCCTGATGCGACTGCACCATGCTGTTGAGACAGAGCACGTTCGCCGCGGTGCCGCTGAAAACGAGAAACACTTCGGCGTCCTCGCCGAGAGCGGCGCGGATTCGGTCTTCAGCTTCGCGGGTGTACGGATCGTCACCGTACGCTGGAACGTGTCCGACGTTCGCGGCGGACATCGCCGCCAGCACCTCGGGGTGAACTCCCGCCCAATTGTCGCTGGCGAATGCGCGTCCGGGCTTTTTCTCTTGCCGCATCAGCCTACGATAACTGAGGGACGAGGGAAGCGGGAAGAGGGTGGCTGGGACCGAGGGCTGAGAACCAAGGGCATTGATAATCGCGGACTGATTGAGGATCGAGGACAATCGAGGACGTTCGCACTCCTCGATTAGTCCGCGATTATCAATGCCCTTGGTTCTCAGCCCTCGGTCCCAGCCACCCTCTTCCCGCTTCCCTC
>JBKPDS010000111.1:0-4200 GCA_046727995.1 Gemmatimonadota bacterium
GTACTTGGACGAAATGGCAATGAATCCGCCGAGCACGAACGGCCAGAGCGCTCCGCCCTGCGGCTTGACGAGCAGCGTCAGGCTGATGCCGCTGATGTAAGCGCTGAGCAGGTTGACGACCTTGCCGCGGTCGAACCACGAAAGGAGTGCCTCCGTCGCCAGGCAGACGCCGAGCGCCACCACCAGCCGGTCGTAGCCACCAACTATGTGGTAGCGCAGCTGCGCTGCCACCAGTACCAGCGTGATGAGGAACGCAATGAGATAGCGCGGGTCGATTCGGCGACCGAGTTCCCAAACTCGAATTATTGAATTTCGAGCCGGCGTTGCAGTTTGGGCTGCTTCGCTCATGTCAGCGCTGCGGCTCGGTGGCAGTCAGGATGCGATCGATCGCCGGTCGTTGCAGGACCTGTTGGATTCCCGAGGGCCACTGGATGACGATGCGGTCCACCCATTCCCGGCCGCCGAGCCCAAAATGCAGGCGGCGATCATTTTGGCTGGCGAAACCGGATCCCCCATCCACTACTCGTCGCTGCTTCAAATCTCCCGACTCGAGTTCCACCTCGGCGCCGATCGCGCTGCGATTGCTGCGCGTTCCAACCAGCTTGAGGCCAATCCAGTGGTTCGCACTGTCGGGAATATCCCGGTAGAGAATCGCCGGCTGATTCTGATTCGCTACGATGACGTCCTGCTCGCCACGGTTCCACAGATCGGCAAGTGCGACCGCCCGGCCGTCATACAGATCCGTCGCGCCGACCTGTTTCGCCACGTCCACCCACCCCGCCACCCCACGATTGAGGTAGATGCGGGAGGGCTCGTATCCGGAGAGACTGGCGTTGCCGAATGCAGGCCAGGTCGCGGCGTCCTCGAAGAGACGGGCGTTGGCGCCGGCGATCTTGGACATTGCGTACCAGTAACTTTTGCTGCGGTCCGCCGAGATGAAGCCGTTGGTAACGAAGAGCTCGTTGGCGCCGTCGTTGTTCAGATCACCGAACTGCGCGCCCCAGGCCCATCCGGCATCGGCAATCTCGCCTTCAGCAACGTTTCGAAAGCGCTTCGATTCGGACATCTGGTTCAGTCTGAGGTTGTTGTTCTGAAACAGGTATCCACGCTCAGAGATATTGGTGACGAATGCATCGAGACGGCCTCGGTTGAACGCATCGCCGAGCGTCACCGACATGCCGCTCTTTGATTCGCTCTCCAGGCCAGCAGTCGTGAGGACGAAGCGGCGTCCGTGATCGTTGATGTACAGCTCCTCCGGCCCATAGTCGTTGGCGAGGTAGATGTCGGGCCAGCCATCGCCGTTGAAGTCGGCCGATGCCGCGGCAAGGGTCCAGCGGGTGCTGCCGACACCCATCTTGTCCGTCACGTCCTCGAATTTGCCGTTGCCGAGATTATGAAAGAGGAGATTCTTGCCGCCGTTGGTGGCGAACTCGAAGCTGTTGTGCATGATCTTCGTGGTGGTGAGATGCCACAGATCGATATCGCTTCTGAAGTACGCCGTCACATACAGGTCCAGCAGTCCGTCACGATCGTAATCGATCCAGATGGCGCCGTTGCTATTCACCCACCGGTGCAAGCCGGCTTCTTCGGTAACGTCCTTGACGTGGTGGCCGTCGAGATTCTTGTAGAGAGCGAGATAGCCGTAACGGTAGATCAGGACATCTTCCCGCCCGTCGTTGTCGAAGTCGCCCCACACTGCGCCCATCGACACGCCTTCACCGGGCTTATTGAGATCAGCCAGGCCAGCGCTGGCGGCGACGTCTTCGAAAGTTCCGTCGCCTTTATTCCGGTATAGCGCATTCGGCTCGCCGAAGCGGCTGTTTGTGAAATACAGATCGGGTCGTCCATCGCCATCGAAGTCGGTGACAGACACCGAGGCGCCGAGGGCCGCTATGTGTGGCTCTACGTTGGCGATCTTCGGATCGAACGATGGCCGGTGGTGAACGAAATGAATGCCGGCTGCTGCTGTTTCGTCGCGCAGCGTGAATCCCGGGTGCGCTGCGTCCGCTGCGCTTCGCATCGGGCCTCGATCAAGCCGCATCGCCAGGAGGAGCGAGCCCAGAAACGGAATGACCATGATCGCGCGACGGGTCTTCGCGCCGGGCCGCTGCACGGTCACGCTGCGCCTTGCACCGTTGGCAGCTGTACAAAGGTTCGGCGGTCAGCGAGCAACCAACCGACCAGCACGCCAAAAACGAAATTGGAGGAGGCGGTTTCGACGAGGTGCGCCATGCGTACCGGCTCGGGCATGTACGGATTGGGTAGCAGCAATTGGGCGTTCATCAATACGGCGAATGTGATTCCGAGCGCGAGAGCGGTTTCGCGCCACTCCCCTTTCAGCATCTGTACGACGGGCAGCGCGATCGCAGTCCAGCACATCGCCCGCAGAATCTGAAAGGGGATGAGCCACGGCCTGTCTCGCACGACGGTTCCCAGCTGGGCGAAGAAGCTGCCGGGGTCGGTACCGCCATAATACTCCCTAACGGCAGGATTCCGCCACGCAATGAAATACCCGAATGTGAAGTAGAGGATCACGTAAGCGGCGGAGATAACTGCAATTTTCCAGAGCCAGGTACTGGCGGGCATGCTCGGCAGAAACGCTGGCTGCTCCTCCTTGAGCTCGTCGTTTCTCTTACCGAGGATGATCACCGCCAGCGCAGAGAACGGTGCGGCAATCAGGAATCCCATGAGAAAGAGACGGGGCAGCATCCCTGCGGGTAGCTGCGTCAGGAACACCGCCGATTCGATCTGCCCCATGAACGTCGTCACGCCGTAAAAGACGACGAAGATGGCGAGCATCAGCCGCCAGCCTGCCCAGCGTGAGCGAAGGACGAGGTAGCTCACCACGATCGTCTCGAGCGCGCAAACAAGCACCAACAACATGACAGCTGATCCAGCGGCGGACGGCAGAGGCGTAATGCCACGCATTGCAATGCCGCTGGCGATGGAGAACACCACGAAGAGCACGAACGTCAGCGCCACCACTCTCAGTATGATCGAACTCACTCTCATGGAGACGAAGTCCTCTTCACTACTCGAGTATCGTACTGGCGCAAGTACCGCTGGTGCGCTGTGTCAGTCGGATAGGCATCAGTGGCTGCATATGGGTACGAGCGCACACCATGATACGGAAGCGGGCCGACCGTCGTGCCGAACGCGGTGTTGAGATCGGAGTCCTTGATCCAGCCGTCGGTGTAGAGCAGGAAATCGCGCTTCCAACCCGGTGGGAGCGCCTTCGCCGAGCTGGCGTCGAACTGAATCGTGGCTTCGTCCCCCGGACCCATGACGACATACATGTCGTCCGGATTCTCGAGCAGTGGGAGAATGTCACCGAAGCGTGTGAACGCGCCGGTGATCGGCCTCCACGGTGATTGCCTGGTAACGTCGTCGTAGGCAAACCAGTACGGCCCGTAGCGACCGCCCTTCCGATACATGCGCGAGAAGCCGCGGAAATGAAGATCCGCGGACAACGGTTGCAGCGTGGTGACTGTTGTCTTTCCATCGGCGAGATCACGAGCGACGAAAGCCTGATCCCAGTAGATCTGCATGTTGGTGCGGATGCGCACGTGATGATCAGCGGTTAGAAATTTCCCGGTGAGGTCGCTAACCATCGTCTTGTCCTTGCCAGACGGGAATCCGATGTTGGCAATTGCTGTGCGCCATTTCCCGTTCGCGTCGCGCACCTCGAGCGAAGGCGGCGACAGCTTGATCGATGACTGCTGGCTGAGCGCGACGTTGATGCTCGCATCGGTCGGGTAGATCCAGCCGCGCAGGAAAAGATACGAGCCGGCACTCCCGGCGCTCTTGCCGAGGTCCATGATCAAATCGTGAGGCTCCACAACGCCCTGATACCTGGTTGGCGTGAAGTTGGAGACGTACACATCGTCACTCTCGCGGAGCGCCGGCAGCACATCGTTGCCGCGCTCGTCGGTCGCGGAGAGCGGCAGCTCTCGCCGGCCGACCTGGAAAAGCCGCAGCTTCACCGGACCCGGCGGTACGAATCGCTCGTCGACAAACACGTCGACCGAATCCGGGTGATCGACTGTGACGAGCTTCACTTCGTCGGCGTACGCCGTCTCCCACAGCTCCTCGGTGAGCTGGAGCACGTATCGTCCGTCGCGCGGCTGCAGTGCGTCGCCTGGAATGCGCACGTACTCCTGCGAGGCGCCAGCCGGCGCGAAGGCGCTCATCCCTCCGCCC
>JBKPDS010000112.1:0-2420 GCA_046727995.1 Gemmatimonadota bacterium
GCCGAGGGAATGGACCTAGTGATCGGCGTTGGATTCATCTTCACCGACGATCTCGCCAACCTGGCGAAGGAGTATCCGAAGACCGCGTTCGCCGGAATCGATTACGCGCTGGCGACCGACGCAAAAGGAAACGTGATTCCGCCGCCGCCAAATGTTGCCGCGCTAAAGTTCCGGGAAGAAGAAGGGTCGTATCTGGTCGGCGCCCTCGCCGCGCTGGTGAGTCACAGCAAGAAAATCGGATTCGTCGGCGGAATGGACATCCCGCTCATCCACAAATTCGAGGCGGGGTATCGGGCCGGCGTGAAGAAAGTCTGTCCCGATTGCCAGGTGATCGTGCAGTACGCCGGTGTCACGCCGGATGCGTTCAAGAATCCCGGCAAGGGCAAAGAGCTGGCGCTCAGTCAGTACAATCAGGGCGTCGAAGTGATCTTCCACGCCGCCGGGTCGACCGGTCAGGGAGTGTTCGAGGCAGCACGCGCGACCAACAAGCTGGCAATCGGCGTCGATTCTGATCAGAACGATGAAGCGCCCGGTCACGTGCTGACGTCGATGGTCAAAGGCGTGAACACGGCGACGTTCGACGTGATTCAGCGCGTGCAGAATCACACCTTCAAGGGCGGCATTTACTCGTTCGGATTGAAGGAAGGCGGCGTCGGTTACATCTACGACAACCGCAATCGCGCACTTATTCCCGACAGCGCGCGCGCCAGGGTCGAGGAGCTGAAGCAGGAGATCATCGCGGGGCGGATTAAGGTGCCGAGTACTAGATGAGGGAAGCGGGAGGCGGGAGGCGAGAGGCGCGTGTCGGCGACAAGGAGGTGGCCGAGCCTGCCGACGGCGGCCCTTTCCCGCCTCCCGCCTCCCGCCTCCCGCCTCCCGCTCCGCCCCTCGCCTCCCGCCTCTCGCCTCCCGCTATTCGGATGGTGGGCATCGATAAGGCATTCGGCGCAATTCAGGCCAATCGCGCCGCCTCACTCGACGTCCTCCCCGGAGAGATCCACGCTCTCGTCGGCGAGAACGGCGCCGGTAAATCCACGCTGATGCGCATCCTCGGCGGGCTCATGAAGCCGGATGCCGGCAAGGTCGAGGTCAACGGCCGCGATGTCACTGGCTGGTCGACGAACGACGCCATCGCTGCCGGAATCGGCATCGTCCACCAGCACTTCATGCTGGTGCCGACACTGAGTGTTGCCGAAAACCTGGTGCTCGGTTGTGAGCCCAAAGCGCGCGGAATCGTTCTCGATTACGACCAGGCGGCAAAGGACGTCCGCAAACTTTCCAGCGAGACCGGTCTCGTCATCGAGCCGGAGCGACTGATCTCCGATTTGTCGGTGGGCGAGGCGCAGCGCGTCGAGATTCTGAAAGTCCTGTTTCGCGGTGCGCGCATTCTCGTTCTCGACGAACCGACAGCGGTGCTGTCGCCGCCAGAAGTGCGTGAGCTGTGGGCGGTACTGCGACGTCTCCGCGACAACGGCGACACCATCGTGCTGATCACTCACCGCCTCGATGAAGTCGTCGAGCTCTCCGATACGATCACAGTAATGCGCGCAGGTCAGACCGTCGCTCGTCTCAAGACCGCGGAAACGAATCCGTCCGACATCGCGCGCCGAATGGTCGGGCGCGAAGTCTCGCTCTCCGCCGGCAAGCGAGTGCAGCCACTCACGGGCGCAGCAGCGGCAGCACCCGGCAAGGCATTGACCGTCCAAAGTCTCAGCGTCACCGGCTCGCGCGGCATCCGCGTCGTCGATGATGTCAGCTTCAGCGTGAGACCAGGCGAGATACTCGGCATCGCCGGCGTCGAAGGCAACGGCCAGACCGAGTTGATCGAAGCGATTGCTGGCCTACGAGCCATAGCAAAGGGACAGATTCTCATCGACGGCGTCGAGATCACCCGTCGCAGCGTCTCCAATCGACACGACGCCGGCCTCTCGCACATCCCCGAGGACAGACATCGCCGCGGACTGATCATGGAGTATACCGTCGGCGACAATCTCGTCCTCGGCCTGCAAAAGCATTTCTCGAAGAACGGCATCATCGACCGCGGCCGGGTGATGGAGAACGCGATGGAAGAAATCTCCACCTTCGACGTTCGCCCCCCTAACCCTTTGCTCGCAGCTCGTGCCCTCTCGGGAGGTAATCAGCAAAAGGTCGTCGTCGCCCGGGAAATGGGTCGCACCTTTTCAGTTCTGCTCGCATCCCAACCCACACGTGGCGTCGATGTCGGGGCGATCGAGTTCATCCACCAGCAACTCCTCTCCGCGCGGGCGGAAGGGAAAGCAATTCTTCTGGTCAGCGCCGAGCTCAACGAAGTCCTCGCCCTCGCCGACAGAATCGCCGTGATGTACCGCGGCAAGTTCGCTGTGGTGATGCCGACCGCCGAGGCAACCGAAGAAAAACTCGGCGAGTACATGATCGGCACC
>JBKPDS010000113.1:0-28150 GCA_046727995.1 Gemmatimonadota bacterium
CCAGGCGACGGTGATGCTGCGATCTGAGCGAAGACGATAAGGGCGATCATGAAACTCCAGTTCGATTCTCGCTACGAGAGTCGACGATCGAAGTAAGCGGCGGCCGTCTCGATATCCTGAGGGGAGATGTAATCTTCGCCGAGCGTTTGCGCTCCGTCCAATGCAATGTCAGCAAGCGCGCGCGCCATTCGTCGCAGCGCTGGGTGAGCGACGCCTTTGATTCCCGCCAGCTCCAAGAGATCGGGATTGGGAGTGCCGACGATCTCGAAAGCGCGCTGTGAGCTCACCCGATCATACACCAGCGAAGTGACGAAGAGCACCGGCGCCGCCAGCCATTCCACTTCTATTGTATCAGCCGAGCGCAGCTCGAAATACTCCTTGGGCCGGACCTCGGGGAACAGCGTCGAGAGATGGAAATTCCAGTCTTCCAGCGTCAGGTTGCCGCTCAGCATCCACTCCCGGAATGTCTGATATGGGTGAGTTCTGTTGCCGCTTCGCATCGCGTAGGCGTCGAGGGCGAAGCGCAGGTAATGGGCGACAGGATCGTACTCGTCGTAGGCGATTCCGGTCCGCGAATCGTCGAGGGTGCGCCAGAGATGCGCGCGATAGCTGGCGTGGTTTACCCGCCGGCCAGCGTAGCTCGATGAATTGCTGAAGAGCGCCACCACCACCGGACTGATGGCGTTGAGGAGCAGCCATCTGGCCAGTGGCTCAGGCCCGCGCTCGACATTTATCTGCAGGGCGGCGGTTTGACGCATCATCCGCACACCGGACGGTCCGATCAATTCGAAGTAGTGCGTCATGCCGACGTATCGCTCGCGGTGCAGCTGTAACGGCACGACGCCGATGTCGTTATACGGATCGACTCCCGCTGCCACGAGCTCGATTCCCTCATCACGCATCGCTTTACGCAAGACTTCTACGAGGGCTCGCGTCGATTGAATCACTGACGACGCCGTAGTGTGCGGCGTGGTACTTATCTCCAGCTGACCACCCGGCTCGAAGGAAATGCGGGCGCCATCGGACAATTCCCACGACGGTGGATCGTCTCCGGCGGGTTTTTCAGTCCAGCCCTCGCGCTTTGCCAATCCCGAAAGGATGTCGGAGGTAGACGGATTCGCACCGCGAGTCGACAATGCCGGCTTGTGCGTCGACTGGAAGACTGGAATCACCTCGAGCTCGAGGCCAACCGCGCGTGGATGCGTGGTTCGCGAAGGAGCGAATAGTCGCTGTCGAACATCGTCCAGCAGCTGCGCCTCGGTGAGGCTCACGACTTCAGCTCAACCCTCCGCGCGCGCGAGCGCCAGAGCAAACGAGTTATCGTCGGCGGGCATCCATTTCTCCAGCCGCAGTCTGGATGCGGTAAGAATGTCTTCCAGAATTGACCGATCGTACTTGTAGCTCAGCTCGGTGCGGATGCTTTCGCCCTTCTCGAAGGAAATCTCACCGATTTCCGGAATCGTAACCTTGTGTGCTCGGCGCGCGATCAGGTGCATCTCCACGCGGTGCTGCTCGCTACTATAGAATGCGCGGTGCTCGTAATCGGCGACCGGGAAATCAGCACCCAGCTCGCGATTCAGCCTCTCCAGGATGTTGAGGTTGAAGGCCGCCGTCACACCCCGCGTATCATTGTAAGCACTATTGATGATCGCTGGATCCTTGATCAGATCGGCGCCGAGCAGAAATCTGTCGGTTGGTCCCATCTCGCCGGCAATGTGTGACAGAAGACGCACCGCCTGCTCGCGCGGGAAATTTCCAATGGTGCTGCCGAGGAAGGCGACGATGGTCGGGCTGGCGATCGGTGGAATCTCAAAAGGCTCGGTGATGTCCGAGACCACCGGTATGATTTGCACATCCGCATAGTCGGCGCGCAGTTGAATCGCCGTCGCTTCCAGAAAATCCTTGCTGACATCGACCGGCACGTAACACTCGGCGCAGCCGCTGGCGCGCATCTCGTCGAGAATGATGCGCGTCTTCGTCGCGCTGCCAGCGCCGAGCTCGACGAGTGAACACGGCTGTACAGCGGATATGATCTCGGAGATCCGCTGCTCCAGCAGCAATCGCTCGGCGCGGGTGAGATAGTACTCCGGGAGCTGAGTGATCTCCTCGAACAGCTCGGAGCCGCGCTCGTCGTAGAAATACTTGGGCGAGAGCTGTTTTGGTGACCGGGTCAGTCCCTGACGCACGTCCACCACCATCTGCTGCCGCGAGCGACGGACGGTGTAGGGCGGCGTGCCCATCAATCCGGAATGCCTACCGTTTTTCACGCGTCGCGGGCGCAGCGAAAGCCGCTGAAGATTTGCCGCCTGATGGGATAATCCCAGTTGCGGAAGGTGTTGCGGATGGCGCCCGGTCTGGTCGCCCACGAGCCGCCGCGCAGCACCTTGTAGTCGGAACCGAAAAATTCTTCCGAATATTCCTTGTAGGGAAAGCTTTGAAAGCCCGGGTAACCGTGGAAGTCGCTCGATGTCCACTCCCAGACGTCGCCGATCATTCCGTAGCAGCCGATTGGCGAGAGGTCTCGCTCGAAGGTGGCGATCGGAGCGGTGTCGAAGGAGAGCTGATCGATGTTCGCCAATTGTGAATCGGGTTTGGCATCGCCCCACGGATAAGTGCGAGCCTGCCTGCTGACGGGATCCCAGGACGCGGCCGCTTCCCACTCGAATTCGGTAGGCAAACGCTTTCCATCCCATTTTGCGAACGCTTCTGCTTCGTAGTAGCAGACGTGACAGACGGGACGCGCGGGATCAACCTCTCGCGTCAGATCCATGGTGCGAGAGATCCAGCTGTTGCCGTCGCGGGTCCAGTATTTCGGCGCGTTGGCGCCGGACTCGGTCAGCCAGCGGCGACCGCCTTCGGACCAGAGCTCGGCGCGCTGGTAGCCTCCATCAGCAATGAATTCCAGGTAGCGGCCGTTGGTGACTGGATCGCGGTCGATGAGGAACGGGCGCAAATCGACTTCGTGCCGCGGTCGCTCGTTGTCGTAGGCGGCGCTTCTGTCCTCTGTCCCGATGGTAACTCTTCCGCCGGGGAAAGAAACCATTTCACCATGCGCTGACCGGCGGCTGGCAAAGGCGCGCGCGCGGGGCGCGCGGTAAGGCTCGCCCTTTTTCAGCTGCAACGTCTGCAGAATCGTCTCGTTGTGCTGATACTCGTGCTGCAGAACCATGTGGTAGACGTACGCGTCGCGGAGCAACGGATTGCGGTCGTCGAATTCGACGGTCTCGAGTCGATCGAGGACGCGAGCTCGGATCTCTTCCAGGCGCGCGGTCATTTGTGACAGCGACGGGAGCGCCAGTGACGCACGAGTGGCGCGGGGATGCTCGAACGGGTTGTACATCCCGGGCATCTCCGAGAACTCGATTGGACCATCGAGATTCTGGGTGAGCCACAGCTCCTCGAAGTGGGCGATGTGGCCGACGTCCCAGATGATGGGACTCATCAGCGGATCATGCTGTTGATGCAGATCGTCGTCCGACAAACCCGAGATGAGCAGCAGCGTTCTGTCGCGCGCTTCGGTGAGAAGACCCGCGATCTCCTGCTTCGTCGCGGAAGCAGAATACTGTGCGTCGGTTGTGATTCGGGAGGGGGAGGGGGACACAGTCATGGAAGGAGAGCAGCGGACCGCCAACCTGTGCAATGATACTGCCGCCGCAGAAACTTGCCAGACAAAGGCGCCCTCGCGGGTTATGGGGCGCGGTAGCACGCCGTCCGATCTTCAATCGCGGCAGCCACTTACAGAGCTCGTGTGGAACGGGTAACGAAATCGTTTTGCGGATCGAAAATCCGTATGCCTGGTAGAATTGCACTCATATTTGTTCGGGAATAGGTTTTCGGTCGGTAGTCATGGCCAATTCAAACACCGTTGCACTCAGCCCGGCGGGCCGTCACAGCCCGTTGATCGGCTTCTTCGAGCGAGTGCCGATCATTGCAGGCGGCGCCGTAGTCATCATCGGTGCAGTGGTACTCGCAGGCTGGGCTCTGGATCTCTCGTTCGCCACGACGCCGCAGCCGGGCGGATATCCAATGCTTCCGCTGAGTGCGCTGTGCTCTGTACTGGCGGGTGGCTCGCTGACGATGGCCGTGCGTCCGCATCGCACGCCGGTGATCGAAGCCGTTCAGCAAAGTCTCGCCGCGCTGGTGGCGACTATCTCGGTCCTCACTCTCTACGAGTATTTGCGCAGCGGATCAGCGGGATTCGATCTGCTGCTCTTTGGCGACAAGCTGCACCAGGTGTCGGCTGATCCACCGGGCCGGATGTCGATGAATACTGCGGGGACGTTTCTTCTCTTTGCTCTGGCGCTGCTCGCCATCCCTCACGACCAGCGCCGACAGGATCTGCGCGCGCAGATGTTCGCCACACCAGGACTCTTCATCGCCCTAGTCGGTCTCCTCGGCTACGTATTTGGCGTGAAGGGGATGTACTCACTCTCCCAATCCTCAGGCATGGCCCTCATAACGGCGATCTGCCTGCTGATTCTCGGGATTGGAATTCTGGTCGCCGTCACCGATCGCGGTGTCGCCTCGCTGTTGATGGATGAGGGAGCGGCCGGCGTGCTCACCCGGCGACTCCTGCCCGCCGCTTTGCTCGCGCCAATCGTGCTCGGCATCATCCGCATGATCGGAGACACCGCCGGCATTTACGAGTCGGAGTTTGGCGTCTCGCTTTTCTCAGTGGCGACGATTCTGACTTTTGTCGGTCTCGTGCTCTGGTCGGCGCGCGTGCTGCGCAACACCGACAAGGAAAGGGTTGACTTGCTGGCGCTCGAGCAGCAGGCGCGCGCCCACGCCGACATGTTGCGGTTTGAAGCGGAAGCGGCGCGCGCGGAAGCAGAAAGGGCCAATAACAGCAAGACCGATTTCCTGGCGGTGATGTCGCACGAGCTGCGGACACCACTGACCGCGATAATGGGATACGAGGAGCTGCTGTCCGACGGAATAACCGGACCTGTCACCGAGCTGCAGCGGCAACAACTGGGGAGAATCAACGCCAGCGCGCGTCACCTGCTGGGTCTCATCGATGAGATCCTGACATTCGCACGTGTCGACATTGGCCGCGAGCGGGTACGGTGGGAGTCGATGTCCGTCAATCATACCCTCGGCGATGCGGCCGCGCTGGTGGAGCCGATGGCGGCGGCAAAGGATGTCCATTTCATCGTCGAGCTGCTGGAAGAGGATCAGGCGATCCAGACCGACGGCACCAAGCTGCGTCAGATGCTGGTGAATCTTCTCTCCAACGGCATCAAGTTCACCGACAAGGGAGAGGTGCGAGTCAGTTGCTCCGTCGTGAGCGGTCAGCTCGAAGTGCGGATTGCCGATACAGGAGTCGGCATCGCCGCCGCGAACATCGAGGATGTGTTCGAGCCCTTCTGGCAAGCGGAGCAGACAGCGACGAGACGTACTGGTGGAACCGGGCTTGGTCTCAGCGTCACCCGCAAGCTGGCGCGATTGCTGGGCGGAGACGTCACCGTCGCCAGCCAGGTCGGAGCGGGCAGCACTTTTCTGCTGACGCTGCCGATGAAGGCGCCAGCGGGCGAGAACGTGCGCCGGCGGGACACACCGACGACGCCCACCAGCGTGTCCGCACTTCGCATTTAGCGGGCGCCGACTTTCGCGTCGGGCTTCGACGTCACCGGCGCGCCCGCTTCCTCGAGTGGCGCCACGAAGTTGAACAGCTTGAGACGAAGATTACCACGCGGGCCGAGCGTCTCGTCGTGCTCGTATGAAGTGACGGAACAGTTGGCGATCTCCGCTTTCTTGTCGATGGCGAGCAGCTCCGCTTCAGTGAGGTGCTCGAGGATGTAACGCATGCAGAGGACGACGACGGCGTGGCAAACGATCAGTACGCGCTGGCCGCAGTACTCGCGCGAGATCATCTCGGTCGCGCTGCGGAGGCGAAGGATCACATCGCACCAGCTCTCCCCGCCTGGAGGCCGGTGGTAGAACTTTCCCAGCAGCCGGCGGAACTCGGCCTGATCGGGGAAGTGCTCCTGGACGCCGACCGCAGTCAGTCGATCGAGGATTCCAAACTCCTTCTCGCGCAATCGCTCGTCGACCATCAATGAATAGGAATCCTCGCGCATGCCGGCTGTCTTCACGATGAGGCCGGCAGTGTGTCGGGAGCGCAGATACGGTGAGGTGAGGACGATGTTCGGGCGATCGTCCGGCGGCAACGCGCCGAACCATCGACCGACAGCAGTCGCCTGACGCTGGCCGAGCTGCGAGAGCGGCACGTCGACATCACGGATGTCGATGTCGATCATCGGCTCGCCGGCCTCGATGGCGGCTTCGCGGGCGACGTTGCCGGCGGACTCACCGTGTCGCACGATGTAGAGTAGATCGGGCCAGATCTTATCGGATTTCACGCGGCGAAGCAGGTCAAGGAGCGTACCATTTCAGAGCGAAAGAGTCCCGACCAGCACGATCCTGATTGGCCGAGATATCCGGAAACAGTTTTGCGATTCCCGGAACCGCCGGTAGAAATCGACCTGCGCGACATTCCCTCGACAGATGTACTCGAGCGATTGACAGCAGCCGGGTTCGGGCAACCCTTCGCTGTCGTGACTGCGTTCGATCCACGCGGTCGCGATCTATCACCGGCTGAGAATCAGAAACGAATGCGTGACCTCGATCGGCGATTGAGAAAAGAGGGATACAAGTTCGCGCCCGTGGACGCGTGCTCGCCAGATGGATCGCATTGTGAGCGCAGTGTTGCAGTGGTGATGCCTCGGGACAAGGCGATCCAGCTTGGCCGCGAGCTCGAACAGGTGGCGATTTTCTGGTTCGACGGCGCGCGGTTCTGGATTCTGGGGGCGATTGTGGCCACGGATTCCCTGATGCTGCCGCGGAGCTCATAACGGATAGACTTCTCCGCCTTTGACGTACCCCTCCTACGTCATCTGACGCATAGAGTCCGCCCTTGGATGGAGCGATTCTGAGGGTAGAGAAACTCTCTATCGTCAAGCCGGAGGACCCATGAACCTCGATCAACGCACCCAACCGACGCTACGCGAGCGGTTCGAGTTCGCCATTCAGGCGCCCCTGGACTGGGTGCTGAAAGCGGCGTGCGTGACCTACACGACTTTTCTGGCGATGTTCCGGCTCCTCCCGCCTTCCTATCTCGCCTGGGCATCGCGGGTCAAGGCACGAAAAGCGTATTACCGCGCACTACGTCAGGTGCCCGCCTATCGCCGGTTTCTGGATTCCCAGCTAACCAGACTGGTCCCGGAAACCGATAAGGAGTCGTACATCAAGCCGTATGCGACGGGCGCCCGCTGCGTCGATGGATCGTTTTTCCACGGCCGCACGATGATCGATGAGTCGTCGGGCTCCACGGGGACGCCGTACAACTGGGTCAGAAGCGAGACGGAGCGTCATGAGAGTCATACTTTCGTCAGCTATTTCGCGACCTACTGCTACGGCCGCGAGAAATGGATCACCATCAACGGCTTCAGCATGGGTGCCTGGGCAACCGGCATCAACATGGGACTGTCGCTGCAGAAAAACGGGATCGTCAAGAACACCGGTCCCGACATCGCCAAGATTCTGCACACCCTCCGCTTCTTCGGTCCCGAATACACCTATCTGATCACCGGCTATCCGCCGTTTCTCAAACATCTCATCGACGTCGCCGACGAGGAGAAGTTCCCGTTCGAGAAGTACAAGCTCTACGGACTCGCCGGCGGCGAAGGGATGTCGGAAGGACTGCGCGATTATCTGCTCCGGCGCTTTGCGAAAGTCTACAGCGGTTACGGCGCAACCGATCTCGAGATCGGCATCGCCGGCGAGACGCCGATCTCGATCGCCATCAGGCGACTGGCGCGCGATCGACAGGACGTGAAGCGAGCGCTCTTCGGCACCGACTCGCGGCTGCCAATGGTGTTCCAGTACAACCCCATCATGCACCACGTCGAGGTGAACGAGCACAACGAAGTCGTGTTCACGATTACACGAAAGTCACTGCTCTCACCGCGAATCCGTTACAATGTGCACGACGTCGGCGGAGTTCTCACCAGCGACGAGATGGCACAGCGACTGGCGGAACTGGGAGTGAACATCGAAGAGCTCAGACGCGCCAGTGGAGATGGCGGCGTGAAGCTGCCGTTCTTATGGATCTTCGGGAGGCGTGATTACACGATAAGTGTGATGGGCGCGAACATCTATCCCGAGGACATCGAGCAGTGTCTGTACCAGGATACTGCCCTGGCGGAGATGACACATTCATTCGCGGTGTCGCTGGCTGAGGAACCGAACGGCGATGTGCGTCCGCGTTTTGTATTCGAGGTATCGAGAGAGCCAGACGCCGAGCTGGCCCGCCGGTTTTCCGAATCGATCGTTCCTAAACTCGTCCAGCTGAATGCTGATTTCCGGGAGGCCTGGCACGAGTATCCTGAAACGCTGCTGCCAGAGATTCAGCTATATCGTCTCGGCGAGGGTCCGTTCGCGGCAGATGCGGGAAAAATCAAGCAAGCTCGTTTGCTGCCCGCCGCCTGACGGAGTCGACGATGAGCACGCTCATTCAATTTGCGATTCGTCGGCCGAAGCTCGTCATTGCTCTCTGGGTGGCGCTGCTCGCCGTCGCCGCACCGTTCGCATCTCAGCTCGCGGGAGCCCTGCGCGGCAGCACGGACGCAGTACCCGGTAGTTCATCGGAGATCGTCTCTCGCGACGTAAACCGGAATTTCGGAGAAGGCTCGGCGTTCGTGTTTCCGGTGGTGCTGACCTCTCCCGCTGTTTCTGCTACCGATCCGCGCTTCGCCACCGCAGCAGTGCGACTTGAGCACGTGCTCGATTCCGCGGGAATGACTGGCGTCCGCCACTTCTGGAACACGCGCGACGAAACCTTGCTCGGACGCGACGGTCACTCGGCGCTGCTGCTGGTGAGACCACGCGCCGAGACATTCTTCGATGCGGAGTCAAGCGTAGATCAGATCCGGAATGCGGTGCGCGGGAGCGGGATCGCCCCAGCTTTCCAGACGAAGGTGACGGGAATGGTCTCGCTCTTTCACGACCTCGACGTCAACGCTTCTGATGATTTGCTGCGCGCGGAACGGATCGGCATTCCGCTCACCCTGCTGGTGCTGCTGGTTGTTTTCGGAGCGCCCATCGCTGCCGCATTGCCGCTCGTCCTGGCGCTGGGAACGATCGCTGTAACACTGGCAGTGCTTTTCCTGCTGTCGCGCGTGATGCCGGTGAGTGTGTTTGCGCAGAACGCGGTGACGATGGTTGGATTGGGCATTGGGGTCGATTATGCCCTCTTCCTCGTCAGTCGCTGTCGCGAGGAGATGCGACACGGTACGCCGTTCATCGCTTCAGTAGAATCCGCTGCTAATCAGGCGGGACACGTCGTGGTGGTATCCGGTCTCGCGGTATGTACCGGATTCCTGGCGCTATTCCTCGTCAACATTCGCTTCCTCCATACCCTGGCACTCGGCGGAGTGGCAGTCGTATTGACGTCGGTGCTGATGACGCTATCGCTGCTGCCGTCTCTATTGGTGCTGATTGGCGAAAAGTTGAACTGGCCACGCCGGATGCCGCGGAAAGTGCGAAGCGATGGCGGACTATGGGGAAGATGGGCACAGGCGACGATGAGAACGCCGTGGAGATACCTCGTCCCGGCCGTCATCGTGCTGGCGGTTCTGATCGCGCCGACCGTTCGTCTCAAGACCTGGAACATGGGAGCCCGCGATCTCTCGCCGGCGATGGAGGCGAGGCAAGGTTACGACCTGCTCGAGCGAAACTTTGCAGCGGGCTGGATGGGTCCGATTGCAATCCTCGTCACAAGCCGTGACAGTAGCAGCGTCTGGACGGCCAAGGGCGAAGCGGCAATGACGGCGATATACTCGCGTCTGGCCGCGGATCCGCGAGCCCATTTCGTCGGCGGGTTTCCGCATCTGCTCGCGTTGCTCGGAAGTTCGCGCCCTCTCATTCACTCGCGCTCTGATCTGCCGCTTCCGTTGCGGGCAGCGTCGGAACAGGTAGTGAGCGCGGACGGACGTGCGGCGCTCGTCTTCATCGTGCCGCGCTCGGCGCCCGAGTCGAAGGAAGTGATGGCGCTGGTGCGCGAGCTGCGATCCGATTCGTGGCAGGCTGCGCGCAATGCCGGGCTCGATGTTCAGGTCGGAGGATTCAGTGCCAGCATACTGGACTTCGACGCCGAGCTAATGGGAAGTCTCGAGCGTGTGATTCCGATCGTGCTTGCCATAACCTTCATTGCATTGGTATTCGCGTTCCGTTCGATCGTGGTTCCAATCAAGGCAATCACGATGAACCTGATCTCGGTGCTCGCGGCGTACGGCTTCCTCGTTTACGTCTTTCAGGATGGCCGGGGTGCGGGGCTCATCGGCCTCGTTCCACCGGGTGGATTGAACTCGTTCATCGTGCTGATGCTGTTTACGATCCTGTTCGGATTGTCGATGGACTATGAGGTTTTTCTTCTCAGTCGCATCAGAGAGGAATACCAGCGGACGGGCGACAACAGTCAATCAGTGGTGAATGGTCTCGCTCAGACGGGTGGGCTAATCACGAGCGCGGCACTCATCATGGTAGTTCTCTTCGGTTCGTTCGGGTTCACGCAGCTGACCGCTACCCGCGAATTCGGACTCGGACTGGCGTTCGCCGTCGCTCTCGACGCGACGCTGATTCGCGTGGTGCTGGTGCCGACTCTGATGGGCCTGCTCGGCAAGGCGAACTGGTGGTTCCCTGCTGCCCTTCGTGGCAACGGGCGCGTGGTGCTCAAAAAAGTTCTGCCCGGAGCCGTCGAGTCATAGACTGACAGCCCCGGGCAGATCTTGTTCTGGAGCAGACGATCTCAGGTCAGAGGCTTGTACTTGTAGCCATAAGCTCCGCCCTTCGTCGAGGTGAGCTTGAACGTGGCGGTTGATTTCGGCGCCACCGGGCCCACCGTCGCAGTCTGGGTGTCGATGACTGTTCCGGTCTTGTCGAGGAAGTCCACGCTCAGAGTGTAGGTCTTCGAAGTCGCGCTGCGGTTCTCGACTATGCCGCCGAGCGTACTGCCATCGGAGCGACGAGAAAACTCATTTATCGTAAGCTTTACCGGCGCGTTCTCCGACTTGTTGTTGAAGTAGACGAGCGAGTCGGTATAGATCTTCTGCAGCTTCTTGTCCTTTGTCCCCTTGTACAGACCCTGGTAGGCGAAGGCATACAGCAGCGGATTGTCCGGGTTGCTTGGATCCATCGCCACCAGCTTGTCGATCAGCGGGAACGCTTTTGTGAACTCGCTGTTCTGGATGTAAGTGGCAGCGAGGTTGTTGATCGCATCACGCGAGTAGGGGTTCTGCGCCAGAGCAGCATCGAAGAGCTTTTGCGCATCAGTCTGGTGCCCGCTGCGGGTTGCGACGACGCCGGCGTGAATGAGCGCGATCTCTCCGTACTTCGACGGATTCGCAATCAAGGGCGCATAGATGCTGGAAATCGACGAGCTGTCACCAGCTGCGAGATAGGCGCGTGCTTCGTTGTCTATTGCGTCGGCAAGAAGCAGGTCATTGTTGGCGACGGCGATGTAGTCCTGCCAGGGCTTGATTGCCTCCTTTGCCGCGGCGCGCTTGGCGGCGCCGGTCGCTGCATCAACCTTGTCCGATGCGGCGGACGCCATCTCGTACATCGTCTTGACGCGAACATCCGCGTACGACGTGTCCGTTCCAGCCGCAGTCAAGGCCTGCTTCCAGTACTCGTTGGCAGCTGCGTAGTTCTTTCGGTTTTTCGCAATCGAGCCGAGTACCGAATACGCGTACGGCGCTTTGCGGTCGAGGACCAGCGATCTCTTGGCGAGCATCTCCGCCGAATCGAGCTGCCCGGCGTTGAGGGCGTTGATGGCGGCGTTGAGCGTGTTGAGCCACGGTTTCTGCTGGCGCCACTGGGCGATGATCGGAACGCACTCCGGTGACGCCTTCTCGACCATCGAGAACGCCGAGTCTGCCGCGGCGAACACATCGATCGTGGCAGTCGGATTAGTCGTCATTCCGAGAACGCTGCGTGCTACTACTGGCTGGGCATTTGGCTGCATCAGATAGACGATGTACGCCTCTCCACGCAGATAATTCCGCGCCGTCGGATTGTCGTTGCCGTTGTCGACGAGCCGCAGCGCGTCCTGCAGATCGCGCATCGGATTTCCTTTTTCGGATGCGGAGATCGCGCGCGTCATCGAAAACTGCGCCTTGGCGATATCGCCCTTGGTATTGGCGGTCGGGTCGCAGCTCGCGGCCGCGTTCTGTGCCGCCAGCGGCGACGCAGCAATGGCGCCGACTGTCAAGGCAGCGGCAATGCTATAGAGGATTGCTTTCATCAGGGATCTCCCTGGTGTTGATAAAAAAGAGGGGTGGGATATGGATCGGGTGGGCCCAAAACTACGTCCAATTAATATACCGACCAGCATTGTTCGTTCCGAGCAGCTCTAAGCTTCGGCTCTCGCCGCTTCCCGGACCAGTTCCAGGGCGTGGCGCACGTGCTCCTCGGTGGTGTGAATGTTACCGATCGCGATCCGGAGCGCGTATTTCCTGCGCACCCGCGTGTGCGACAGGAAGACCTCGCGCGTGGCCAGCACACGCTCCACCAGTCGGGCGTTATGCGCGTCGAGCTCCGTCGCCGGCATCCCTGGCGGGCAATGACGGAACACCACAGTCGAGAAATTAGCCTCAGCCATGCGCTCGAACTCGGGATCTTCGTCGATCCACCCGGCCAGCTTTTTCGCGATGCGAATGTGCTCTCTGATCAGCGATCGCAGTCCGTCGACGCCGAAATTCCGGATGACAAACCAGAGCTTTAGAGCGCGGAAGCGTCGGCCGAGCGCGATGCTGTAATTCATCAGGTTGGTAACGCCGGCGCCCTCGCTGACAACCAGATACTCCGGGATGTGCTGAAACGCGCGCTTCAGCAGATCGGGACGTCGGGTGTAGAGAGCGGAGCAATCCACCGGCGTGAACAGCCACTTGTGAGGATTCACCACCAGCGACTCCGCGCGCTCACAACCATCCAGGACGTGGCGCAACTCAGGCAGAATCGCGGCGATGCCGGCATACGACGCATCGACGTGCAGCCACACGCCGTGCTTTTCGGACAGCTCGGCGATGGCTGGAACCGGGTCGACGGCGGTCGTCGACGTGGTTCCAACAGTTGCCACCACTGCAATTGGAATTCGTCCGGCGCGGACGTCGTTCTCTATTGCATCACGCAGCGCGCGGGGATCCATTCGCAACCCGGAGTCCGTCGGAATCTTGCGCAGTGATTCGAGCCCGTATCCAAGAGTCATCACTGCCTTGTCGACGCTGGAGTGCGCTTCCTCGGAGCAGTAAACGGTGAGCCTGGGCAGATCCGCTCTTCCGGACATTCCTTCTTCGCGAATCCGCAGCTCCGGATGCAGCTCACGCGCGGCGGCCAGTGCATAAAGCGTGTTCGCCGAAGCGGTGTCGCCGATGATGCCGAAGAACTTGTCGGGCAGTCCGATCATCTGACGCAGCCAGTCCAGAGTGTGAGTCTCGAGCTCGGTTCCCGCCGGCGTCGTCCGCCAAAGCATGGCGTTGATGTTGAGCGCTGCCGACAACGCTTCACCGAGCACACCCGCTCCGGTCGCGCTGTTGGGGAAATAGGCCAGGAAGTCGGGGTGGTTCCAATGGGTGTTGGCGGGAACGATCAGTCGCTCGAAATCGGCGAGGATCGTTTCCATCGACTCACCATGCTCCGGTGGCGATGCCGGCAACGCTTTGCGCAGGTCACCCGGCTTTACGCTGGGGAGGACCGGCCAGGTTTCAGGATCAGCGAGATAGTCGGCGATCCAATCGATCACTGCATGTCCGTGCCGGCGGAATTCTTCCGGCGACATGTCAGCGACGGTGCGGGATTCAGGCGATGTAGTTGAAGACATAGATCGATCAAAATATAGAGGGTCGATACACCTCGGACGGCGGGACGCACCGGGCATATATTTTCGGCGATGGCGCGCAATCCGATCGTGCTCGTTCACGGATATTCCGACGAAGGCGCTTCGTTCAGTGTGTGGGAGCGCATCCTCGGGCAGCGCGGCTACGATGTGGCGATGATTCACGCCTGCAGCTACCGGTCGCTCACCAACGAAGTGACGATCAAGGACATCGCTGAAGGATTCGATAGGGCGTTGCGCATCAGAACCGGACTCAGCGAGGACGAGCCGTTCGACGCGATCGTGCATTCGACCGGAATGCTGGTGATGCGAGCCTGGCTCACCGCCTACGCCGGACGTCGCGATCGCCTGAAGCATCTCATCGGACTGGCGCCGGCATCCTTCGGCTCACCTCTCGCTCACAAAGGGCGCAGCTGGCTCGGCGCACTGTTCAAAGGCAACAAGCACCTCGGGCCCGATTTTATGGAGGCGGGCGACAGGATCCTCGACGAGCTCGAGCTTGCCAGCCGCTTCACCTGGGACCTCGCTCATCTCGATCTGCTCGGTGAAGAAACTTTCTACGGACCGACGCGGCGCACGCCGTACGTTTTTGTCTTCTGCGGCAACGAGAGCTATGGCGGGCTGCGGCAGCTCTTCGACGAGCCCGGATCGGACGGCACAGTGCGATGGGCATCGTGTCCGCTCAACACGCGGAAGATCATTCTCGACTTCACCGTCGATCCCGAGCGTGAAGGCTCGGAGAAGCGCGTCTCGGTTGCCGACTGGAAGAACACCGACATTCCGTTGATACCAATCGACGGCAAGAACCACGGGACAATTCTTTCCGACCCTGGGAACGATCTGGCGGATCTGGTCGACGGCGCGCTCCAGGTATCGAGTTCAGCCAGCTTCACGCAGTGGATCGACGACGCCACCAGGAAGACTCAGCGTGCACGCGCGAACATGGATGAGTGGCAACAGTTTGTGGTGCGCCTGATCGACGAGCGCGGTGATCCGGTTCCCGATTACAACATCCAGCTATTCAGACGGGGCACCGGCGCGGGCGCCGATAACAGCATCCACCAGTTCTCGCTCGACGTTCACACCTACAAAGGCGATCCGAGTCTCCGTTGCTTTCACGTGCGGCTGGCCGACCTTGATTACAAGAAGATCCCGAATCTCTGGATCCGCGTCATGGCGTCCTCGGGCTCCCAACTCGTTGGCTACGAGGGGTTTGGCGGCGAGAAACCGGATGATCCATCAGTGTCGCCGGTTGTCAGGGAGGCGAAATGGGACGGAACTCTGGACATATCCTCCCTCTCCGACGATACAGGGATAAAATTCTTTTATCCGTTCACTACGACTCTGATCGAGCTCCGGCTCAATCGCGAACCGCTACCACTGACAGGGAAGAATGCAGTCTGCTGGTTCTAGCACATTTGGCAGGAAAGCTGTCGCACATCTCAAGAAGGTCGATCCCGTTCTGGGGCAGGTGATCGACAGGATTGGTGCATACAGAGGCTGGCCGGCGAGCAACGGCACACACTTCGATGCTGTTTGTCGCTCGATTGTCTTTCAGCAGCTATCGGGAAAAGCTGCCGGCACCATTCACGGCAGGTTCCATGGATTGTACGGTGGTCGGGCGCCGCTGCCTGACGAACTGGCGACGACGTCCGACGAGCAGCTGCGCGCTGTCGGACTCTCCCGACAGAAATCGGCGTATCTCAAGGATCTCGGCGGCAAAGTCGCATCGGGCGTGCTGCCGATCGAGACTCTCCATGAACTGACGGACGAGGAAGTCATCACCGCACTCACTCAAGTCAAGGGAATCGGCAGATGGACGGCGCAGATGTTCCTGATGTTCAGACTCGGCAGGCCCGATGTTCTTCCGGATCTGGACCTGGGTGTGCAGAAAGGGATTCAACGGGCATATCGGCTGCGTAAGCTACCGACGCCGGAGAGAGTGAAGAAAATTGGCGCCAAGTGGGCGCCTTATCGTACTGTGGGATCGTGGTACATGTGGCGATTGATGGACACACCCGCTCCGGTTCCACGCTCGGCGGGGTGAAGGGGAGGCGAGACTGATTGTTACACCAATTCGCGCGTGACCTTAGCTTGATGCTGATGTCGACGGTGCACGCAGAGATCGAGACGACTGGAGTCCGTGCTGACGACAGCCCGATTGAGCGCTGTCGTGAAGTGCTCGAGGCGTTGTTTGGTGAGCCCCACCAGCGACCGTTCGATGTGAAGTTCTGGGATGGAGTGGTGGATAGAGGAAGTTCCTCGTCACCTCCATTCACGCTGGTTCTGAATCGCCCAGCGGCACTGCGCCGAATGCTGCTGCCGCCCAACGAGCTATCGCTGGTGGAGTCTTACATCTCGGGCGATGTCGATGTCGAGGGAAGCCTGGAGGCGGCGGCAGGTCTGGAGGACGCGATCGGGAATCGTCTCCACTCTCCGCTGGCGGTGGCAAAGCTGATTCGACTGTTATTGAGACTTCCCGGACAGGCAGCAGACGATGTCAACGACGCGCGCTTCCCCGAGCGGGCCCGCAAGCTGGGACCAAGGCACACTCCGGTGCGTGATGCAGCCGCCGTTCGCTTCCACTACGATGTGGGGAACAACTTCTACAAACTGTGGCTGGATCGGCGCATGGTTTATTCATGCGCCTACTTCCGTTCGCCGGGCGATTCTCTGGATGCAGCACAGGAAGCAAAGCTGGACCTGATCTGCCGGAAGCTGCGTCTCGAGCCGGGCGACCGGCTGCTGGACATTGGTTGTGGTTGGGGTGGACTCATCATGTACGCAGCCGAGCATTTCGGCGTCGATGCGACGGGAATCACGTTGAGCGAGAACCAGGCATCTCTCGCCAGGGAGCGGATCGATCAGGCCGGCCTCGGCGATCGCTGCCGCGTGGCAATCAGAGATTATCGGACGCTGACGGAAAGTGATGGATACGACAAGATCGCCAGCGTCGGGATGGTCGAGCACGTCGGGCTCTCCCACTTGCCCGTGTACTTCTCGTCGGTGTTTCGCGCGCTAAAGGCGGGCGGATTATTTCTCAATCACGGCATCGTGAGCTTGCGCGAAGCACGTCCGAAAACGATTCGCGACAAGATCTTCGCCAAACTATGGAAGGCTGACTCCTTCATCGATACCTACGTCTTCCCCGATGGAAAACTCACCGCTTCTGCCGCCGTGATTTCGGCTGCCGAAGCATCGGGATTCGAGGTGCGCGACGTCGAGAGTCTGCGCGAGCATTACGCGATGACGCTCCGGCACTGGGTAAAATCGCTGGATGAGAAGAGTCGCGAGGCCATCGGACTCGTGGGCAATCACACCTATCGCGTGTGGAAACTCTACATGTCGGGCTCGGCGCACGCGTTTGCGACAGCGGGAATCAACGTCATTCAGACGCTGCTCGCCAAGCCTGATGCAGCAGGCCGCTCCGGCATTCCACTCACGCGCGACGACATCTACGACGGACTGGCGACGGATCTGAGGGCGCCGAGAATAGCTTGAGGGTAAGGATTCTGTTTGGCGCGGTTGCGGCGGGAATCGGTTGCGCCAGTCCGCCGCCACCCCCGCCACCTCCTCCCCCAGTCGTCGTCCAGCCACCACCTGATACCGTCAGGGTCCCCATCAACGACCTGGCGACGCGAACCTACTACAAGAACTCCGGTGGTCTCTATCCCGGCGGTAACAATCAGCCGCCGGCCGATCAGGACTCGGCGGCGCGGGCTCGGCGCAACGCGATCAAGGCGCTCGACGTCAACGGCGACGATAGTCCATTCGGGAAATTCGTCCTGCTCTCGATCGGTGGCGGCAACACGAGCGAGTACTGGTGCTCGAGGACATCAAGGCCGCCGTGCTCCCCGAACTCGTTCATGGGACGCGCAGTGCTGGATCCGACGGTGAATCGATTTTCACTGGTGATGGTGAACGGCGCGGCCGACAGTCTGGACGCCGCTATCTGGACTACTGCGACGTCTGCAGCGTACGATCGGATCAAGGTCGCACGACTTGCTCCCTTGGGACTGAGCGAGAATCAGGTGCAGATCGCGTGGGTGAATCTGGCTGATGCGAAGCCGAGCGTGTCGCTGCCGTCAGATAGCGCGGACGCGTACACGTTTCTGACGAACGTCGGATTGATTGCGCGCGCGCTCAAGGTGCGGTACCCGAACCTGCAGCTCGTTTTTGTTTCGAGTCGTGCCTACGGCGGCTACTCGACGACGGACTGGAATCCGGAGCCGTATGCGTATGAAGAAGGATTCTCGGTCAAGTGGGCGATCGAGTCGCAGATCAATGAGATGCGCGGCCAGCCGATCAATCCGCGGGCGGGGACACTCAGCAATGCGAAGAAGCTGGCGCCGGTAATGCTCTGGGGCCCATATCTCTGGGCTGACGGCATGTCACCGCGGAGCGACGCACTGGTTTGGCAGCGAACGGATTTCGATACGGATGGCGTCCATCCGTCGCCGAATGGTGTGGCCAAGGTCGGGCTGATGCTGCTCGATTTCTTCAAGACGTCGACCTACACCCGTTGCTGGTTCCTGGCGAATCAGTATTGTCTATAAGGATGATTATATGCCCGTAGTTCAAATCGAAGATCTTCCCAATTCCTCGCGAACCTGGGTGTTCGGTAGCGATCGCACCCTCGACAAAGCCCAATCGAAAACTCTGATGGCTGAAGTCGACCCGTTTCTGCAGCAGTGGAAAGCTCACGGGGCCGAGCTCACGGTTGCACGAGACTGGAAATACGGGCGATTTCTCACCGTAGCGGTCGACCAATCCACAGCCGGGGCGTCGGGCTGCTCGATCGATGGACTCTTTCGCGCGTTGAAATCACTGGAGCCAAAGCTTGGAGCCAGCCTGGTGACGAGCGGGTTGATCTTTTATTGCGACGATAACGGTGAGGTACAGTCGGTTGATCGTGAGCAATTTGCGGCACTGGGAGCGGAAGGGAAAATCGGCCAGCGTACTCGCGTGTTCGATCCGACGGTCACATCACTCGGTGAGTGGCGCGCAAGGTTCGATCTCGATTTGAAAGACTCTTGGCACGCCAAGCTCACCAAACAGAATCAGTCGGCGTGAAGTCCCACACTTCGTATCTCACTTTCAATACGAAGAAGCGTCAGGAGATCATCGACATCACCGACGAAGTCGAGAAATGCCGAGCCGCAGCGGGCATCAACGAAGGAATGGTGCTGGTGTCGGCGATGCACATCTCGGCGTCGATCTTCGTCAACGATCACGAATCCGGCTTGTGGGAGGACATTCTCGACTGGCTGGAGAATCGTATCGCACCCTGGTCACCTGATGACTACCGGCACAACAGCGGCACCGGCGAAGACAATGCTGCGGCGCATCTCCGCTCGCTGACTGTCGGCCACGAAGTCATCGTGCCAGTGACGAAAGGGAAACTCGATTTCGGCCCGTGGCAGCGGGTGTTCTACGGAGAATGGGACGGCCAGCGTCCCAAGCGCGTACTGCTCAAGGCGATGGGGGAGTAGACGGAGTAGCGGGCGTAGGATCGAGCTTCTGTACCAGCTCCTCGGCGCCGATGAATCCGATCTTGCTGTGAGTTCCATCGCAGAACGGCTTCATCACTGAGCCGCCGCACCGGCATAGCGAAACTCTCGGCAGGCCTTCCGGCGTCGTTTTTCTCTTCGCCTCCGGAACTGCAATCGGGTTTCCATCGGCATCGACCAGATTGAAATCGCCGATCACCCAGTAAGGGCCGTTCTTGCGCACCAGAATCGTCACTTCTGCCATTGGGGACTCTCGGAAAGTTTGGGGCTGCCTTCGACGGGCGTCGTCATCACGCTGACACCAAGATCTCGGAGCAAGCCATCGTGTAAATCGTAGATCCAGCCGTGAACGCTGAGTGCCTGATTGCGCGCCCACGCATCGCGAACGACGGTCGTCTGACTCACGTTCACCACCTGCTCGACGACGTTGAGCTCGCATAGCCGATCATGCCGCTGTTCCTCGGTTGGAAGGTTGTCGAGCTCCGCCTGGTGCTTCCAACGCACGTCCTGAACGTGTCGCAGCCAGTTGTCGACGAGACCGAGTCGGTCATCACGCAGCGCCGCGCGCACACCGCCGCACCCATAGTGACCGCAGACGATGATGTGCTCGACCTTGAGCACTTCGACCGCGAACTGCAGCACCGACAGACAATTGAGATCGGCGTGGACGACGACGTTGGCGACGTTGCGATGCACCAGCAGCTCGCCGGGCGCGAGTCCGACGATCTCGTTCGCCGGCACTCGACTGTCGGCGCACCCGATCCAGAGGTACTGTGGCGCCTGCTGGCTCGACAGGCGCGAAAAGAACTCGGGGTCCTGCCGAGTCATCTTCGCGGCCCAGGCGCGATTGTTGGCGAACAAATGCTTCAGCACTCGCGTCTCCTACTCGAGGGCGTCGACGAAACCGACGCGCCAGCTTGGATAGATCGGCGTCCAACTCAGCTCACGCTTCGCTTTCGCATTCGAGGCGCCGCGGATTTGAGTCATCATCGAGACGCCCTCCTTACCGATGATCAGTTCGCCAAGCCAGTGTGGTATTCGATAGGGTGGCTTGGCTCCGATGGCCTTAGCAAGTGCGGGTAGCCACGTCGAGACTTTCGCCGGCTCGTCGTCGACAACGTTGTAAATGCCAGACGCGCCGTGTGAGATCGCCGCGACAGTGGCGAGCGCGGCGTCGCTAATGTGGATGAATGACCAGATGCCTCCGCCACCACCAATGACGGGGAGCTTCCGCTTCCTGACCATCTTGTAGACAGTTCCGCCCTTGCCGATTCCCGTTCCGGGGCCGTAGAACCATCCGTAGCGGAGGGCCAATCCTTCCAAAAAGGCCACACTGCGCATCTTGTCCTCGAGGTAGCGTATTGCGGCGAGCGTTTTTGCAAAACTTTCGGGCGGTTTTGGATCGAGCGGATCCTCTTCCGTCTTGACCGGACCGCCCTTCTTCGCGTACGGCCAGCCGCAAAAACTCTGGGCGATAAAACGGCGGGTTCCGATGGTGCGCGCCGCGGCCAGCAGAGTGTCGGTCACCTCGGTTCGGAAGCGGTTGGTGAGCGCGAACTCCTGATCGAGCTTCCGAAAGCTGCCGACCTTTGTGAGTGCCGTGAGCTGGTGAATGATCACCTCCGGCTCTGCTCTGCGGACCGCGGCGGTGAGCGCCTGTTTGTCAAGGGGATCGGCGATCACGGCGCTGACGCCCAGGTCTTCGAGAGATACCGCCTTCTCTGCCGATCGCGTCAGCGCCACCACTTCGTGTCCCTTATCCAGGAGCAGTGGCAGCAGGAATTTTCCGATCGCTCCAGTGCCGCCAGTGACAAAAATCTTCATGGGAGATTGATTTGTGTTTTTTCGTCCTTCTTCCCTCGCCCCTCGCCCCTCAAAGGTCTTTCTTGAAGCAGCGAATCTGGGCGGTTTCGACAAATCCGAGCGCCCGGTGCGCCGCGGCGCTGACGTGATTGTCGATCAGCGCATCGGAACCGAACTCAGTGCAGCCTTGTTGTCGTGCCCACTCTTCAGCCGCTGCAACCAGAGCACGTCCTATTCCGCGGCGACGAGCTCGTGGTGCTACGTACCAGCCTTCGAGATATCCAACCCGATCAGTTACGCAGTCTTCGGCGTAGTTTCGAATCGATAACTCGGCGAAGCCGAGCGGAGTGTTGCGCTCGTCGACTGCGATAAGAACAGCGAGTGGCTCTCGCAGCTCACCGGCAAAGAATCGGTCGATCTCTGCCGCGTGCGAAGCTCGAACATCTTCAGGCCAGAGAGCCTCGCGCATTTCCAGCCACGCCGCCGCATCGCCGCGCGTTACGGGGCGAACGCGAATCATGTCGCGGCGAAGTTCTCGAATATGTAAAGAGTGGTGAGTTGCCGTCATCTCGAATTACTGCCAATCTAACGGGATGGGTGACGAGCACCGACTCCGCGAGCGCGCGCAGCTGGTTGAGGGACATTCCGCCGTCTGTCTCAACTGTGGTGCACCGCTTACCGGTCCGTTCTGCGCGTCTTGCGGGCAGCGTGACATTCCGCCGTACCCGAGCGTGCGAGAGCTGGCAGTCGATGCGGTCTCGGAATTTTCCGGGTGGGATGGACGCCTCGCCTCGACCCTGCGCGCGCTGATCCAACACCCGGGAGAGCTGACGCACGAGTTTCTGGAAGGCAGGCGCGTTCGTTATATCTCTCCGCTGCGCCTGTATTTGATGGCGAGCCTTGTCTACTTCCTTATCGCGGCAGCGGCTCCCAACCTGAGAATCGGCTCCGGGAACGTATCACTCGGCGGCATCAACGTCGAAGTAACGACGTCGAACAAATCGCCGACCTCCCGACCGGAGCGAGTCGCCAACGCTGCCAGTGGTGCCCTCGACAAATCGCAGCCTTTAACTGCAGACCAGCGCGACTCCGCACTCAAGGACATCGCCAGGGCCCCGGCACTGATACAGCCCGTTCTGCGACGCGCCGTAGAAGACCCAGCTGGGTTCAAGCGTGGGATTTTTGAAACAATGCCGCGAGCGTTGTTTGTATTGCTGCCAATATTTGCCGCCATCGTTGCGATCTTCTACCGCGGCCGGAAATATCCGGAGCATCTCTACTTCGCCATTCACCTCTACGCTTTCATCTTTCTGGCCCTCGCGGTCAAGGAACTGCTGAAGTTCACCCATGTGCCGGCGATAGCTGCTGCGGGGGACGCGGTCGCTCTAATCTGGATTCTGATCTACGCCACGCTGGCGTTTCGTCGCGTCTACGGCGGATCGTTCGCAAAGACTATCGCCAAGGAAGTAGGAATCGGGGTGATTTACGCTGTGATATCCGCAGCAGCGTTCGTCATCATGATCTACTGGGTCTCTATCGCGACCTAGACAGATAACATGCTGCATGGAGCGAGGCCGTCTACATACTTACATCGCTCAGCAGCATGTCGTGTGGCCACTGATCGGTGAAGCCATTCTGGCGCAGCACAGTCGCGATCTGACCCCAGTGCCGGGATCCGTGGAGGAAAATGTTGGACGCGATTTTGTGCTTGCTGGCGGTAACCACTCCGGCGGTGAGCGTCTTGAAGGTGAGGACCTTGTCGAGCTCGCTCTCTTTGGCAGTGGTCAGGAAATCGACGAGCTGCGCCCGGGCGACGTCGCCGAGCTCGAATACGTCTTCGACCGAAGTCTCCTGGAATTCGTCCCACTCGGTGACGCGCTCATCGCGTAATCGCTGAACGTAACGCAGCTCAACGGCGAAAACGTGGTGCACCACACCGCCGACTGTCGCCATGCGACCGCTGGCGAACGGCACCGTCCAGGCATTGGGATGTGCGTCGAACCAGTCGTGCCAGCGATGCTGCTCGCCCGAAGTGAACTCGAGGAGCAGCTTGTAACTCAGAGCGCAGCGATCGATCGCGCTCACACCCGCAGATGGTCGGCGCGCCAGTTTCGAATCGCGCGCTTGATGTCGCCCTGAGTGCTCAGCTCGCCGCTCAGAGTCCGCCGGATCAGGTCCGGCACTTCCTCGTCAGGGGCGAAACGAATCGCGATGAGCTGGGCGGTGGTGAGGTCGCTGATGCGACTGCGCTCATTGCCGGAAAGCAGTTGCTCGAGACGAGTGCGCTCCTCGAGACGAATTATCCGATTTTGTGCGCGCAGCGCCATTGCCCTCGCCGTCCAGATTCCGATAGCGAGCGCGAATGCCAACACCACCACCCACGCGGTGATGAAACGAGGATGGCGGACGAATTCCACAATGGTGATGACGATGTTGGCGATGAGAACGGGCAGCACGAAGAAATGAAACTGCGGGATGAAGCGCCGGTGAGTCGCGTAGGTCTGGGCTCGCTCCGCCATCCGTGCTCCTTTATGCGATTTGTCTTTCAGCTTCGCGCGCGTAGCGCTTGAGCCGCGCAACCATCGCCGTCAGGCCCGGCTCGCGCGACGCGAGGCCAATGCTTTCCATGAGGACGCTCACGAAGTCGCCGGGAATGCCAAGAGTCGTCGAAGGCGGCTGGTCATTCACCGCGCTGAAGATGATCGCGAGCACGGCGGCGATGGTCGGCGATTCGCGCAAGTTGAGATCGGCGTAGAAGTGGATGCGGCCGTCGCGGAATTCGGGAATGATGTCGACCCGCGTTTGGCACTCCGGAACGGTGAACGCTCCGCGATCGAGATCCTTGAACCGCTCCGGGAACGGCTCGAGCTTCTTCGAGTACTGCACCAGCGCCTGCATTTTCTCCTCGCGTCCCATCGAGCGAAACAGCCTCAGCACTCGATCGATCGAAGGTGGAATGCCGTTGCTGGAAGTTGGCGCGCTCTCCATGTGGGTCAATTTAATTAGCTTTCGCGCAGCAGATCATCAAACAGCACGGAGAGCACGGATGCCAACGAGAAAAGCAACTGCTACCTGGGAAGGCGGACTCAAGGGCGGA
Source organism: Gemmatimonadota bacterium (assembly GCA_046727995.1). Taxonomy (GTDB): domain Bacteria; phylum Gemmatimonadota; class Gemmatimonadetes; order Gemmatimonadales; family Gemmatimonadaceae; genus UBA4720. The sequence goes on from JBKPDS010000113.1 coordinate 24,305, forward strand.
AAGGGAAGCTTCAAGGGCGAGAGCGGCGCAATCGCCGGTCAGTTCAATTTCAGCTCGCGATTCGAGAGCGGTGTCGGCTCGAATCCGGAGGAATTGCTGGCAGCGGCGGAAGCCGCGTGCTTCAGCATGGCGCTCAGCGCGGGACTGGAGAAGAACGGAACTCCACCGACGAAAGTAGAGACCTCCGCCGCTTGTACGATTCAGGCCGTGCCAGGCGGATTCGGCATCACGACGATGAAGCTCAACGTCCAGGCGACGGTACCCAAGATCGACAAGATGAAATTCGATCAGATCGCGCAGGAGACGAAGGAAGGATGCCCCGTGTCGAAGGCGCTCTAGGGTAATGTTGATCTACAGCTGGTGGCGCGACTCGTGTAGGGAGGCGGGAGGCGGGAGGCGGGAGGCGAGAGGCGGAAGGCGGGAGGCGGGAGGCGAGAGGCGGGTAACGGGTACGGATAACGGGTAGCGGCCAGCGCGCCTTCCGTTTTCCGTGCCCGTTTTCCGTTTTCCGTTTTCCGTTTTCCGTTATCCGCTTCCCGCCTCTCGCCTCCGGCCTCTCGCCTCTCGCTTACCTGGAGTAATTCCTGATCTTGCTCTTCAGCAGCTCGCCGTTGGAGAAGATGATCTGCTCGCCGGAGTCGCTCCGCACCCGGGTGGTTTTCAGGCCGATGTGCTCGACTTTGCCGCGGTAGTTCTCGACGGAGATCTGATCGCCGATGACGAAAGGTTTGTCGGTCACAATGGCGATGGCGGCGAAAAGGTCGCCGAGGATATTCTGAACGGCCAGCGCCACCGCCAAGCCGCCGATTCCAAGACCAGTCAGGAGCGGTTTGATCTCGACGCCCAGACGCGATAACGCCGCAACGCCGAGGATTATCCAGACGGCCAGTCGGGCGACAACGCCGAGCGCCTTGAAGCTCGTGATGTTGCTGCCATCGCTCGCGTGGAGCGTCACGAACCGCTGCTGGTAGTGATTGACGATGATGTTCGTCCAGATCACGCCCTGCGTGAAGAGAGCGATGATCGTGGCAACGTTCGCCTTGTCCTGAGCGGACTCCGATAGCCCGAGCAGCTTTGGAGTGAACGAGGCGACCAGGGCGATAAAGAGGAACAGCGAGCCCCGGAATATCTTGACGGCGAGACTGTTTTTCATGTCGAGTAGTAGGTCGGTCGGACCACTACTGACTCATAAGTTGCTTGAACTGCAACCTACGACTACCTGCTAAGGGCAATGGGCGGAGCGGCGGGGAGCTACGAGCTTTTTTGAAGAAGACTTCCTGCTAGGGGGCGGTGAGCGGAGCCGCAAGGGGCTTCGTGCCTACGACCTCGGTGGACTTCGCTCGCGGCTCCTAGCCGCTCCGCTCACCGCTCCCAGCTGGTAGTCGTAAGTGGCAGTTCCTCTATGCCTTTCGCCACCGGAATTTCTACCATTTCATCGCAGGCATCGCAGTTGTGGCAGCGCCAGTCGGCGTCGACCTCCTCGCCGAAATGCTCGAGAATATAGCGCGTGCGACACTGCGTCGTCTGGCAGAACTGGATCATGGTGCGGAGCTTTTCCTGATCCATCGCCCGGCGTTCCTCGTAGTCCTGGAGATCCGCACTAAGGTCGACGGCGCACAGGTTGTCGCCCAGTCGTTCCCATTTTCCGCCGCGGTGCTCGCGCACCAGACCGTGCCGCTTGAGCAGCGCGAAGACGATCTTCGCTTTTCGTGACGGGATGCCCGTCAGCTCGACGATGTCGTCGAGAAGAACCGGCGTCTTGAGCGGATACTTCTCCAGCGCCAGCGCCACCTGTGCCGCCTCCTGCACCTCCGGGTACTTCCCGCCGAGGAAATAGGACTGGATCCGTTTGTCCTCGACCCGATACAACACCCGACAGACCGCCGGCACGCCGTCCCGCCCCGCCCTGCCGGCCTCCTGGTAGTACGCCTCGATCGAGCCGGGGAAATGGTAGTGAATCACCCAGCGCAGGTCCTGCTTGTCGATGCCGAGTCCAAAAGCGTTGGTGGCGATGATGGCTTTGAGCTCGCCAGCCATGAACCGATCCTGAACTTCCTTGCGATCTGCCGCCGGCCGCTTGCCGTGATAAAGGCCAACCTTGAAGTCCTCGTGCAGCATGTCGTACAGCCGCTCTGCTTCCTTCACCGTCGCGACGTAGATGACGCCCGATCCCTCGAATTCGCGCAGCGCGTGACGGAGGATGGTGTCCTTGATCGGGTCGTTGACGGTTCTGATCACCTCGAACCGCAGGTTCGGTCGCGCGAAGCCGGTGATGGTGACGTGCGGCTCGATCATCCCCAACTGGCGGATGATGTCCTGCTGGACGTGCTCGGTGGCGGTCGCCGTGAGCGCGAGTATCGGCGGGCGCCCTAGTCGTTTCGAGATGGCGCCCAGCGAGAGATAATCCGGACGGAAGTCGTGGCCCCACTGGCTGACGCAGTGGGCTTCATCGACGACGAACAGACTGATCGGGCGCGAGAGCAGATGCTCGAAGAAAGCGCGATCCTTGAATCGCTCCGGGGTCAGGTAGAGGATTTCTCCCTCGCCTTCCTTGATCTGTCGATGTGCCTCTCGAGTCTCCGACGTCGAAAGGTGGGAGTGCATGGCAACCGAGCTGACGCCCTGGGCGGAGAGTTTGTCGTGCTGGTCCTTCATCAGCGCGATGAGCGGACTGACGACGATGGTGAGGCCCGGCAGGAGAAGGGCGGGTAGCTGGTAGATCATCGACTTTCCGCTACCCGTCGGCATCACTACTAACGCGTCTTGCCCCGCGAGAACGGCATCAAGCGGCTCCCACTGGCCTGGACGGAAATCCTGGTGCCCAAACCTTTCCTGGAGCAGCTCTCGGGCTGACTCCCTGGTAATTCTTGTTGACACTCTGCTTGATACAGGCACAAAGCATTCCGCCACTTACGAGCCCGGGCCGGGCTAGCTAACCTGACGTTCCATGGCAGCCAGGTCACCCAGAACATCGCTCACCGGAGCCGAGTTGTTCGCGGCGACTGCGCCGGGACTGGAATCGATAACGGCCGGCGAGCTGAATGCGTTGGGGCTGCGCGGGAGGCGGGAGGCGAGAGGCGGGAGGCGGGCGGATGGCGGTGTTTCGTTCGCTGGTGATCTGGACGCGATCTACACGGTGAATCTCTGGCTGCGCACGGCGAGTCGGGTCCTACTGCGCCTTGGACGATTCCACGCCAGCACCTTCTACGAGCTCGAGCGGCGCGCGAAAAAAATCCCGTGGGCAGACTTTCTTCCGCCGACGAGCTCCGTCGAAGTGCGCGCTACCTGCAGAAAATCCCGCCTCTATCATTCCGACGCCGTCGCCGAGCGCGTACTCGGCGCAATCGCGCGAGTGGCTCCGCCCGGGGTAGATCTACGGATGGGAGCAGAGGCGGGTGAAGATGATGCGGAGGCAAAGAATGATTCGCGGCAGCTGTTCATCGTGCGCATCGTGAATGACGAGTGCGAGATCAGCGCCGACACTTCCGGAGAGCTGCTGCATCGGCGTGGTTACAGACAGGAAATCGCCAAGGCGCCGCTGCGTGAGACGCTGGCGGCGGCGATGATCCTGGCAAGCGGCTGGCAACCAGAAAACCCGCTGGTCGATCCGATGTGCGGCTCTGGTACTATCCCCATCGAGGCAGCACTCATCGGACATCGACGAGCACCCGGACTCGCGCGCCGCTTTCAGTTCATGAACTGGCCATCGTTCGATCAGCGACTCTGGAACGAAATACTGGGCAAGGCCAACGAATCCATCGTCAACGTTCCGCTCGATATCCTCGGCTCCGATCGCGACTCGGGCGCGATTCAATCCGCGCAGAGAAACGCTGAGCGAGCAGGCGT
>JBKPDS010000114.1:0-47786 GCA_046727995.1 Gemmatimonadota bacterium
GTCGCCGCGGTACTGAAAGTTGGCGTACATGACGCCCGAGAAATCCACTGGCACCGAGACCGTTGCCGGCGGTGGTGCCGGCTTGGTGGTGTCGGGTGAGGGCTGCTGCGCGCTCAACGCGACAGGCAGAGCCAGACCAATGAGACCCGCGATCGAGAGTTTCCTCATCGAGCGGCTCCCACCTGGGCGCCGGCGACGTTGATAGTCTTGAGTCTGCTCTGGAGCTGAGCGACCATCGCCGCGGGCAGCGGAGCATAGTCGAGCGATTCTGCCGACTTCTCACCGTTCTTGTACGCCCAGCGCAGGAAGTTCACCAGCTTCGCGCCCTTCACCTTGTCCGGCTGGTTCTGGTAGGCGAGGATCCATGTCATCGAGGAGATCGGATACGAATCCTTGCCGGGGGCGTTCACGATCGAGACGCGGTAATCGGTGTTCTTGGGCAGCTTCATCCCCGCCGCCGCAGCCGTCACCGAGGCAATCGTCGGCGTCACGTAGCGGCCGGCGGCGTTCTTCACGTTGGCGTACGCCAGCTTGTTCTGCTTGGCATAGGCGAGCTCGACATAGCCGATGGAACCCGGAGTCTGCTTCACCTGTCCGGCCACGCCTTCGTTCCCCTTGCCGCCGAGTCCAACTGGCCACTTGATCTCTTTGCCCTTGCCGAGGCTGGTCGACCAGGAGGGACTCACCGACGACAAGTAGTCGCTGAAGATGTAAGTAGTGCCGCTGCCATCGGAGCGGTGAACGACGAGGATGTCAGAGTTGGGAAGGGACACGCCGCGGTTCTGTGCGACAATCCGCGCATCATTCCACTTCGTGACCTTCCCGGAAAAGATGTCGGCAATCACATCGCCACTCAAATTGAGCGGTTTGTTGACTCCCGGAACGTTGTATGTAATGACGACCGCGCCCATGACGGTGGGAAAGTGGAGAACGGCCCCGCCCTTGGCGTTGGCCAGCTCCTGATCGCTCATCGGGCTGTCCGAGGCGCCGAAGTCTACCGTCTGCTCTGACAGCTGTCTGATGCCGCCGCCGGATCCGATCGACTGATAGTTGATCTTGATGCCGGTGCTGTTGGCGTAATCGGAGAACCACTTCGAATAAATGGGATACGGGAATGTCGCACCCGCTCCAGTAAGATCGACCGCCTGTGCGGCCATCGCACCCGCGAACAACGTTGTCGCCGTAAGGGCGACACCAATGCTGCGAATCGTCTTGTTCACTTGAGGCTCCGTTGAGGAAGTTTCGACGGCGCTCAAGCTTTCATGGCCACGTCACGGAAAGGTGCGTCGAACGTAAAGGAATTGTCACGACGCGCCGGAACTGATGACAGCGAGATTACTCAGGGTTGCTAGAATCGGATCGAGCGGGATTCGGAAAGAAAAGTCTGATTTCGGTTCCCTTGCCGATGGTGCTCTCGGCGTCGACGACACCTCCGTGTGCTTCCACCAGATGTCTGACTATGGCGAGGCCGAGTCCCGTCCCGCCGGCTTCGCGCGATCGCGCGGCGTCGACGCGATAGAAGCGCTCGAATATCCGCGGGAGATGTTCCGGGCTGATGCCGGAACCGCTGTCGGTGACCGAGACCAGCACACCGTTGTTGCGCGGCCGGCTGGCAATGGAGATGCCGCCTTCGCTGGTATGGCGCACCGCGTTCTCGGTGAGGTTGAGCAGTATCTGCTCGAGTGCGGTACGGTCGGCGTACACCATTGCCGCGTTGGAGTCGACGTCCAGTTTCAGCGCCAGACCCTTCTCGTTCGCGGCGGGAGTGATACGCGTGAAAATGTCGGTTGCAACGTCGGCGAGGCGCACTTTCTCCGGATGCGGCTGCCAGTGGCCTGATTCGATTCTCGATAGATCGAGCAGCTCGTCGACGATGCGCTGCATGCGCTGGGTGTTGGTGAGAATGGTTCGCGCGAAGTTGGCGCGCTGGTCTGCCGAGATCCCGCGGTCCTGGAGCGTCTCAGCGAATCCGCCGACTATGGTCAATGGCGTGCGGAGCTCGTGCGAGACGTTCGCCACGAAATCGCGGCGCACTGCCTCGAGACGACGCAGCGGTGTCAAGTCGAACAGCGCCACTACTGCTCCGCCATTGACGAGAGGTCTCGCCGTCAGCGACACCGTGGTACCTCCGATGACTATCTCCTCGGGCTCGGTCGCCCGGCCCCGCATCGCGCGCGAGATCGCGTCGCGGAGCGTCGGTTCGCGCGGCAGAAAGTCGAGTGCAAACGGAAGTGGCCGATCTATCGACAGCAGTCGCCGGCCGATGTTGTTGATGCGGACGACAGTCTGATTTGGAGCGATGGCGACCACGCCCTCGTTGAGCGTCTCGACGAGCGAGGACAGCACCGACTGCTCGGCGGCAAGCGCGGATAGACGAGAGTCGAGTTGTTCTGCCAGCCGGTGGATGGCATTGGCGAGATCGCCGACTTCAGCCGGGGCGACGAGGGCTGGACGGCGCCCGAACTCGCCCGATGCCAACGCGCGCGTGACGTCGGTCAGATTGGAGATCGGGCGCGAAATGTTGCGTGAAAAGATGATCGCCAGCACCGCCGCGGCGAGGAAATAGATGATTGCTCCGGTGATGACGATGCTCCTGATGCGTGGGTCGTCGACGACCACCACGACCCACCCTGCGAACAGCGCTGCTAGTAATAGGGACTGTAGGAGGAGTCGATGCGACAGTCTCACGAGCGCGTGGGAACGTTCTTGATCCGGTACCCGAAACCTCGCACGGTCTCGATCAGGCTGCCGGCTTCGCCCAGTTTTGCGCGCAAACGCTGCACGTGCATGTCCACCGTGCGCGTCTGGATGTCGGGCGCCGCTTCCCAAACGATCTCGAGCAGCATGTTACGAGGTTGCACTCGGCCTTTTCTCTCCGCAAGGAGCAACAGCAGTTTGAATTCGGTCGGAGTCAGGTCGAGCTCGCGTCCGTCGACCGTAACGCGGTGCGCATTGCTGTCGATCTTGAGCGGGCCGATCTGCTGGACCCCGCTACTGTCGTCGCCGCCCGCTTTGACGCGTCGCAGGATGGCAGTGACGCGCAGCACCAGCTCCTGTGGACTAAAGGGCTTGGTGAGGTAATCATCGGCGCCGAGCAGGAGACCGTGGATGCGGTCGGCCTCTTCGCGTCTCGCCGTCAGCATCAGCACGGCAATGCGCGCAGTCGCTGGATCTGCACGCAGCTGCTCCATCACGTCGAGCCCGGAGAGACCAGGCAACATCAGGTCGAGTACGATCAGGGACGGCTTGTCGCGCTTGGCAACCGCCAGGCCTTCGGTGCCGTTGGTCGCGGTGGAAACGGCAAACCCGGATTTTGCGAGGTGATAGGCGACGAGGGCTACGATGTCCGGCTCGTCGTCGATGACCAGGACGCGCTCGCCGGCTGAGCTCGGTTCACTCACATCTTGAACTTGTCTGGAAGCGCGCCTTCGCGTCAACCGACGGCCCCCGGTCACGAACATGTGACGGCGCCGTCGCGTCCGCTTTTCGAGATCATTTGGCTCGGGTTGAATGATGGCAAAGAGCTACAATTGCGGCCGATTTCGCGGAAGCGGCGGTATCACATCCGTTACAAGATCGTGGCGCGTCGGAGCCATTTTCGATACCTGGGGCCGGCATTCTCATCGCGATTGATCGAAGCGCGGCTCGGACCTGTGTTCACCAGGGCACACGAGCAAGTACGCCCTCCTCCGTTCGAAAAACCCTCTGGCTTCCCTCAATGACAAAAATTGCGGCGATCTATCTGGCAGTTTCGCTCCTGACCTCGATCGGTGCGTCGCGGGTCATAGCCCAGGACTCCATTCAGCCCGCAGTTTCGGATTCGGGTCCCACCGGTAGAATCGTCGGTCGTATCATCGACCAGTCCTCCGGCGCGGGAATTAGCGACGCCTACATACAAGTCGTCGGGACGCGGTCCGGCGCCAAGTCCGGTGTGGACGGCAACTTCGTCATTGCCGCCGCTCCCGCGGGAACCGTAACGCTACACATCCGGCGGATCGGCTTCGCCGCCAAGACCGTGACGGGGATCGTGCTGGATCCCGGGCAGTCGATCGAACAGAACGTGTCGCTGGCGAGTGCGGTCGTTCAACTGGAGACGACGATCGTGACAGCCACGGTGGAGCGGGGGAGCGTGAACGCAGCGCTCGATCGGCAAAGAACCGCCACCGCAGTTGTGAACTCGGTGACGTCGGAGCAGATCTCCAAGAGTCCCGATCGCGATGCGGCGCAGGCCGTCCAGCGTGTGAGCGGCGTCACCGTTTCCGACGGTCGGTACGTCTTCGTGCGCGGATTAGGCGAGAGATACACGAATACGTCGCTCAACGGCGCGGCGCTGCCCAGCCCCGAGCCGGAGCGCAAGGTGGTACCGCTGGATCTCTTCCCGTCGGCGCTGCTTCAGTCGGTCACCACCAGCAAGACTTTCACACCCGATCAGCCGGGTGATTTCACCGGCGCGCAGGTGAACATCGAGACGCGCGAATTCCAGACTGGCGGTCTGCTGACCATGTTCTCGTCGGTCGGCTTCAACTCTCTGGCAATGGGGAAAACAATTCCGGGAACGCAGGCATTCGGGGTGCCATGGCTCGGGATCCCCGGGTCGGATCGGAACCTGCCGGCGATCGCACGCGCCACGCCGACGAGCGCGTTTGGGTCAACTGCGTCGCAGCAGTTCGTGCAAAGCATTCGGAACGTATGGGAGCCGATCAGCAGAATGGGCGCGCCGAATCGCTCGTTCGGGGCGTCGGCTGGCGGACAGGCATCATTGTTACGCCATCCCGTGACATACGTCTTGTCGGGATCGTATGCGCTGAATCAGGAAATTCATTCCAATGAGCTACGACAGCTTGTTGTCGGTGGCGGCGGCGCGACGGTGCGAGCGTACAACACCTACCAGGGCGCCACGGGAAGAACGAATACCCTGTGGGGTGGAATCGGAAACTTCAGCACCATGCTCGGCTCACGCACCCGCCTCGCCTTCAACAACATCTACAATCATTCGGCTGACAACGAAGCACACTCCGATGAAGGCTTCGACGAGCAGTTGAGCACTGATCCGACGGCACGCCAGAGCAGCGTCAGACGGTCGTGGCTCGACTTTGTGGAAAGGACCGTGCGCTCGAATCAGGTGAAGGCCGAGCATGCTCTGGGTTCACGCATCAATGTCGACTGGAACTTCACGAGCTCCGAAGTGACGAGGTGGCAGCCCGATCACACTGACCTGTTCTACATGCGGCAGTCGCCGACGGACATGTATTTCCTGCCCAACGATCCCAAAGCATCGCGACGCGTCTTTGCATTTCTCGACGAGACCGTGCTGAACCCTGGCGCGAATCTGAAACTGACGATCGGGCATCTGGAGAATCCCGTTCAGCTCAAGCTCGGTACCCAGGTGAGATCGACGCACCGCGACGCCGCGCTGGATCCGTATCTGGTGACGCCATCGGGCGTGACACAGGCACAGCTGGAGATGCAGCCCGATTCACTGTTCTCGTATCTCGCCGCCAGTGGTCGCGTCGCGGTTCAAAGAGATCCGGATGCCGGGTTCTACAAGGCGAACGACCGAGTAAATGCGGGTTACGGGATGCTGGAGATTCCGCTCGGCACCCGAATCAACCTGATTGGCGGCGCCCGCGTCGAAGACTGGCGGTTGTCGCTAAAGTCCAAAAAATATCTCGGCGAGGAGTTCGATTCGGTTTACGCGAACACCGATGTCCTCCCATCTTTGTCGGTCAACATCAAGCTGGGCAGCTCGCAGAATCTGCGGCTGGCGGCAACTCGCACTCTTTCACGACCGGAGTATCGAGAGCTCTCGACGTTACAGGAAAAGGGACCGGTCGGTGATCTGGACTTCGTCGGGAATCCCGCTCTCCAACGCGCTCTCATCAACAACTACGACGCGCGGTGGGAGATGTATCCGCAGTCGGGCGAGATCCTGAGTCTGGGCATCTTCGCCAAGAAGTTCGATCACCCAATTGAGAAGGTGCAGGTTTCCACCAACGGCGGGAACATCTACAGCTTCGTAAACGCAAACTCGGCGCGCAATTTCGGCGTCGAGCTCGAGGCGAGGAAACGCATCGCGTCGCCGATCACGCTCTTCAGCAACGTGACTTTCATGAAGAGCAAGATCGAGCCGGGGAACACGGACATCTCCGCCCTCACGAGCGCGGACAGGCCGATGGTTGGGCAGGCACCCTACGTAGTTAACGCCGGCGTGAACTTCGAGAATTCGACGGGGACGTTCGGCGCCACCGCTCTCTACAACGTCGTGGGGCGACGCATCACGGCAACGGGAACCAAGCCGACTCCCGACACTTATCTGGAGCCGCGCAACATGCTCGATTTCTCACTGCGTTTCCCGCTATATGGATCGACCTCGGCGAAGATCAACGCCGCCAATCTCCTCGACGCAGAATACAAGGAAATCGCCGGCGGCATCACGCGCTTGTCCTACCGTACCGGCCGCGTGTTCTCGTTCGGGCTTTCGTGGGCACCTGTGCGCGGGTCGTGACCAACTCGTGACTCGGATGCGACCTGATCGCCGGTCGCATCCGATAGCATCAGCTCATCCCGTAATCCAACCCAACCTCTCTCCCAGAGACTGATGAAACTCACATCCAAGAGTCTAGTCACGTTGATTGTGCTGTGGTCGATTGCCGCCTGCGGAACCGACAATTCCGTTGGGCCCGACCAGAACGGCGGCAACACTGGACCCAAGGCGGCCGTTCTCACCGGCAACATTGCCGCGGATCGGACTCTTTCAGCTGACACTGTTTACACGCTCAGCGGATTCGTCAAAGTCCGCTCCGGCGCCACCATTCACATTCCAGCGGGAACGAAGCTTGTCGGCGATACGCTTGTAAACGGCAGCTCACTCTGGATTCTTCCGGGCGGGAAGATCGACGCCCAAGGAACGGCCACCAGCCCGATCGTTTTTACATCGGCGCGCTCGCCGGGAAATCGCAAGCCCGGAGATTGGGGTGGCATAATCATCATCGGCAAGGCCATCGCCAATCGGGGCTGTCCCAACGCAGCCAACACCAACTGCGTGGCGACCACTTTGACGGAAGGACCGGCCGGTGGAGTGCAGAACACGGCTGAGAACTATGCCGGCGGCACCGATCCGAATGACAACAGTGGCACCATGCGCTACGTCCGAGTCGAATTCGCCGGCTACGCCGTGCAGCTCGATCAGGAGCTGAACGCTTTCTCGTTCTACGCAGTTGGACGCGGAACGACGTTCGAGTACCTCGAAGCGATGTCAGGTCTCGATGATTCGTTCGAGTGGTTCGGCGGTTCGGTCGACGGTCGGTACTTCGTCTCTTACGAGTCCGGTGACGATCACTTCGACTGGACGGAAGGTTACAACGGACGCAACCAGTTCCTCATCGCCTATCAGACGTACAAGCCGACGCCTCTGGCCGGAGCCGGCTTTGCTTCCTCCGATCCGCGGGGATTCGAGGGGGACGGCTGCGAGACGACCAAGGCCGGATGCGCTGACTTTACCACTCAGCCTTTTTCTGAGCCAGTGTTCGCCAACTTCACGCTCGTCGGTCCGGGTCCCGGAGTCTTCACGGGTGTTTCCGACGCCAATGCTTCTGTCATTCGTCGTGGATCGGGCGGGTCGTTGTTCAACGGCATCATCGCCCGGTGGCAGGGCATCGGTCTCGACGTCCGCGACGCCCAGACGAATACCCTTCGCGGCCTCGACAGTCTGATCGTCACCAACGTTCTCTTCACTGAAAACGGCGGCGGCAACTTCGATCCGGCCGGTACGAATTTCGGGCAGGCGACGAATTTCCCAGGCAACGAAGATGGATCGATGAGCACGACGGCACTGTTCACGGCCATTCCGGCAGCCGGAGCCGATCCAACGGGTACCACGCTCGATTGGTCCCTCTCCGCGAATTCGGCCGCGCGAACGGGCGGGCTGACGACTTTGCCGGCGAAGATTGTTGCCAGGACCCAGGGCTTCTTCGGCGGCGCCGTGACGGCCACTGCCTATCGCGGCGCTGCAGACCCAGCCGGCGCGAAATGGTGGAGCGGCTGGACGAACTACGCTCGCAACTGATCGAGACTGCAGAAACCAGCGTGCCGGCGACGACGGTTGCCGGCACGCTGGTTATCGAGGCGAAAAAATGAGGACCCTCAATGCTCTCGTAGCTGTGGTCGTCGTGGCCACATTTGGATCGACGTGTCGCGGCCATGATCCAGCAACGCCGCAGCAATCGGCCGCGTCCGGGTCAAGCGTAGAGGTGGAGCTGGCCAGTTTTCGCGCCGACATCGCGTCGCCGCCGAGTACTTTGGCCGGCGCACCGAGCCGCGATTCGTTGATCCGCTCGTTCGAGCGCGCGCTGGCGAAAGCGGACACCGCGCGGCTGGGCGCTTTACAGATCACGCGGGCGGAATTCGCCTACCTGTATTATCCAGATAGCAAGCTGGCGCATCCACCGTACGAGCTGGACGCCCAGACGATGTGGACCCAGATCGAGTCGCAACGCGATCGTGGCCTGCAACGGCTTGTCGCGCGCTACGGTGGCGGCAGATTGCGAATCCGCTCGCTAGACTGCCGACCGCCGGAGTTACATAACAGAATTCTGATCCACGAGTGCTCGGTGGTGACGCGCACGGATGCGACGCCGCAGCAGCTGTTCGGATCGATTCTGGAGCGTGACGGCCGATTCAAGTTCGTAGGTTTCGCGAACCGCCTATAAAATCCGCGCGAAGTGCGTGCGTTGATCTGCGGTCGGTCCCGGCAATCCTAAGCCACTCGATTTGCCTCGAACAAGGAGACGAAACCGCGCACGAACAACAACATCAAACAGCAGCGATCGTAAGCCATCGCGATGGCTCGTATCATCGTCACGTTCCTCCGCTGGATTTGGATTTTGGGAGGACGATAACGGGGAAGTGTTTCTCTTCCGTCAAGGCGTGGTAGGACGCTCGTAACGCTCCTTACTCTCACCCCGAAGCTTCGCGCCACTACTTTAGGTGTAACCCAACATCTAACGACAGGCCGATCCCGGATGAGAATTGGAAGGTTCCTGCTGGCGAGCGCGGCCGCGGCTCTAAACGCGTGCGCGGCGCCACGGAGCGCGAATGCCCCAGAGCCCGCGGTGCCGGAGGCGAATCGACTCCCGCCCGAAGCGGTTACGACCTCGCGTCCGGCATTTCCGACTGGAACGCGATTTCTGCGCATAATCGCCACCAACGATTTTCATGGCGCGCTGGAACCGCGACCCGACGCGAATAGCGTCAGGCGGGGCGGAGCAGCATACATCGCCGCGGCGATCGATCGCGCGCGGAGTGAGTGCATCCCCCGCTGCGAGATTCTGTTGCTCGATGCCGGCGACTTGTTCCAGGGGACTCTCGCATCCAACCTCTCGTTCGGTCGGCCCGTGGTCGATTATTACAACCGAATGGGCTACGCCGCCGCGGCGCTCGGCAATCACGAGTTCGACTGGGGCGTCGACTCGCTCCGCGCGAGAATGCGGCAGGCAAACTTTGGAATCTTGGGCGCCAATGTCCGGTACACCGATGGGCGAGATGTTGAATGGATTCCGAACGACACTCTCGTCACCCGCGGCCGAACGAAGATCGGAATAATTGGTCTATCGACCGTGAGCACGCCGACGACCACCCGCGCTGCAAACGTCGTCGGTCTCCGCTTTGACGATCCGGCCCCGATCGTCGACAGCATCGGACCGGCTCTCAGAAAACGAGGCGCGAATTTCATCGTGGTGATTGCGCACGCCGGCGCCAATTGTGGGCGCGATGGCGCGACGACCTGTGCGGGCGAGATCATCAACTTCGCCCAGAAGCTGACGACCAAGGTCGATGTGATCGTAAGCGGACACACCCACACCTTGGTCAACACGGAGGTAAAGGGCGTTCCAGTCGTCCAGGCGCGCTCCAGCGGACGCGCGATGGACGTCCTCGACATTGCGCTCGACACAACGATCAACGTTCCAATCCGCCACGAGGTGCGCGAGATCGCCGACGACACACTCAAGCCAGTGCCGGCGATCGATTCGATAGTGCGGGCCGCAGTCGCGCGAGTTGCGCCGCTCGTCAATCGCCACGTTGCTTCGATTCCTGTCACTCTACCGCGGCAGGGCCAGCAGTATCCGCTCGGAAATCTCATCGCCGACGCGCAGCGATGGGCGGCAAAGGGGGACGTGGCGATCATGAACAACGGCGGCATTCGCACCGATCTGCGGGCGGGAGAGGCGAATTATGGCTCCCTCTTCGAGTTGCAGCCGTTCGGCAACACGCTCTATTCGCTGACGATGACGGGCGCACAACTGCGAGGGTTGCTGGAGGCAATGCTCGGCAAGTCGCAGGTCGATGACCATGTCAGCGGGCTCACCATCAGATACGATCCATCGAAGCCGACGGGAGCCAGGCTCGTCTCGGTGACCATGAGCGACGGCACTCCGCTATCCGATACGAAGACCTATAACGTCATCGTCAACGACTTCCTTGCCACTGGTGGCGAAGGTTACGACGCCGGCATGCGAGCAACCTCTGTCAAGCCACTCAACATCGTCGATCTGGACGCACTGATCGACTACCTGCGCTCGCTTCCGTCCCCCATCACCGCGCCGACAGAGGTGCGCGTAGCACCGGTGTCGCGATGAGCGAGACAGTTCGCGTCTACATCAACGCCAAACCAATCGACGTCGATGCGTCGGCGACTGCGCTCGATGCGGTAGCAGTCTGGGATTCCACTCAGGCTGGCGCTGTCCGTAACGGTGAGAAGCTGATTACCGACAGCCGCGGAATCGTCACTGACAACGCGACACCAGTGCACAACGGCGCGATATTTCGCATCGTTCGCGCTCGACAAATTTCCGCGGAAGACTCGGACTTCAACGCCTTGTAATGCCGCTCTCGATTTTCTCTAACAAGCTCCGCCAGCTTCCAAAAGCGGAGCTGCACTGCCATCTCGATGGCTCGGTGCGACCGGACACCCTGCTCGAGCTGGCGCGTGAGCAGCGGATTCAGCTGCCGAGGCAGACGCCCGAGGAGCTGGCGTCGTTCATGAAAGTCGATGACGCCCAGAGTCTGGAGGACTATCTGCGCCGCTTCGACTTCACCATCTCCGTGCTGCAAAACGAGGAAGCGCTGGAGCGCGCTGCCTACGAGCTGGCCGAGGACGCCGCCGACGACGGAGTCCGCTACATCGAGGTGCGCAACGCGCCGATCCTGAACGTCGTCAAAGGCCTCACCCTGGTGCAGGCGGTCGAGGCACCTCTTCGCGGACTGGCGCGCGCGGAGAAGGATTTTGGGATCACCGCGCGCTTCATCGTGTGCGGATTGCGCCAGTTTCCGCCGGAGAACTCGCTCGAGCTCGCCAAACTCGCCGTCGAATTCAGGGACGAAGGCGTCGTTGCGTTCGACCTCGCGGGCGGGGAAAAGGGGAATCCGGCGTCGAAGCATTTTGAGGCGTTTCGGTATGCGCGCGAGCACAACCTGGGCGTAACGGTCCACGCCGGTGAAGGCGATGGCGCGCAGTCCGTTCGCGAGGCGGTACACGTCCTCGGTGCCAATCGGATTGGGCACGGCACCCGACTGATCGAGGATCCCGACCTCACCCAGTACGTCAACGACCGCCGGATCGCCCTCGAGGTTTGCCTGACGAGTAATGTGCAGACGCGGGTCGCCGATTCCTACGCCACGCACCCGCTGCGTGAGTATTTCGATCAGGGCCTCAACGTCACTCTCAACACCGACAACCGCCTGATGAGCGGAACGACACTCACCGACGAGTACATCTATGCCGCTGAGCACCTCGGGCTTACCGTCGAGGAGCTGGCAGGGATTGCGCTTAACGGCTTTGAGAGCGCATTTCTACCATGGGAGGAGCGGCTGATGTTGATCGAGGAAGTCTCGGACAAGATCGACGAGCTGATCGGACCGGAAGAATGACGGAATACAGGGCGCAAGAGGCAGCGAGAGCCGCGGCGGCAATCCGCAACCGTACCGACGCTCAGGCGACCATCGCCGTGATCCTTGGATCGGGACTCGGCGGACTCGCCAGGAAGATGGGGGACGCCGTTCGAATTCCCTTCGTCGACATCCCGGGATTTCCGGAAGCAACCGTTGTCGGACACGAAGGCGCCGTCATCGCCGGAACCCTTGGCGGACGCGAGATCCTCGCCCTGAGTGGAAGGTTTCACATGTACGAGGGACATTCCGCGGCACTGGCCGCGTTTCCGGTGCGTGTCTTCCACGCGCTGGGCGCGCGCGATCTCTTCGTCTCCAACGCAGCCGGCGGGATTTCGCCAAAGTTGGCCGTCGGTGATTTGATGGTGATATCGGACCACCTGAACCTGATGGGTACCAACCCGTTGGTTGGTGATCTGCAGGAGGGCGACACCCGGTTCCCCGACATGACCGATGCTTACGATCCTGGACTCCGGCGGATCCTGCGCACGACCGCGGAAAAGCTTGGCATCATACTGCGTGAGGGCGTTTACGCCGGATTGCTCGGTCCCTCCTACGAGACGCCGAGCGAAGTGAAAATGCTACGCATGCTCGGCGCCGACGCAGTTGGAATGTCGACGGTTCCCGAGGTGATCGTGGCGCGAGCGCTGGGGATGCGCGTGGCGGGCGTCAGCTGCATCACGAATGCAGCGGCCGGTGTCACCGGCGCGGCGTTGAGCCACGCCGAGGTGTTGGCGACTACCAATCGAGTGAGTGCCGCTTTCGAAGCACTGGTTACGGAATTTCTCGAGCGGACCGCGGTTCCTCAGCTGTCGTCGGCGAGGTGATTTAGTGGTCCGTGTCCGGAGCCCAGACCGGGCGCGGTGGCGATCGCGTTGTGGACGTAGTCGATAGCGCGTCTTACCGCCGCGTGCATCGACTCACCTTTTGCCAACTGCGCGGCAATCGCCGCCGACAGAGTGCAACCGGTGCCGTGAGTGTTGGTGGTTTCGATGCGCTTCCCGCGGAAGGCGCGCACATCACCATCATATAGTATATCCACCACTCGGTCGCCGGTCTCGAGATGACCGCCCTTTATCAGCACGGCTTGCGCACCCATCTCTCCGACGATGGTTTCGGCAGCGCGTGCCATTCCGTCTTCATCCTCGATCTTTTCGCCAGTTAGAACTGATGCTTCGTGCAGATTCGCCGTAACCAGCGACGCCAGCGGAATCAGCTCGGTAAGAATCGCGTCGATGGCGTCGCGCTCCAGCAGTGTGTCACCCGATGTGGCGACCATTACCGGATCGAGGACGTAGTTGCGGAAAGAATGGTCTCTGATGGCCGCGGCCACGGTCGATGCGATCGCGGCATTCGCCAGCATTCCGGTTTTCACAGCGGCAGGCACCAGGTCCTCCGCGATGGCGTCGATTTGCGCCCGCACGAGTTCGGCACCAACCGGCTCCCATCTGCTGACGCCGCGCGTGTTCTGAGCCGTTATGGCGGTGATCGCGGACGTGCCAAACACGCCAAATCGCTGGAACGTCTTGAGGTCAGCCTGAATTCCGGCTCCGCCTCCCGAATCCGAGCCGGCGATTGTCAGGGCTATGCGCATCGAACAAAAATGCGCCCCGGTTTCCCGGAGCGCACTATGGTATCGCTCGCCGACGCTATTGTACCTGACGTGGTGGTGGAGATGGCGGCAGCGACTGCAGCCGCGACTTGAACGAGTGGAAGTTACGCGTGTCGGTTCCCAGCTGCGCCAGTCTCGACGGCGGGACTTGATTGATCAGCGCCTGGACGGCGGTGATGCGGTCCTCCTCGAGCGGGTGCGTCAGGAACCAGGATTCGACCGCGCCGGGCCGGGTCTTACGCTCCTCGAGCAGTTTCCGGAACATCGTGATCATGCCCACCGGGCTGATTCCGGCGCGCACCGTGTTTTTCACGCCCTCCTGGTCCGCCTCGGCTTCGTCCTGCCGGCTGAAGCGTGCGAACAAAGCACCACCGGCGACGTTGATCGCGGCGCCTGCAACCTGGCTGTTGCAGATGCTGGTCAAAACGCAGGCGAGCGTGACGCCGATGTTGGCGCCCTGTGCCTTTTCCATCTGCTTGACGGTGTGGCGCCGCACGACGTGGCCGATTTCGTGACCGAGGACACCCGCCAATTCGTCCATCTGATCGGTGCGCTGGATGAGACCGCGGTTGACGTAAACGAATCCGCCGGGAACGGCGAAGGCGTTCACTTCTTGTGCGTCGACGATGAAGAAGTGCCAGTCGAGATTACCGCGACTCGTCAGCCGCGCGATCGAGTCTCCCAACACGTTGATATAGCGATTCAACTCCGGATCCTGAACGATCGGTAGTTGCGCATTGATCTGTTGCGCATATTCCTGTCCCATCTGCACTTCCTGCTGCTGAGAAATGCCGCACCCAACGAGGGACGAGGTGATCGCAATACCTAAAAGGATTCGCTTCATTGGTACTCCAACGATGAGATTCCGAATGTGACGCGGAGGCAAATCCTATTCCAGCTGAGCCTCGCGTAAAATCGAGTGAAGCTTCTTACACTTGCCCGTGATCTCGGACGCAGAAAGGCGCGCGAAAAGCATTCTCTTTTCGTCGCCGAGGGCGTTCGATCGGTCGAAGAGCTCCTCCGCTCTGGCCTGAAAGTTCGTGGGGCGCTCGTCGCTCCACAACTCGCGGACGCTCCCCGTGGCGAGGCACTGCGAGCGGCTCTCGATCAATCGCGTGTCGAAGTAGCGGAGGTCTCGGAAAAGGATTTCCGGTCTGCCGCCGAAACCGAGTCGCCGCAGGGCGTCATCGCCATCGGAGAAGTCCCCGCGCGCTCCCTTGATACACTCGATATCCAGTCGGAGTGCCGGATCGTCCTTCTCGATGGAGTCCAGGATCCGGGAAATGCGGGGGCGATACTCCGCACCGCGGCGGCGCTCGGGGCGACTGCCACGGTGGCCCTGCCCGGTACGGTCGATCTGTGGAATCCAAAAGTGATTCGCAGCTCGATGGGCGCCCAGTTCGTCCACGCCGCCTTTCACGCCGGCCTGGACGACGTCCTGGCCTTCATCGGGCGAAAGAAGATCGATCTATGGGCAACGGCTGCCACCGGCGTCCCGCTCTCTCGCGCCGAGGCGCCGGCGCTCCTGGCGATCGCAGTTGGCAACGAAGGAGCGGGTGTGTCGTCTGAGATTCGTACGCGCGCGCAGCGGACGGTGTCACTTCCGATCTCCGGCAGCGTCGAGTCGCTGAACGTCGCGGTCGCCACTGGAATCATTCTCTATGAGCTTCGGTCATGATTGAAATCCTGGAAGGGGTGTACGTCTTCGTCATTGGGGCCGCTATCGGCTCGTTTCTCAATGTTTGCATCGGTCGCTGGCCGGAAGGACTCTCGGTCATCAAGCCGCGCTCACGATGCCCGAGGTGCGGGCATCAGATAAAAGCGAGCGAGAACATTCCGATTGTCAGCTGGCTGCTGCTGCGGGGGCGCTGCAGCAACTGCCATCTGCCGATCTCGATTCAGTATCCGATCGTCGAGCTGCTGGTGGCGCTGCTCTGGCTGGCAACGTACCTCGAGTTCGGAATGACAGTCACCGCGTTCCGCATCGCCGTTTTCGCGACGGTATTGCTGGGGATATGCATCACCGACGCGAAGTATTTTCTCATTCCCGATGGTTTCACCGTCTTCGGGCTGCTGTTCGTACTGGTGACGGCGTTCGTCGCACTCTATTTCGGGGAGGCCGAGCCGTTTGCGCGGCCCTGGGACGCCATCCTCGGCATGTGCGTCGGCGCCGGCGCGATCTCGATCGCCGGCTGGCTGGGCGAGGTCTGGCTCAAGCGTCCGGCGATGGGATTCGGCGATGTGACGCTGATGGCAGTGGTTGGCGCGGCGGTAGGTCCCCCGCGAGCCCTGCTCACGGTTTTCATTGCATCGGTAATTGCTCCGATCGTTTTGCTCGGCGTCGTCTACCCGCTCTCGGCGCGCGGCTTTGCCGACGACCAGGGACAAACGGAACTTGCGCTCGAAGCCTCAGGAGGATGGCGTCGGCGGGAGCTGCCGTTCGGCGTCTTTCTTGCGCCCGCGGCGTTGATCGCATTGCTTTTCGGAGATGCAATCATCGCCTGGTACATGCGGATCTCTGGCCTTTGATCGGCGTCATATACCGCGACTCGTCCCTCACCCGCAAATGATAGTTCAACTCCGGCGCGTCCTCGCTCTGGCGGGCGCAGGTTTGCTCACACTCGTCTCGGCCTGTGAAAGCCAGAAGCCGAAATACGAGGGACCGTATGCCGCGGAGGTCGCTCAGGCGGTGCCGATGATCGAGAAGGCAATCGGCCTGAAGTTCAAGTCGCCGCCAAAGGTCGAGACTCGATCCAAGGAGCAAGTGCGCGAGTTCGTCACCAAACAGTTCACCGACTCGCTCGCCGCGCACGATATCGCCGGGCAGGAAGCAGCCTACAAGCGTCTGGGGATGATTCCGGACACGCTCAAGCTGCAGCCGTTTCTGACCGGTCTGCTGGAGGAGCAGATCGTCGGATTCTACGATCCGCATACCAAGGTGCTTTACGTCGTTGACGGCGCCCCCAAGGACATGGCGGCAATAACGATCACCCACGAGCTCGTGCACGCGCTGCAGGACCAGTACATCAGCCTCGACTCGGTGCAGAAGATTCGTGACGACAACGATCGACTATCCGCCGCGCAATCGGTCTTCGAGGGACAAGCGGTGTACGAGCAGATCTCGATCATGCTCGGCGGCTCCAACATCGCCATCAACCTTCCCGGTGGCTGGGACCGGATCAGAGAGATGATTCGCGAGAATCAAAGCTCGATGCCGATTTTTGCGGCGGCGCCAAAAGTGATTCAGGAGACGCTGATCTTTCCGTACCTGAGTGGCGCAGAGTTCTATCGGAACTTCAAGGAAAGGAAATCGGGAACGATTGTCTACAACGACATGCCGGTCTCGACCGAGCAGATAATCCACCCGGCGGCGTTCTTCATGAACAAGGACAACCCGACGAGGGTCAATCTTGGCACGCTCAGCAACGCGTCCAAGGTTTACGAAAACGATCTTGGCGAATTTGAGACGCGTCTCTTTCTGTTCCAGCAGTTGAACGATCAGAACGAGGCGGTGCGCGGTGCTACTGGATGGGACGGCGATCGTTACGCGGTGGTCAATACGCCGCAGGGGCAGGGAATCGTCTGGCTCACGGTGTGGGACTCCCAGGTCGAGGCGGGGGAATTCTACCACCTGGCTAGCCAGGCGGTGGAGGCTCGCTACTCAAGCAAGGCCGGCGCGGGATCGACCGATCTGGTCAAGAGATATTCGGCGGCGGGAAGGGCCGTGCAGGTGTCCACCATGGAGATCCAGGGACGTCCGGTCGTCATCTACGCCGACGTTCCCGCTGGCGCGAACCCGAACATCATCAACCCCGCTCAGGTCACGCTCGCGCAGTAGCCATGCGCTGCGAATGCATCGCGGTTTGGGTCGGCGAGGAGTGTTCCCTGAAAAACTGCTCGCCCGCTTCCTCAGCGAAAACATCGTAGTCGGATTAGAGATGGGGCGGGCCGCGCGATGTTTTTCAGAGAACACCCCTCGCCTCCCTGCACAGATCGTAAACTGTACGCGAGCTGATTCGGGGTTCGCCCGCGAACTAGTCGGGTCGAGACGCTCGAGGGAAGGCGGGTGGGGGTCCTCTAAGCCGCCGTTACAGTGAGCGCGAGGAGGAGACGCGCGAGTGAGCGGAGCGAACGAGCGTAGTTAGCGGCGCCGGGTGCCCGCTAAGCGCAAGCATGCGGGCGGGGCAGCGAACGTGGCGGCGTGAGGACCTCCACCCGCCTGACCGTACGACAAATCCCGACTCTACTGGATTCGGCTAGAGGCCGAGGAGTTTCTGCAGGCCGAAGGTGCAGACTCCGATCAACCCGCCGAGCACGTACCCAGTGGTGATGATCAGATTCAGCTCGTTCTGAATCACGTTGCGCAGAATTTCCTCGACGCGATCGACGCTGAACGCCATCACCTTTCGCTCGACCATCGACTGAACGTCGAGCTTCTTCACCATCTCGGGGATCTGTTCATCGATCCAGGCCCAGATTGCCGGTGCGGCCGCCGCTGCCAGTCGCCGCGGAGCGTCGGGATCTTTCTTTGCCTCGACGTCGCCGAGAATGTCGGATATCGGCTTCTGCAAATAGGTGAGGATGGCATCGTGAATTGCCCTCGAGATTTCTTCTCTAATCTCCGGCTCCTCCAACAGCCCCACGACTTGCTCGACACCATCGGTCTCAATGGCGTCCAAGACCAGTTCGAATTTTTGCTCCGTCATCATCAACTTGGCGAACAATCGCTCGTGAAAGCGCATGTCTTCGACGAAGCGATTGAACATTGCGTGCAGCGCTCCCCGCAACTTCACTCGTGTGGTAGGCTGGCCAAGAAACGCTCCCAGCTTCGTCATCGCCACCGGGAGGTACGATGTCATTGCCCCCTCGAGTGCGTTCACTACAGCGGGAGGCACTTTATCGATCAGGGGCTCGCGCGAAGTTAGAATTGTTCTGATTACATCTTCGAGGCGAGATTGAAAAGCAGCTAGCAGCTCGGGACGCGCTAGCTCCCGCTGCAGGTCTCCAGAAGTGAGGAGCCGCTCACCGACTGTGCGACCGAGACTTTTCGCCAGCCGCGCCTGGTTTTTTGGAATCGCCCCTTGAAAGACCCACCGCTTTTTCTTGGGGTTGAACAGCATCCAGACTGCTACGGTGTCCGAAAGTCCCCCGGCCATCGTGCCGACGAAGACATGGATGCCGAACTGGACCCAGGTGTTCTCGAGATTCACGCGAAATGGTCCATTCGACTTGAGCGGTCTGTAGCCGGGTAGCTACTTCGTGACTGCTCCCGCCGGTTCCTGCCGGTTGATCGAGGCGGTCGGCGAATCGCCGACGGCGTTTTTCGCCGGAACGTCGCCATGTGGTTCCAGCGCGTCGGCCAGGGTGCCGGGTGGCTTCGGCAAGAGCGCGAGATGAATGATCTCGTCCATCGTCGAGACGAAGGTGAAGGTCATACTGGTGACGACTTCGTCGGGGATTCCGCGCAGATCTTTCTCGTTTGCCTTGGGCAGAATCACCTGACGCAGGCCGGCGCGATATGCGGCCATCACTTTCTCTTTCACTCCGCCGATCTCGAGCACCTTTCCGCGCAGCGTCATTTCGCCGGTGAGTGCGATATCACGCCGCACGGGCCGTCGGCTCAGCACGCTGGCAATCGCCAGCGTCACAGCGGCGCCGGCGCTTGGCCCGTCCTTGGGAATGGCGCCGGCAGGGAAGTGGACATGCAAGTCGACTTCCTTGAACTCCACGTCCTCGACGCCGAGCGTGTGGGCGCGGGAGCGAACGTAAGAGTACGCGGCGTCGACCGACTCGCGCATCACGTCGCCGAGCTGGCCGGTAGTGGTGAGACGCCCCGACCCCGGCATGCGTAGCGCTTCGATCACCATCAAGTCGCCGCCGGTAGCCGTCCACGCCATGCCCGTCACCGCGCCAATCTCCGGCTCCTGCTCCGCGTCTTCGAGGGTGTAGGTCGGGTTGCCGAGGATGTCGATCACCATCGGATTGTCGACGACCCAGGCTCCTTCCTCGCCATCGGCTTTCTTGCGCGCGCGCTTACGCATCAACGCTGCGATGTTGCGCTCAAAGTTGCGCAGTCCGGCTTCGCGCGAGTAGCGGTTGGAGATGAAGCTGAGAACTTCGTCAGTGAATTGCAGATCCTTGTCGCTTATCCCGTGCTCCTCCAACAGCCGCGGGAGCATGTACCGCCAGGCGATCTCGACTTTTTCTTCCACCGTGTACCCGAGGACGCGGATGACTTCCATGCGGTCGCGCAAGGGTGCCGGAATGTCGTACAGGTTGTTTGCCGTGCAGATGAAGAGGATGCTGGAGAGGTCGAAAGGGAGATTCAGGTAGTGATCGACGAAGTTCGAGTTCTGCGACGGGTCGAGAACCTCGAGCATCGCCGCGGTTGGATCACCTGAGGGGCCGCCGGAGCTCATTTTGTCGATCTCATCGATCATCAGCACCGCGTCTCTCACCTGAACACGCCGGAGTGATTGCAGAATCAGCCCGGGCATGGCGCCGACGTAGGTGCGGCGATGGCCCCGAATCTCCGCCTCATCGCGCACGCCGCCGACCGAAATGCGATAGAACGCGCGGCTGATCGAAGATGCGATCGCTTCGCCGAGGGAAGTCTTACCCGTTCCCGGAGGCCCGACGAAACAGAGAATTGGTCCGTGCGGATCGCCGCCGCGCAGTTTGCGCACGGCGAGATACTCCGTGATTCGTTCTTTCGCTTCCTTGAGCCCGTAGTGACGACTGTCGAGCAAGTCCTCTACTTTCTTGAGCTCGATGGTCTCGTCGCCAGCCGACTTCTTGTTCCACGGCAGGGCGAGCATCCAATCGAGATAAGTCCGAATAACCTGGTATTCGCTGGAGGCCGGCGAGAGATTGCGCATCCGCTCGATCTCCCGCCGGCCTTCCTGCGCTGCCTTCTCTGGAAGATTTGCCTCCTCGAGCTTCTTGAGCGTTTCTATCGCTTCTTTTTCCCCAGGATCGCCTTCGCCGAGCTCGGATTGAATCGCCCGCAGCTGCTGCCGGAGATAGAACTCCCGCTGGTGCTGCTCGATCTTGATCTCTGTCTGGCGTTTGACGTCCTCGGCGACGCGCGCGCGCCCGACCTCGCGCTCAACCCGGCCGAGCAAGAACTTCAGTCGTTGTCCGATGTTGAGCCGTTGCAGGATCTCATCCTTGTCGGAGACCTTGAAGTTGAGGTTGGTAGCGGCGAGGTCGGCGAATCGACCGGGATCCGAGATGTTCATCTTCAGGATCGCCGGCACTTCGTCGGGAATGCGCTCGATCAACTCTGCCAGCGTCTCCGCACCGGCTACGATGCGGGAGATGAGGTCATCGACTTCGTTCGGATCAGGCGGAATCTCCTTCGCCGGTTTGATGCGCACGATCGGGAACGGATCGGTCTGCACGACGCCTTCGACGACGAGTCGCCGCAGACCCTGCAGCGTGATCTGCACTGTGTCGCCCGGCAGATTGATTCTCTCGTGCACACGGGCCGCCACGCCAACTCGTCCCACGAACCGATCGGGATCCAGGACGTCGTCGTGGTCACCGCTTGCCACCACCAGGCCGACGATCAAGCCGGATTGCTCGTTGGCTTTCAGCAGTGCCAGGTTTTCGGGCGCGCCCATCTGTACGGCGATGGTGCCGAGTGGATAAACGATGGTCGAGCGAAGCGCCATGAGCGGCAGCGTCGATGGAATATCAGCCTGCAGGATGTCGTCTTTGCGCTGGGCGGGCGGCATTCAGTTCCTCAGTTGCGACGTAACTCTAAGTTGTTTGTGAACTTAACGGCGCATAAGTTTAAAGGCTATGTTCGAAGACCTGAGCGAAAAGCTCGAAGCCACGTTCGCCCGCCTGCGTGGCCGCGGTGTTCTGACCGAAGCCGACATCAAGGAAGGGCTGCGTGAGGTGCGGCGCGTTCTGCTCGAGGCCGACGTCAACTTTCAATTGACGCGCGAGTTCCTCGAACGTGTCGAGCAAAAAGCCACGGGTGTCAACGCGCTCAGTACGGTCTCCCCGGGACAGCAGCTAGTCAAGATCGTCCACGAGGAGCTCGCCGCGATGCTCGGCGAGACGCGCGAGGGATTGAAGCTCGGGACGGTACCGCCGTCGGTCATCATGATGGTCGGGCTCCAGGGATCTGGAAAAACGACTACTGCAGCCAAGCTTGCCCGCAAGCTGAAGGCTGAAGGCCGCTCGAGCCGCCTCATTGCGGCCGACGTTTACAGACCGGCGGCGATCGACCAGCTGGAGACGCTCGGCCGCGACCTATCCATTCCGGTCTACGCCGACCGAAGCACCAAGGACGTCGTCAAAATCGCGCGGGCTGGCGTCGCCGAAGCTTTGCGCGAGCGCGACCGCGTCGTGATCCTCGACACCGCAGGTCGCCTGCAGATCGACGAAGCGATGATGCAGGAGCTGCGCGCTCTCAAAGAGGCGCTGCATCCCTCGGAAATCCTGCTCGTCGCCGACGGCATGACTGGCCAGGATGCCGTGAAAATCGCACAGGGATTCGATGAAGCATTGCACATCACCGGTGTGATTCTGACCAAGATGGATGGTGACGCGCGGGGCGGTGCCGCTCTCTCGATCTATGGCGTCACTAAGAAGCCGATCAAGTACATCGGTGTTGGAGAGAAGCCGGACGCGCTCGAAGAATTTCATCCAGAGCGCATGGCCGGTCGCATCCTGCAGATGGGCGACATCGTCACTCTCGTCGAAAAGGCACAGGCCTCGTTCGATGAAGCGGAAGCGAAGCGGCTGGAAAAGAAGGTCCGCAAAGAGGGAATGGACCTCAATGATTTCCTCAACAGCATGCGTCAAATCCAGAAGATGGGACCACTGGAAGGAATCCTGAAAATGCTGCCGGGCGTGAACACGAAAGCGCTGAAGCAGATGAAGGCGGATCCGAAGCGCATGAAGCACGTCGAGGCCATCGTGCTATCGATGACGCCCGAGGAGCGAAAGAACCCGGGAATCATCAACGGTTCCCGCCGGGCACGGATTGCGAAGGGTAGCGGCCGGCCGATCAGCGACGTCAATCGTCTGCTTGATCAGTTCCGGGAGATGCAGAAAATGATGAAGAAAATGGCTGGTGGCGGACGCATGGGCATCCCGTCCATGCCTGGAATGTTCGGGATGCGATAGGCGCGGCGCTTGAGCCGCGCTCGCCCCGGTCTCCGGCTCGCACTGCTGCCCGCGCTGGTTCTCGCGGCAATCGTGGTCGCATGGCGGCTCGGATATTTCCACCTCGCGCGACCGCAACAACTGCTCGCCGTCGTTCAGCAGGCAAGACAAAACTCCTGGGCCGAGCCGCTCTATGTGATCGCGTTCACGGTCATCGCTACACTGGGGCTGCCGGTCACGGTGCTCTCGATCCTGGGAGGCGCACTGTTCGGCACCTGGCGCGGGACTGTGCTCGCCTGGATTGCGGCGATGGTCGCAACCGTCGCGGCCTACCTTTTGGCGAGGTCAATCGGACAGGACTCGGTACGTCGATTCCTCGGCCGGCACCGCTTGCTGACCCGCCTTCAGAAGCGGTCTGATTTCTGGGCGCTGCTCGGTTTGCGCAACCTGCCCGTGGCACCGTTCGCGGTGCTCAACTACGTGGCAGGAATGGTCGGCATTTCACTTCGGCGCCTGCTGCTCGCTACGGCGATTGGCGTCCTGCCAACGCTGGTGGCGTACGCATACGCGGGTTCAGAGCTCGTCGTCGGCCTGGAGCAAGCGGGGCCAGCGCGCCTGCGGGCTTTCTGGATCGCGGGCGGCGTGACCATCCTGACGATTGGTATCTGGGTGCTGCCGCGTGTGATCAGACAATTTCGCGGCTGATTTCCCAGGAAAACTCAAGGCCTCGACTCATCGCATCGATGGGCATCCGTTGGTCCACGACCTGCGCCATATAGAAGATCAAGAGGTTGAGTGGATTCACCCAGTTCGGGATGAGTTACGCAGGAGGAAAGGTGCCAGACGCAGAGACCATCGAGCGAGCGAAAGAGGATGCTCGAGAAGGGAAATCGCCATCGACGCAGGCTGGCGAGTTCGTGCGCGAGGAGATGCACCACATTCGCGAAGGTAAGCACGGCGCCCGATCTACCAAGCAAGCGATCGCTATCGGCTTGTCGAAGGCGCGGCGCGCCGGGGTAAAGTTACGTCCGCCGAAGCGGCGTAGCGCTTCAGCGCGGACTCGCCGGCAGGCCGCCCGCGAGATGGCAAGGGCAAGCCGTGGTGGCCGCAGGAAAGTCTCCAGGACGCGGGCGACCGCGGTGCGGCGCGCGCTCAAGAGAGAGGGCCACTCGGCGGCTTCTCATCGCGCGCTGTCGAG
Source organism: Gemmatimonadota bacterium (assembly GCA_046727995.1). GTDB lineage: Bacteria > Gemmatimonadota > Gemmatimonadetes > Gemmatimonadales > Gemmatimonadaceae > UBA4720. The sequence continues at coordinate 23,877 of JBKPDS010000114.1, forward strand.
ACAGGCGCATTCGACGGCCCGGAAACGAGGCCCCGCGCAGAGGTCTGCCGCTGCGAGAAAGGCGGCGCGGACTAGAGCACGTAGCCGGTGAAAGTCGAACTGCAAAGTACGACTACCGGCTGGGAGCGGCGGGCGGAGCGGCCGGGAGCAGCGGGCCGTGTCGAGATGGGGTCGTGATCGGCTCGGAGCCCCCCGCTGCTCCGCTCAAAGCTCTAAGCCGGTAGTCGTATTTTGCAGTCGCGGCCCATTATATTGCACCCAAGTTCCGACCGGGTGCGCTCCGGATCTTCCGGCGTCGCGAGGAGCCCGGGTTAGAGGCGCCAAGAGCGCCTCATTTCATACCCTCAAGGGAGCAGTACAATGGTAAAGATTCGTCTCCGCCGCGTCGGGCGGAAAAATGCCCCGTTCTATCGCATTCTCGTCGCCGATTCCCAGAGTCCGCGCGACGGGAAGTTCATCGAGATCATCGGTCAGTACGCTCCCCGCAAAGGTGAGGGCTCGCTCCAGGTCGACGAGGCGAGAGCCAACCACTGGCTCGACCTCGGCGCCCAGCCAACCGACACCGTCCGCTCGCTCCTTCGGCGCGCCGGCGTTCTCAGAAAACGCCACGAGCAGCGACTCGGCATCGAGCGCAAGGCCGAAGCGGTTCCGGTCAGCGAGAAAGCGGACGAAGCAACCGCCTAAGGCGGCAGACTTTCCCGCAATGCCCGGGTCCGAGTACGCGATCGTCGGGCTGATCCGCAAAGCGCAGGGAATTCGCGGAGAGGTGATAGTCGAACCTCTCACCGACAAGCCGGACGTGGTCTTTGCGTCCGGCAGTCGCGTTTTCGCGGGCACGCGCACCGGTGATCTCGCGCCCACGCGAGACGTAAAAGGCGTCGAAGAAGTTCCGACACTCACTGTGTCCGAGGCGAAGCCGTTCAAGAAAGGGCTGATCGTTCGCTTCGAGGAGCTGAGCGACCGCGATAGCGCGGAGCTGTGGCGAGGACGTTATCTGCTGGCGCCCTTCAGCGAGCTCCCGCCACTGGAGGAAGGCGAAGTCTATCTTCACGATCTGATCGGAATGCGCGCGGTGAGCACGTCAGGCGAGCAGCTCGGAATAGTGACCACGTTCTATGAGCTGCCGCAGGGACTCGTGCTCGACATCAAAACCGAGCAGGGAAACAGCGTCCTCGTGCCTTACCGCCCGGAAATCATCGTGCGGACTGATCTCGCGGCTCGAAACGTCGTCATCAACGAGAAGCTAGGGTTCATGGATGGCTTTTCGCGGGACAATGAGTGACGTGTCGTTAAGAATCAACGTCATCACGATCTTTCCTGAGTTTTTCAGCGGGCCGCTGGGGTTGAGCATTCCGTCGCGCGCGGCTGCAGCGGGAAGTGTGACCTACAACATCCTGGACCTGCGCGATTTCACGCACGACAAGCACCGCACTGTCGACGATTATCCGTACGGCGGCGGCGCCGGAATGGTGATGAAGCCGCAGCCATTCTTCGAGGCAGTAGAATCGCTCAAGACAGAGCCTCCGATCGTACTCCTGTCGCCGCGCGGCCGGGTCTTCGCGCACGCCGATGCGGAGCGATTCTCGAAGTGTCAGGAGCTGACGCTTCTCTGCGGTCACTACAAGGACATCGATCAGCGCGTCGCCGACCACCTCGCCACCGAGGAGATCTCGCTCGGCGATTTCGTGTTGAGCGGCGGAGAAGCAGCCGCGCTCGCCATCATCGATGCCACGGTGAGGTTGCTTCCGGGCGCGATGTCCGACCTGGAAAGTGCACGGACCGATTCTTTTTTCGGTCGCGGCCTGAGCGCGCCGAGTTACACCAGACCGCCCGAGTATCGGGGTCATTTCGTCCCGGAAATCCTGCTTTCCGGCGACCACGCGCGAATCGCGCAGTGGCGGGAGGAAGAGAGCCGTCGGCTTACGCGTCAGCGAGACGAGGCGAGCCGTTAGCGGTGTGGGCGCGCTGGCATTAGCCGAGCTAAAGGTTTACTTTTCGTGGCTGGTCAGGAACACCCCAAACAAGTCTTTACCAGGCTGTAACTTCAGCCCCGAGCGTCATATGCACCCCTTCATTGAAACCCAGAAAGAGTGGCTCCGCAACGTCCCGCCGTTCCGCGCCGGCGACACCCTGCGTGTCAATGTCCGCGTCCGCGAAGGTGACAAGGAAAGACTCCAGGCTTTCGAAGGTGTCTGCATCGCCAAGCGCGGCAGCGGAGTCAGCCAGACCTTCACCGTCCGCAAGATCTCGAACGGCATTGGTGTCGAGCGCATCTTCCCGACACACAGCCCGATGATCGCCGAGATCACGGTCGTGCGCCGTGGTCGTGTCCGTCGCGCCAAGCTGTACTACCTGCGCCACCTCACCGGTAAAGCCACGCGCATCAGAGAGCGCAAGGCCAAGGTGCTGGTGCCGGGCTCCGAGACGATCCCGGAGACTGGGTCAGAGGCCGGCGTCGAGGCGTAGCGCTCCCTTTTCTTTTGCGGAGAGCGTAGCCCGATGCAGGACGAGGTCGAACCGGGCGCAGCGCCCGAATCGACCCCCGAAACTCCGACCCAAAACCCAAAATCCGTCCGCCGCCGGCGTGTCTTCAAATGGGCCCGCTGGACCACCATCGAGCGCGAGCTTCGTCGAGAGAAGGGTCCGCTACTCGCCGGTGTCGACGAAGTAGGACGTGGACCCATTGCCGGTCCGGTGATCGCGTGTGCCGTGATTATGCCGCCGGAAACACGCGCCATCGCCGGCGTGGATGATTCCAAGCGGCTGACCCACGATCAGCGAGTGCGGCTCGCTGCCAAGATTCGGGAACGCGCGGTGGCCTACGCACTTGGCGCAGCGTCGGTACGCGAAATCGACCGCATCAACATCTACCAGGCGAGCGTGCTGGCGATGCATCGTGCGCTGGCGCGTCTTAAAGTCACGCCCGACCACGTCGTGATAGATGGACGCGCGATGCGTACGCTCCCGATCCCGCACACCGCCGTAGTCCACGGTGACGCGCGCTGCTTCAGCATTGCCTGCGCGTCGATACTCGCCAAAGTCACGCGCGATCTTCTCATGACGCGGCTCGGCCAACGCTATCCGCAGTATATTTGGGGCGACAACGCCGGGTACACGACGCGCGCTCACGTCGCAGGTCTCGCGTCGTACGGAATCACACCACATCATCGCAAGAGTTTCTGTCGGATCAGTGATCTGCTGCTGGAGCTCGATCATCTGCGCGAGATGGAAGAGAGCGAGCAGCGGGCGCTCGATGACGTCGGCATCCCGGACGAAGATGATCTGGGCGACGAGCTGATCGCCGAGGCCGACCTCGATATCGATGCTCTCGAGGAAGGACTGAGCCGGGAGCTGTAGCAGTTCTAGCAACACGCCACACGAGGATTTGACGTGCCTGACGCGCTCGTTGGACTCATCATGGGATCCAAGTCCGACTGGGACACCATGCAGCACGCCGCGCAGATCCTCGACGCCCTCGGCGTTCCCCACGAGACGAAGATCGTATCCGCGCATCGGACGCCCGATTTGCTGTTCGAGTACGCGGAGTCAGCGGAGAAGCGCGGAATTCAGGTGATCATCGCCGGTGCCGGCGGGGCAGCGCATTTGCCGGGGATGACCGCGGCGAAGACGACACTGCCCGTGCTGGGCGTTCCGGTCGAATCGAAGGCGCTGCAGGGCATCGACTCGTTGCTCTCGATCGTGCAGATGCCGGCGGGAGTTCCGGTCGGCACTCTGGCCATTGGCAAGCCCGGCGCGATCAACGCTGCCTTGCTTGCGGCGTCGATTGTCGCGACGACCAGGCCGGAAATTCGAGAGAGATTGCGCGCGTTCCGAGCCGAGCAGACGAACGCCGTGCTTGCTCAGCCGGATCCGGCTGCAGCCGAGTGAAAGTCGGGATACTCGGCGGCGGGCAGCTCGGGAGAATGCTCGCGATCGCCGGTTACCAGCTGGGGATTGAGTTCAAGTTCTTCGATCCAAATGCCGGCGCCCCAGTCGGACAAATCGGGACGCTTATCGCTGCCGACTACAACGACACGAACGCGCTCGAGCGTTTTCTCGACGGCGTCGACGTCGTCACCTACGAATTCGAGAGCATTCCGCTTTCGGCGGTGAAGTTCGTCAGCGAGCGTGTGAAAGTTTTTCCCCCGTTGAAAGCGTTGGAGACGGCGCAGGACCGGCTGCTGGAGAAGCAGATCTTTCATGCCCTCGACATTCCGGCGCCGAGGTTTGCCACGATCGAGAGCCTCGACGATTTGCGCTCTGCGTCCACACGCATCGGGCTGCCCTTCGTTCTCAAGACGCGAAGAATGGGATACGACGGGAAAGGCCAGATCGTGATTCGCGACGAATCGACGATCGATTCCGCCTGGAAATCGCTTGGCGGTGTGCCGCTGATCGCGGAGAGTTTCGTCCCTTTTCAGCACGAGCTGTCGGTGATCGGGGTTCGCAACTGCGAAGGACGAGAGGTTTTCTATCCGCCGGTGGAGAACGTTCATCGGGAGGGCGTGCTGCGGAAGTCGACCTCCCCAGCGCCGAATGTCACTCCGGAAGTAGCCGCACTCGCAATCGATTACTGTCGCCGCTTGCTCGACCGGCTGTCGTACGTCGGGGTTCTGGCGCTGGAGCTGTTTTCAGTCGATGGCGCTTTGCTCGCCAACGAGATGGCGCCGAGAGTCCACAACTCGGGACACTGGACGATCGAAGGGGCGGAGACCAGCCAGTTCGAGAATCACCTCCGCGCGGTGCTGTCAATGCCGCTCGGCGTGACGACGCCGAGGGGCAGGTCGGTAATGTTCAACATCCTCGGACACCTTCCGCGGACCGAGGCCGTATTGGCGGTAGAGGGTGCCCACCTGCACCTGTACGGGAAGTCCCCTAGCGAGCGGCGAAAGCTCGGTCACGTCACCCTGGTGGCGCAGAGCCCGGCCGGGTTGGAGCGGGGTAGCAGTGACCTCGCCGCCGCGCTGGGGGTGGGACAAGACGGTGTTTAAACGATCGGGAGGCCCCAAAAAGTCGCCCGAAACGGCGCCGAAAAAGCTTCAAACCTTCGCCCGCCACTGCCTGTCATATGTGCAGTCTCAGGATCAACCTATTGACGTGTTTTCAAACCTTTGAGCCGTCCGAGTTATCCAATCACGCAACAGAGTCCGGGCGACGAGCAAATGGCGGCGGTCTGCAACACGGTACGCGTACCAATGGGTGATTCAGCGGACGTGGCGCTGGCCGCAGCCGGAGATCGTCAGGCTTTCGAGCGACTCTACCGCACCCACGCCAACAGGGTCTTTTCGATCTGCGCGCGGATGTCCGGGAGCCGGGTCAAGGGAGAGGAGCTGACCCAGGACGTGTTCGTGAGGACGTGGGAAAAGCTCCCGCAGTTCAGGGGCGAAAGCGCTTTCTCGACCTGGCTGCACCGACTGGCGGTGAACGTTGTACTGAACGCAAGGAAGATCGAGGGCAAGCGGGCCTCGAGAACAGAAGAAAGTGATGTGGAGGACGACCGGCGGGATGAGATGTCGCGAGCGCCACTCCACATTGAAAGGATGGATCTGGCAGCAGCGATATCGAAGCTGCCGGAGGGAGCGCGGAAGATTTTCGTGCTCCACGATGTAGAAGGGTACAAGCACGAGGAGATCGCGGAGATGATGGGCATCACCTCGGGTGGAAGTAAGGCGCAGCTGCATCGCGCACGACTGCTTTTGAGAGAGGCACTGGAACGATGACGAACTCCAACATGACCTGCGCAGAATTCGACGCCGCGCTCCCCGACCATCTCGAGGGAACGCTGGACGAGCCCGTTCGCGCCGCGGTCCAGAAGCACCTGAGCGAGTGCGTGCGTTGCGCCAGTCTGGTAAGAGATCTCGAGAAGATTCAGAAGGACGCAGCGGCGCTGCCCGACCTGGTTCCATCACGCGATCTGTGGCAGGGAATCGAGGCCCGCATCGCGGCGCCGGTAATTCCGCTGGCCGCGCGTCCAGAGCGTCCAAGACGTTTCGCGCCGGCGTGGATGGGCGCGGCGGCAGCCGCGCTGATCGTGAGCACTGCCGGGATCACCTACATGCTTACCGCCCGCTCGTTGCAGGGTGGGAAGCAACCGGTCGCCACTCTGACGCCCGCGGCCAATCCAATACCATCGCCAGCAGGTCCAGATTCTGGAGCAGTCCAGACTTCCCCAGAGTCGGCTCCGGCCGATGCCGGCGGCAGCGGGTTCCGGCGTCCTTCTCCGGCTTCTCGGACAGCCACCAGCGATGCGACACCGAGGCAGAACAGACTGGGCGCGCGTCTCGCGGTCCAGGAGCGGGAACCGTCCGACGTTGTCTACGGGAAAGAGATCGACATGCTTCAGAAGATCGTGACTCAGAGAAAAACTCAGCTCGATTCTTCGACCGTGGCGATCATCGAACGGAATCTTCGTATAATCGATGCTGCAATCGAGCAGAGTAAGGCGGCGCTGGCCAGGGATCCACGCAGCCGACTGCTGAGCGACCAGCTGACACATGCGCTCGACAAGAAAGTCGAGCTCCTACGCACGGCGGCGTTGCTGCCGGTAAGTACTTGAAAATGAAAAACGAAATGAAGCTCACGGGTCTGATCATCGCCGTTGGGATGGTGGCAGCTCCGGTTCGCGCCGGAGCGCAGGGCGAACGCACGTTCACCCAGCTGGACACCACCGTGCGGCTGGATCGCGGGGGAGCGGTTGACCTCTCGCTGATCTCGGGAAGGATCCGTGTCACCGGCTGGGATCAGCCCAACGTCAAAATCTCGGCGTCGATCGAGAGCGGACTACTCCGCTTCAGCGCCAACTCCTCGCGCGTCACGCTCAGTGTGGACGACGAGGGCGAAAGGCGCCACGGCAGGCACAACGTTGGCGAGGCGCGCTACGACGTGAGCGTCCCGCGCGGATCGCGTCTGATCCTGGAAGCCGTGTCAGGAGATATCACGGCCAAGGGGTCTCAGGGCGAGATCGAGGCGTCCAGCGTCAGCGGGGACGTCGATGTCACCGACGGTGCTCGCACAGTGAGTGTGGAATCGGTCTCGGGCTCGGCGCACGCGGCTCAGGTGAACGGAAACCTCCACGCTGAAACCGTCAGTGGGGATCTGCGCGCCGAGAATGTGTCGGGCAACCTCCAGGCGAGCTCGGTGAGCGGAGAACTCACACTGACAGGAATTCAGTCGACGGATGTCCGGACGGAATCGGTGAGCGGCGATTTGACCTACACCGGAACGATCGAGCCCTCGGGCAGATACAGCTTCGAGTCGCACTCAGGATCGATTACGCTCACCATTCCACGCAACGCCGGCGCGCAATTCAGTGTCGAAACTTTCAGTGGGAGCATCGACACCGATTTCCCGGTAACGCTCAGACCCGGCCGCAAGCGCGGTGAAAACCACATGGACTTTACCGTCGGTGACGGCAGGGCGAGAGTTACCGCGCAAACCTTCAGTGGCGACATAATCATCCACAACGGCTCAACCACCCGGAGAGAAGATGAATAGGAAGACAATTGGGGCAGCAATCGCCCTCATGCTTGCAGCGCCGGTCCTCGGCGCACAACAGCAATACGGCCGGGACTCCGATGTCTGGCGCTGGGATGGACGCGTCGATGGAGGACGCTGGATGAACGTCTTCAACGTCAACGGCTCCGTCGATTTTCTGCCCAGTAACGACAACATGGTCCACCTTGTTGCCGAGAAGCGGACTCAGAACGGACGCGAGCCGGACGACATCCATTATGAGGTAGTGCAGGCGGGCGGCAACGTCACCATCTGCGCGATCTGGAATAACAACGCGCGCTGCGAAGACGGTGGCGTCGACAGCTTCCGTAATCGGGGCGACAACGAGAACCACACGTCGGTGAGGTTCACAGTTCGCGTTCCGCGCTCGGTGAAAGTGGGCGCACATTCAGTGAACGGTGGTGTGTCGGTGCACGATGTCGGCGCTGAGGTGCACGCCAATACCGTCAATGGTGGGGTTCAGGTGCGCAACACCAACGGTCCGGTCCGCGCCAATACCGTCAATGGCGGCGTCGATGTGAATACTTCAGCCGGCCCCGTCAGTGCTCAAACGGTGAATGGCAATGTCGACGCGCGGATGTCGACGCTTCAGGGCGACGACGACATGGACTTCAAGACGGTCAACGGGTCGGTGTCAATTTATGTCCCGGCCAGTTTTGACGGGCGTTTCCGTTTCGACACGGTTCATGGCGGAATCGACAGCGATTTCCCGATGACGATCTCCGGCAAGTGGGGACCGCGTCACGCCACGGGTACCATTGGCAACGGCACGCGTGACATTCGGGCCAGCAGCGTGAACGGGAGCATCGAGCTGCGGAGGCAGTAGGCGGGAGGCGGGAGGCGGGAGGCGGGAGGCGAGAGGCGGGAGGCGGGAAGCGCTTCCCTCTTCCCAACCTTCAGCCTTGCAATCAGTCTTCGGAATGACGAGACGCCCCAGTGCTGACCTCACGGTAGTCTCCGATCACGCCTTCAGTCACCACGTGCCGAGCTGGTGGGGCAGCCCGCTGATGATCTTCATCGAGGGAGCAGCGTTCGCTCTTCTCGCGGCGAGCTATTTCTACCTGCGCCACACTTTTTACCCCTGGCCGCCGACGCGAACGCTGCTGCCCGATCTGGGCATCTCGTCGATCAACCTTCTGTTGTTGGCCGTGAGCGTGCTGCCGTTCTGGTACGCGGCGCGCCTCGCGCATCTAAACGAAAGGCCGGCGGTTGTGGGAGGCTGGCTCGTGGTTGGCGTCGTGTTTGGAATCGCTGCCATCGTGCTGCGCTTCTTCGAATTCTCCGCGCTCCACACTCGATACGACTCGAGCGCGTACGGCTCGATCACATGGTCGATTCTCGCCGTGCACCTGACACATATGGTGGCGGGAACGATCGAGACGTTTCTCATTGCCCTCGTGATGTTCGTCGGTCCGGTGGAAAAGAAGCATTATACGGATGCCAGCGCGATGGCTGTCTACTGGTATTTCATAGCTATTTCATGGGTCGCGCTGTACGGGATAGTGTTTGTGGCGCCTCGGTTCTTATGACGCGCCGCGGCAACACTTGGGCGATTACTGGTTGTCGAGCGCGCGCCTCGCCGCCGCGTGTAGTGTGATCCCGACGTATACGGCACGCTGTGATCCGGGCTCGAAAAACTTTCCGCCCGCCGCATTCACAACCACCGAAGAGATGTACCGCGTATTGAACAGATTCTGCGCTCCGACGGTGACCTCGGCGCCGGAGCCGTGCCAGAATGCGCTGGAGACAATCCTGGCGTTCACAATCGCGTAGCCGGGCGCGCGTTGCGAGTTTGCGTCGTCGACGAACATCCTGTCCGTCGTCGTGCCCTCGGTGACGAACGATGCAAAGGGCGTGTGGAGAGTCGCCGTCAACTCGAAGGTCTGACGCGGAATTCCCGGGATTCTGTTCCCAGCGTAGTCGGTCGTGCCGACGGTAAAATCGACGAATCGGTAGTTGGCGTAGGTATATGCGCTGCCGAGCTCGAAGTCGCCGAGCTCGACGCCGAGCCCGAGCTCGGCTCCGCGTCGCGATGTACGGCCCGCGTTTCGGAAAAATCGTCTGCCCGGACTGCTGGGGATATCGAACGGGATCAGCTCGTCGTGGACTCGAGTCGAGAACAGCGCGGCGTTGTACTGCAACCCGCTGACGCCGAGGCCTTTGACGCCGACCTCGTAAGTGAGAGAGCGTTGCGGCCTGAGCTCCTGATTGATCCCACCGGCGCCGCTGGGCTGATTTCCGAGCTCGGTCGCCGTCGGAGTCTCGAATGCGGTCGAGACATTGGCGTAAGCGCTGTGCGAATCTGAGAGATGCGCGAGTATGCCGAACATCGGACTCACCGCGCCGAGCCGGCGCTCGCCGGAGTCGTCGGGATTGGTGGCGGTGATCAGTTTATCCTTCACCCGGAATCGCACAGCATCAGCGCGGGCGGATGCTGTCAGACTGTACCTCTCGCCGAGGTCGAGCTCGTCGCGCAAATAGGATCCCACCGACGAGACGATTTCCCGCTGATTGAGCGTGATAGAGCCCCGCTCGACACCCGGCGTCGGGCACGTCGCCGTTGGCGTCGTCGGCGGAGGGATGTCGTTGCAATTCGTAAAATTCCGGCGCCAGTCATTTTGGAACTGCACCTCGGTACCCACTGTGAATCGATTGTCGGTACCGAACGTCGAGAAGGGAAGCGTGGCCCTGAGATTTCCGCCCGACATCGTTCGATCCACATCTACCACGCCGAAAGTCAGAGGATTGTCGAGACCCCGTGTTCCGACGTAGCCGGAGGCCTCGAGCTCGGCGCGTGAAATCGCGCGACGTGCCGTCAGTCCGAACTGCGATTGCTTCACTGCCTTGCGCGCGCCCTTTCGTACCGAGAGAGGATCAGCCAGCTGTGGATCGCTCTCAAACTGCGCTCGTGTAATCGCTCCTGGATTCTGCGCCACCGGAGTATTTACTCCGAGCCACTCGATGCCGTAGGACCCTTTGTCGTCGTCGTACGAGAGCCGGCCAAAACCATTGGTCATCCGCTGCCGCGAGTAGTCGCGATAACCGTCGCTCTCGGTGCGGGCAACGTTCGCCTGGTACCCAAACCCATTGGAGGACCCAGCTGTTTTGGCGACGAATCGTCTACTCGCGAACGCGCCGTTCCAGAAACGGGCTGCCGCGGAGATCGGAACCGGCAGCGGCTCGCTCGTCCGAAGATCGACTACACCTCCGCCGGCGTTGCCATAGAGCGAGGACGCGCTTCCTCTCATCACTTCGACACTTCCAACCGACTCGAGGTCGAGGTAGTCGACCGGCGTCTGTCCGTCGGGCAGCGTCAGCGGAATCCCGTCGCGCAGCACGCGGATGCCCCTCACTCCAAACGCCGACCGCGCCCCAAAGCCACGGATGGAAATTCGGGGATCCTGAGCGGGGTTGTTGCGGTTCGATACCGAAAGCCCGGGGATCAGCCAGAGCGACTCGTCGAGATTGAGGTGGCGCTGACCGGGACGCGCCGAATCAGGTGTCTGGACGGTGACGGCGAAAGGGAGCTCGAGCACCGATCGCCGGGCACCTCGACTCACTTCAACCACTACCGGCTCGAGTCTCGCTGTCGCCGTATCCTGCGCGCGCAAGCCAGCAGCGCCTGAGAGTAGAAGTGCGGCGCCCGTTACTGCGGCGCCGAGAGGTCTCGATATCATCCCTCTATATAAATGGAGGGACGCGCGGTCTCAATCCGCGCTGTCGTTAAGACCTTACCCCTCGTCGAGAACCTTTCTTACGGTCTGTAGAAGTGCATCCGATGTGAAGGGCTTCTGCAGGAAGCTCTTCGATGGTTCGATGAATCCGCGGCGAACGATGTCATCGTCGGTGTAGCCGGACATGTAAAGCGATTTGATGCGCGGGCGAATGCCGGCCAAACGCTCGACGAGTCCTCGGCCGTTCATTCCCGGCATCACGATGTCCGTGAGCACGAGATCGATGTGGCCCTCTTCCTTGGTGGCGATGTCCATTGCCTCGCGACCGTGCTGCGCAGCGATGACACGATAGCCCTGCTTCTCGAGGATGCGTGACGTAAGTCCGCGAACCGCCTCCTCGTCCTCGACCAGCAGAATCGTCTCCGAGCCGCGCGCCTGAGCCTTGGCCACGATCTTGTATTCGCCGGTCTTGAAGGCGGCGGCGGAGCTCACCTCCGGGAAATACAACTTGAGGGTCGTTCCGTGTCCGGGCTCGCTGTAGATCCAGACGTAGCCACCCGACTGTTTGACGATGCCGTAGACGGTGGCGAGCCCGAGCCCCGTTCCCTTACCCGCTTCCTTGGTGGTGAAGAACGGATCGAAGGCGTGCTCGCGGGTGTCGCGCGTCATGCCGACACCGGTATCACCCACCGCCAGCATCACGTAGCGACCCGGAACGACCGGCGCGTGCTCGCTGGTGTACGTCTCGTCGAGCTCGACGTTCTTCGTCTCGATGCTGATCCTGCCGCCCTGGGGCATTGCGTCGCGGGCGTTCACGACCAGGTTGACGAGGATCTGCTCCAGCTGTCCCGGATCGGCGACCACATAGCCGCGCGCAGTGCAGTTCGATCCGATGACGATGTCCTCGCCGATCAGTCGACGCAGCATCGGCTCCAGGCTCGAGACGACGCTATTCAAGTCGAGCACTCGCGGCTGCAGAATCTGCTTTCGACTGAACGCCAGCAGCTGGCGCGTCAGGGACGACGCTCGCTCGGCTGCGCTTCTGATTTGCCGGACATCCTCACTGCGGGGATCCGTGGGATCCAATCCCTCCATGATGATCTCGGTGTTGAGCCTGATGACCGTGAGGAGATTGTTGAAGTCGTGGGCGATGCCGCCCGCCAATCGGCCGACGGCGTCCATCTTCTGGGACTGGCGGAACTGCTCTTCCAGATTTCTGCGCTCGGTCAGATCGATTGAGACGCGGACGAAGCCAAGGACCTTACCGTGCTCGTCGCGAACGGGGGATGTCGTGAGCAGCGCCGGGAACGCTTTTCCTGATTTTCCCTGCACCAGGAATTCGCCGGTCCAACTTTCACCGGCGGCGCCGCGCTCGAAGATCTCGCTGGCGTGCTGCCGCAGGAATGGGGACGGCGTCAGCTCTTCGATCGTTTTGCCGACGGCGTCGTCGGCTGCCCACCCGTACAGCTTCTCCGCAAACGTGTTCCAGAAGATGACGAGGCCTTCGGGATCGGTGGCAACGACCGCTTGCTGCACGGCATTGAGTAGCTGCGCCTGGAACCTGATCGCCGCTTCGGAGCGAGACCGCTCCGTGATATCAGTCATCGCGCCGATGACGCGGATTGGAGCGCCTGTGTTATCGCGCGCGATGTAACCGCGGTCCATCACGTTGGCGTAGGTGCCGTCGGCGCGGCGGTAGCGGTACTGATCGCTCCAGCTGGTTCCGCCACCATCGATCACCGCCTGGAGACCGCCGATTACCCGATCCCGATCCTGCGGGTGAAGGTGATCGCGCCACCACTGGATTTCCGGATATATCCTCTGCTGCTTGTGTCCGAACACGGTCTCCACCGAGTCGTTCCAGACCAGCGAGTTCGTTCTGAGGTCCCAGTCCCAGATGACATCATTGGTGGCCTTGGCGACGAACTTGAATCGCTCGTCGGTTGAACGGACCGCTCGTTCTGCTTTGCGCTGGTCGGTCACGTCGACCACGATCGCTACGGCTGACACCACATTGCCCTGAGAGTCGCGCACGGGTGACGAGCTCATACGAATGAAGCCATCGGTGCCGTCGCCTCGGCGGATCCGAATCTCCTCTCCCCGGACAGGCTCCCTGGTGAGAACTGTCCGGGCCAGCGGCCACTCCAGCGCGGAGTAGCGATTCCCGTTATCGTGGTATCCCGTCCACTCGTAGCTCTGGAGATCGGGCGCAGGTCTGAACGCCGTGCGGAAAATTTCAGTCATCTGCGCGTTTACTGAGACCAGTCGACCCGATGGAACTTCCGCCACTACGACGCCAACCGGCATTTGCTGCTGGACGGCGTGGGCCAGAGTTCGCTCGGCGATCAGGCGCAACTGGGCATCTTGCGCTGAGCGCTCGGCGATTCGGCGCTGAATCTCGGACATGACGGCGACCGAGAGCGCACTCAGAACATCGATGTCGCGCCTGCTCCAGTCGCGCGGTCTGTCGTCGAGAGCGGAGAAGGCACCGAGTACATCGCCATTCGCGGTGCGAAGCGGGATGCCGGCGAAGGCGCGGACGTTCGAGCCGCGGTCTGCGAAGTCCGGCTCGTTCCAGGCATCAGCCAGGATTATCGGAGTTCCACGTCCGATAACGTCCTGGCAGTAGCAGTTGTCGAGGGGATACCACTTGGCGGGTTCCGAGGCAGTCGGGCAGGAGGCGCTCTTGAAATACTGGCGGGTCTCGCCGACGAGCGAGATGACCACTTTCTGCACGCCGAGAATCTGTGCGGCGAGACGGGTGAACCCGTCCAGTCGTTCCTCGGCAGGCGATTCTAAGAGTCCGGTGTTAAGAAGTGCGGCGAGCCGCTGAGGGCTCGTAAGTGCTGATTCGTTGGCCAAGAAACAAGAAGCCGGGAAAGAGACGGGCGGTCGGTCACTATAGGACGATTAGCGTCCGTCCGGCGACACGCGTTTACCTCCCCTCACTACCGCAAGAATCAGAGCGGAACCAGCGTGCTTCGCTCAGGGTTCTCTGACTTTGACGACGGGGATTTCGCCCGTAATTCTTCCCGGCGCGCGCGGCAAGGAGAGCGTAAAGGTTGAGCCAACGCCCACTTTACTTTCGAGCGTCAGGTCGGCGCCCATTCCCCTCGCCAGTCCGCGACTGATGGCGAGACCGAGCCCAGTGCCATTGGTCGTTCTGGTGAGACCACGATCCAGTTGGACAAACGGCTCGAATACGGCCTGTTGCATGTCGTGGGGGATACCCGCGCCGGTGTCATTGACGTGAATCGAAACGGTTTTCTCCTTCGCGGTCGTAGAAAGACGAATGCGCCCGCCCTCGGGCGTGAACTTCACCGCATTCGACAGCAGGTTGATCAGGATCTGCCGCAGCTTGTCTGGATCGGTGCGCACGAAGAGGTTGGCCGATGGAGAATCGCACTCATAGGTCAGTGATTTGGCGCTGGCGAGAGAGCTGACGACGATATCGAGGTCGGTAATCAGCGCCCGAAGAGGGACGTCGATGATGTCGAATGGAACCTCGGTTGCTTCGAGCCGCGTGAAGTTCAGAATGTCATTGATGATCGCGAGCAGATATTCCTGGCTGCGCCTGATGCGGGCCAGATCTGATTTCTGCGCGTCTGTGAGTGGTCCCCGCAGCTCCATCTCCAGCAAATCGATGTAGCCGGCGATCGAATTGAGCGGAGTTCGCAGCTCGTGACTCATCACCGCGAGAAACTCGGCTTTCGAGCGGTTGGCCGCATCGGCCGCCGCCCACGCTTTCTTCGCTTCGCTGATGACGGCGCGCAGCTCTTCGTTGGTGAGAGCTAGCTCCTGGGCGAGCTCCATCGCTTCGTTGGTCTGGTGCGCCAGCTCCTCCGCCTGGTTCTTGAGGAGGCTGTTGCTCTCTTCGAGCGCGGCCAGACGCGCAGCTGGCGCCTCACGCTGCCGGGATGATCTCACAGCGCGAAACAACGCGTTCACCTTTTCTGGGACGGTAAATGGCATTTTCGCGCCCGTAACTCGGGTTACTTTAGTGACGATTTTTTACTGGAAGCAGGCACCTCATGTGCCAAGCTCATCCATAGAGGCCGCGATTTGACACTTAACGCATATTTGTGATATCGCGCCGACGCGCCCCACTCGGTCGGCCCGCGGCATGACTCGGGTATCCATCGCGTTTATCTTTGCTGTTGCTCCGAGACCCGGTAGCTCAGTTGGTAGAGCAACGGACTTTTAATCCGTAGGTCGTGGGTTCGAGACCCACCCGGGTCATTTGATGCCAAAGCCGAAGCGTAGTACGCAGCCGGATGTGTCGCGCGCGCTCAATGCGTTGCGACGAATGGTGCGCGGCCTGCGCTCGGCGGCGGAAAAGGTGGAGCGTGATCTGAGAATCAGCGCCGCGCAGCTGTTCGTGTTGAGCGAGCTGGCGCAGCTTCCGGATCAATCGGTCAAGGACCTGGCCGCGCTGACCATGACCACTCATAGCACTGTATCCCAGGTGGTCAGTCAGTTGATCTCCAAAGGACTGGTCACCCGAACCGCTGACGCATCGGACGCTCGTCGAGCGGTGCTGCGGCTTACACGCCAGGGTGCGATTCTGCTGCGGAAATCTCCGCGGGCGATTCAGGAAGATCTGATCGACGGATTCGCGACCTTGCGTCCGTCCGAGCGGCGCGGCTTGGCCAACGGGTTGGAGAAATGGCTCGATGCGTCGGGGTTGGGCTCGGTGCCGTCAACGATGTTGTTCGAGAAACCGCTGCTGCGACAGAAAATGAAAAAGGGACGTCGAGCGACGCCCCTCTCCCATTCCAACCGCTTATCACCTGATTAGGTGCAGGTGATCACACCAGGTGTGGTTACTCCGTTATCGCAGGTCTTTGCGGTCTGCGAGTGAGTAGCCGTCGCCGTCCAGGTCGGTGGCGGGCCAGGATCGTTCGTCGCGGTAATGGTTACGTTCTGGGACGGGGTGAAGCCCTGCAACGGTGCAGCGCTCGTCGCGGTTCCACCGAAGTACGCGCCGTTGTTGTCCGCTGCGTACTGCTCTTCGTAGGTGGCGAGGTTGCGGAGGTCAGACTTCATCGCCGCGACATACGCCTTCTCTTTGGTGTTTGCAAATTTCGGAATCGCGATCGCGGCAAGAATGCCGATGATGACCACGACGATCAGAAGCTCGATAAGGGTGAAACCCTTGTTGTTCCGTGACATTTTAGTTGCTTCCTCCACTGGTGTTTGCCGCTTACCCTTCCATTGGAAAGACGAGCGGCAGTGGGGCCAGCAACGAAAAATGCGTCGGTACCGACGCATTTTAACCGGGGGATTCCCCTAGCTCTGTCCGGCGGGCTTCGCAGGCGTGGCTGCTGGCGATGTGGGGGCGGTGCCGTTGTTCTGAGGAGAGCCCGCCTTCTCGCCGTTCGCCGTCGGAATCGATGACAGCTGCACGCCGCGCTCCGCCTTGCGCATCATCTGGACGAATGCGCTCGCTGCCGCCGGCTCGAACTCGGTTCCCGTGCGCTCCTCGATGTAGGCAAGGACCCTCTCTGATTCCCACGAATCGCGATAGGGACGCTTCGTGCGCAGCGCATCGTAGACGTCACACACGTGCACCAGGTTGCTCGCCTTGTGACATTCGCGGTGATAATGACGCGTCGGGTAGCCGTGACCGTTGATCATGATGTGGTGCTCGTGCGCAACTGCGGCCGCGAGATCGAGTCGTCTCCCGCTTTCGATGATCAGCTTCGCGCCTTCGACTGGATGATTCTGCATCACCAGCCGCTCCTGATCGGTCAGCTTGCCGGGCTTGTTCAGAATGTCAGGCGGAATGTTCACCTTGCCCAGGTCGTGCAGCAGCCCGGCGATTCCGAAAGTGCGGACGTCCTGCTGGGCCAGCTGGATGTGCTCGGCGAGCGCCATCACCAGCACCGACACGTTGAGCGAATGCGTGGTGGTGTATTCGTCGAATTCCCTCAGCTGGAGCAACGGCAGGATCATCTCCTGGTCGCCGTGCATCGCCATCGAGAGCGAGCGCACGACCGCCTCGGCCTCGGCGAGCGGTAGCTTCCCGCGCTCGAGCACTTCACGGTGCATCGACTGGATCGATTCGATCTCTTCGCCCAGTGAGTAGGAGATAGTGGCCACTGGAACGGCGGCGTCGAGCGACTCCTTGATTTCCTTGGTCTCGCCGCGAATCCCCAGGGAGCCGACCTTGATGCTGGTTGGACGGTTCTGTCTGGCCTCGGCGGAGTCGATGAATGACAGAGTGATGCGCGCCATCATCTCCTCGAGAAACTCCTCGTACTGCTCTCGAGTGACTCCCGTCTCCAGCTCCATCCGCTGAACGCCGGCCTGCGCCAGACGTGTGCCCCATTCCCAGTCTCCGAGCTCACGGAGCGCGGTGTCCTGATAAATCGTCTCCTCGCCCAGGAACGAGAACCGCGGATGCGGATCGTGTTGCTGCAGATCGCGCAAGCACTGATACGATCGATCGACGGCGCGCTCGCGCGCAGGATGGCCGTCGTTGTAGAGCGCCATCGTCGACACGGCCTGCCCGAACGAGACGAGGAAACGAATCGGATCACTCATTCTTCAACTCGATGAGGTGCGGATCCGCGGGCGCGCGATCTTCGCGCGTACCTCGGAGTCTTTGCTTTGCTCAGCGAGCTTGAGCGCCGTCTCGGCAGCGGGATCAAAGCGCCAGTTCGCCGCGATCATGCTCAGCGCGGCGAGCATCTCGGGGGTGGATGGCTTGAGCTTTGGTCTTCTGGGCCAATGGGCTTCGGTTACGACGAACCCGAGGAACCAGGCAAGTGTGTCCGCATTGTGCTGTTGCGCGGCGATGCGAATTCCGATGGTGCGCAACTGGGAGTCGAGCTCGCCGCGATCAACGCGCTGCCTGATCAACTCGATGCCGGCAGGCGGACATCTCTCCTGCGCGACGGTCAGTCCGGCGAAGACGACTCGGTCATCAGGGTCCGACAAGGCGCTCATGATCGTCTCGTCGCGCTCAGCCGAATTGCGGAGCAGTAGCCGCACTGCTTCGCGCCTGACGAGCGGGTCGTCGTTGTCGAGGAATGCCCGCGCCGAGAAACCGGGTGGCAACGTGGCGAGCTTTCCAAGAAGCGTGAGTAGCTCTCGCTGGATGACTGGCGGCGCCCCGGCAATTTGCGTTGCGACGGGCTCGCCAATCTGATCGCCGAGCGATTGCAGCAGATCGTAGAACTGGATTCTTAATTTGGCGTCGTCGATAACCAGTGCCGCGGCAAGCAATGTTGGAACGGCGTCGGCGCCGATACGGCGCACGAATCGACCGATGAGAGCCAAGTCGAGGCGCTGCTGCCCGAGCAACTTCTCCAGGATTCGCTCTTCTTTCAGGAAGTCCCAGACTGGTGCGCCAGCGTCAGCGCTCGGCGCGCGCTCGACGAGATCGAGCAGGACCTCGGCGCGCCCGCCTTTGCACAAGTCCACCATCGCCCCCCGAACCTGCGGACCCATCGCGCCGACCTCGATCGCGATTTGAACAATTCGTTCGGGCTCGCACTCCGTCGGGACTGCGGTGGTCGATGCCGGCCGGTCGCCGGCGTTCCGCAAGCTCGACATCGTCTCCAGAGCCTGCCGGTAGGCATCGGGATTGGGATCGTCGAGACTCCAGTCGTCGACCAGGCGGCGCATTACGTCGCGAATGGTCGGATCGGTTTTCGCTCGCGCGCCGCCCGAGGAAGGGTGGTGGGCGAGCTTGGACAGCATCCGCAGCATGGAGTGCGACACCGTCTGGCCTTCTGCGGCCGACGCTGCCTTTACGAGATCGATGACCGCTTCGACTGTGACGCCCTGAGACGCATCGAGCAGGAACCTGCGTCTCTGGGCCTTATCACCGCCCATCTCGAGCAATCGCTCCAGCGTCGATTGCTTGAGCGAGCCAACCAGTCGCGAGACTCGCCGCTGAAGTGCCGCGGCTTCCGGTCCCTCCGCGGTTTTCAGCTCTTCGCCGATCTGCAACAGATAGCCGACGATGACCTGGTCGTACGCCTCTTCGCGTTGATGCTCGTCGATGGCGCGGGCGACAGTCGCCGGCTCGAGCGCGGCGTTCTCGTCAGCCTCATCGCGTTTCGCCAGCGGATCAGCAGTGTCGGATACGAGTGCCGCTCGCGCCAGGCCGATCCACAGCTGGGTGGCCCGTCCCGCCTTCATGTGGTCCGTGGCGGGAGTGTCGTCTTCGATCAGTTGCAACCGGTCGTAGGTGAGAGGGAAGAAGCGTACATGCTCCCAGACTCGATCGAGCCGCTCCGTATCGAGGCCGATCGGCTTCTCGGCTCGAACTGGATCCACGGCCAGCGCGTTCAGGGCCTCGGCCAGCTCGTTGCGACCAATCCCGCGAATGAACTTCACGGCACCGACGTGGTGCTCGTGAAGCCGCTGAGCGAGCTCCTTCAGCACCGGGTTCAGCGGATCGGTCGCAACTCCTTCGATGATCAGTTGGCGCCGGGCAACCCCGATTGAAAGAGAGTCGCGGTCACGTACGAAGAGTGCCGCGATCCGATTGCACACTCCGTCGACCGCCACGTCGAGCAGCGGATGGCCGCTGGGATAGATCGCGTGCTTGTTGAGGGTTATCGACAACTCGACCAGGAAGTCAGCCAGCTCGCGCGAAAGCGTCGCCACCACCGGCTTTGAGGACGCGCCAGGGGCGGACGGCGCAGCGGGGGCTGCGGGGGCTGCGGGACCTGTTGGAGATGCGGTTGGAGTTGGATTCGTCATGAAGCGTACGCGGACGGCCGAGACTACTTTTTTTGCATGTCGGCTGACCTACAAACGACGCGTTGGCGGGTGCTGACGTTACTCGGCTTCGCCGAGCTACTGGGGATGTCGCTCTGGTTCTCAGCCAGCGCGGTCACGCCCCAGCTGCGCTCGATATGGGGGCTGACGGCGGCGGAGGCCGGCTGGCTAACGACCACGGTTCAATTTGGCTTCGTCTGCGGGACAGCCGTGGCGGCGATTCTGAACCTGGCCGATATCGTCCCGGCGGGGAGGCTATTCAGCGTCTCTGCGCTGCTGGGGGCGCTCGCCAACGCCTCGATTCTGGCTGTCCCTGGGTTCACCAGCGCCTTGCTAGTCCGCTTTCTGACCGGGTTCTTCTTGGCCGGCGTCTACCCACCAGCGATGAAGATGATCGCGACTTGGTTCCGCTCTGACCGTGGATTGGCCATTGGAGTCATCGTCGGCGCCCTGACGGTTGGCAAAGCTACGCCTTACCTGGTGCGCGCCATCCCTCACGTGGGCCTTCGGCCGGTGGTGCTCACCTCGAGTGTCGGAGCGCTGATGGCGGCCGTTCTGGTGGCGACGAGCTATCGCGATGGGCCTTATCCCTTCGCCCCGCGCCCGTTCTCCTGGCTACAGGTCCGCGATGTGGTGCGGGTTCGGGAGTGGCGGCTCGCGACCTCGAGCTATCTCGGTCACATGTTCGAGCTGTATGCATTCTGGACCTGGATTCCGTCGTTTCTGGCGGCGAGTGTCGCCGCCGGCGAAAGATTCAGGGCCCAGCGACTGATCTCGTTGCTTGCCTTCACGACCATTGCCATCGGGGGAATCGGATCAGTCTGGGGTGGATTATTCGCGGACAAACGCGGACGCGAGCGCCTCGTCACGATCTCGCTCTTCATGAGTGGGAGCTGTTGTCTGCTCAGCGGATTTCTGTTCGCCGGGCCGATCTGGGTGCTCGGTGCGTTGTCGATGACGTGGGGATTTTTCGTAATTGCAGACAGCGCTCAGTTCAGCACCCTTGTCACCGAATCGGTTCCGCCGCACACCGTAGGGACGGCACTGACCGTCCAAACTTCTCTCGGCTTCCTGTTGACGATGCTGCCGATGCAGCTCGTGCCGCTGATTGCGCAGTCGATCGGTTGGCGGTGGGGCTTCACAATTCTGGCGCTCGGTCCCCTCGCTGGAATCGCCGCGATTCGTAGATTGGCTGTGCTTCGAGGATCGCTGCCGCGCCGCGGCACTGGCCTCTCACTCTCCACCGAACCTTAACGGGGATTTGTCCATGCTGAAGGATTTCAGGGAATTCCTGCTGAAGCAGAATGTCGTAGCGCTCGCCATCGCGGTGGTCGTCGCAACGGCTCTTAACACCCTCGTTAAAGCACTCGTCGACGACTTCATCATGCCGCTCATTCTGTTCGTTGCACCCGGTGGAGAATGGCAGAAAGCGACCTGGAACGTCGGCCCGATCAAGTTCGGCGTCGGCGATTTTCTGGCGGCGGCCATCAATTTCATCATCATCGGATTGGTGGCGTGGCGGATCTCGAAGATCTTCATCAAGCCCGACAAGCCGAAGAAGGATTGTCCGTATTGTCGAATGTCGATGGACGCCACTGCTACACGCTGCCCAAACTGCACCAGTCAATTGGCTGCTGCCTGACCGCGAAACCGCTGCGCTCGATCCGAGGCGCAGCGTTTTATTGGGCGTAGCCGAGAGCCGATCTGACTTCTGCGGAGAGTGTCTCGCCAGTGAACGGCTTCTGCAGGTAAGGCGTGTCGCCGGCAACGCCTTTGTCCGGGAAGATTTCTTCCCTGGGGTAACCGGACATGAATAGCACCCGCATGCCCGGGCTTAGCTCCCTCAGCTCTTCGACCATCCCGCGGCCGCCGAGGTTGGGCATGGCGACGTCGGTGAGAACCAGGTCAATCTCGCCGACGTGACCGGCGGCGATTCGAAGAGCAATAGCGCCGTCGGAGGCTTCCAGGACGCGATAACCATTGTGGGTCAGGATGCGCTTCGCGAGCGCTCTGACGGCGGATTCATCCTCGACGAGCAGTATCGTTTCGGCGACGCGCGGAGCTTTCTCTGGTATCGTAGGTGCTCTGGCGGCGGTTTTTTTGCGCAACGTCGCTTCGGCGAGATTCGCATCAAATGGCTCGAGTCGCGATGACGCGAGCAATTGTCGGGCGAGTATGGATGCGCGCTTCGACGCGCGTTGAATCTCATCGAGCTCCTGCGCACTGGCAGGGTTCTCGCCGATGGATTCCAGCAGAAATTCCGTGTTGATCTGGATGACGGTGAGGAGATTATTGAGCTCGTGAGCTACGAAACTGGACGTCTTGTTCGCTTCTTCGAGGTCTCGAGTTCTCGCCGTCAGATCGGCGTCGGCTTGCCGCTTTTGCTTGCCGGTACTCCGCGTTGTCTTCTTCAGGGAAGTCGCCCTCATTCCAGTCGTTCACTGCGAAGGACATCCAAACGGTGGAAATTAACTGATCGGTAATATGAGCATCGACTACCGTGTGATGATCGAATCGGCTCCCGAAGCGATCATCGTCTATACGCCGGAAGAATTTCTCTTTCTCAATCAGTTCGCGGCTAACCGCCTGGGTTCCGACCCGGAGTCCCTGGTGGGTCACCCGATCCTGGAGTTCGTGCACCCGGACTCGGTGCCAGTGGTGGTGGAGCGCATTCGCCAGCTGATGAAAACAGGGGATGCCGGCCCTCCGCTCGAGGTCCGGTTCGTGTCGAGAACTGGTCAGGTGATGCCAGCCGAGATCGTCTCGGTGCCGATAGTGTGGGACGGGCGTCCCGCTTTACTCGGTCTGATCCGCGACATCAGCAAGAGAGTGGCGGTCGAGTCAGCACTACGTGAGAGCGACGAGAAGTTCGCCAATGCATTCCGGCAGTCGCCGAACGGAATGGCGTTCGTGGACCCGACTGGCCGGTTCATCAAGGCCAATCGTGCCCTGTGCGAGATGCTCGGCTACTCGGAAGAGGAGTTGCTGGCGTTGCGTTTCCCCGACATAACCCACGAGGAAGACGTCACAATCGATCTCGAGCAGCTCGAACGCCTGATCAGGCGCGACATAAGCAGCTATCACCGCATCAAACGCTACATCCGCAAGAATGGCGACGTGATATGGGTGTCGCTCGCGGTATCGGCGGTGCACGATGCGGAAGGGAATCCGATCTACTTCATCGGTCAGTATCAGGACATAACCTCCCAGCGCGCGAGGGAGGAAGCGCGGGCAAACGCCCAGCGGCGCGCGGGTATAACTGAGACGACGATCGCGGTTGCGCACGAAATGAACAACGTGCTGACAGTGCTGATGATGAACGCCGAGCTTCTCGCGAGCGACGCGACGCCGGAGGAGATACCGGAGATCGCGGCAGAAATCGTTTTGGCGGCCAACCGGATCGCGGCGACGGTGCAGCGGCTGCGTCAGATAGGCGAGCCGCGATCGGTCGATTATCTGGGTGAAGAAAAGATGCTCGACCTCTCGACCAAGCCGATCAAGACACGGAAGAAACGAGCGAAATGACCGTCCAGGTCAAATCCCGGACGGGAAGGTTTCGGGAATCTCGGTGTGTTCCCAATGCTCCGGCTTTTCGAGGGGCTCGAGGGCACTGGTTTTGTCGAAGTGGAAAACTGCGTCGAACTGGCGTGGGAGGTCGGCGCGGAAATAGTGACTGACGCGTTCGGTCTCAGGCCGGTAGATGACACCGATTGCGCGCTCCAGCCGCTGCCTGGTGAGAAGAGTGGCGCTGCTCGCGTCATCGCCCAGATTGAGGAAGAATCTCGGAATCCCGGTCTCGTGGAATCCAAACTCATAGCTGTCGGGAAGCGCCGGCCGTACTCGCTTCACTTCGCCGGGATCGTCCCAATTGGTGGCCGCTGTCACCGTCCCACTGTAGGTCGTGAACCCGACGAGGACGGCATCGTCTCCGTATTTCTGACGAATCAGCTGCCCGACATTTAGCTCGCCCCGCGCTCCCATTTCCGTC
>JBKPDS010000115.1:0-2780 GCA_046727995.1 Gemmatimonadota bacterium
GCCGGGCCACGTCGTCATCCATGGCGATGGTATCGCGCTGGTTGGAGACTGCCTGTTCGCCGGCTCCATTGGCCGCACGGATCTGCCGTTTTCCAATCCACCGCAGCTGGCGGCCACTCTCGAAAAACTCGCCGAGCTTCCGCCCGACACCATTGTGTATCCGGGTCACGGTGTCGAAACGACTATCGGCGAAGAGCGGCTTACAAACCCGTTCCTGAATGGCACCGCTCGCATCGTGGGTCGTTAACCACGATCTTAGTCAACGACGATGAGTGACCAGACTCGCACCGAGAAGGATCCGCTGGGGAGTCTCGAAGTTCCGGCCGACGCGCTGTATGGCGTCCAGACTCTCCGAGCTGTGCAGAACTTCCCGATCAGCGGACTGAAGCCGCTACCGGCTTTTGTCGACGCAACCGTTCGCATCAAACGGGCGGCGGCGCTTACGCACAAGGAGACCGGACGACTCGATCCGAAGCTCGCCGACGCGATCGTCAAAGCCGCTGACGAGGTTCTCGCCGGCAAGCACCGCGAGCACTTCGTCGTCGACGTCTACCAGGCAGGCGCGGGGACGTCGCACAACATGAACATCAACGAGTTCCTCGCCAATCGTGCCAACGAGATTCTCGGCGCGAAGCGGGGTGCCTACTCGCCGGTGCATCCCAACGATCACGTCAACATGGCGCAGTCGACCAACGACGTGATTCCGACGGCGATTCGCCTCGCTTGCCTGAGCGAGCTCGGTCCTTTCGAGAAGGCGTTCGACGGACTGGCGCGCGAATTCGAGAAAAAAGGAAAAGAGTTCGATGACGTTCTGAAATCGGGCCGCACGCATCTTCAGGATGCGATGCCAATCCGGTTGGGGCAGGAGCTCGAGGCGTACGCCGGCTCGCTGCGCCGCGGTCTCAAACGGGTCGTCGAAGCCGCGGACTACCTGCGCGATCTGGGAATCGGCGGCAGCGCCGTCGGGACGGGTGTCAACGTCGAGCCCGAGTATCCCGCGCTGATGGTGAAGCATCTCCGCGATTCGGCAAAGGTCGAGCTGCGCGAGGGTGAGGACCGCATCCAGTTGATGCAAAGCATGGGCGACGTCGCCGGGTTCAGCGCGCAGCTGAAGGTTCTGGCGATCGATTTGAGCAAGATCGCGAGCGATCTGCGTCTGCTCGCCAGCGGCCCGCGCACAGGACTGGACGAGATTCGTCTTCCCGCCGTTCAACCCGGTTCTTCGATCATGCCGGGCAAGGTGAATCCGTCGATTCCCGAGATGGTGAACCAGGTCTGCTTCCAGGTTTTTGGCAACGATGCCTGCGTCGCCGCCGCGGCAGAGCACGGGCAGCTGGAGCTGAACGTGATGATGCCGGTGATCGCCTACAATGTGTTGTTCGCGATGATGATTTTGCGGAACGCCGCGAGCGTGCTGGCGGAGAAGACGGTAAAGGGAATCGAAGCCAACGAAGAACAGTGCGAGTACTGGCTGGAGCGTTCAGCGGCCTTGGCGACCGCTCTCGCGCCCCAGATCGGCTACGCGCGGGCCGCCGAGTTGAGCAAGCAATCGGTGAAGGAGAACGTGCTCATTCGGGATCTGGTTCGTCGGGAAAAAGTGTTACCGGATGCGGAGATCGATGAGGTGCTCGATCTGAGGAAGATGACAGAGATCGGGGTGCCCGGCGGGAAACAGGGGGGCGTTTCAGCTGGGTAGTGCACCTATAAGGGATTTCGAGATGCCCTTGTACTATCAATCATCTCTCCCTATCCTGAAGTCATGAGGATCACTACCTGGGCAGAGTATGGCGTCATCTGCGCCCTTAACCTCGCCAAGCGCACGGACTTAGGACCCGTCAACGGTCGCGAAATCGCGCGGCAGGAACGGCTCCCGGCGGACTACGTCGAGCAGATCCTATTGCGCCTGAGGCGCGCCGGCGTCATCGCCAGCACCCGCGGCGCCCGCGGCGGCTACGTTCTGGCGCGCCCAGCGGCCGAGATTTCGATTCGTGACGTGATCCACGCGTCAGAGCTCGAGACCTTCGACCTCCATTGCGTCAGTCACCCAGTCGAGGAGGAGCGCTGCTCCGCGTCGCACAGCTGCAGCATCAGACCGGTATGGGTGATGTTGCAGCAGAAAATCGACGATGTGCTCCAGGGCGTGAGTCTCGCCGACCTGCTACACGACGAGCCCACGGTGCGTGAACGAGTCGGGCTTCCGACCAGCACGACTGGTTCGGAAAAAGTCGGCCTGCCGATTCTAGAGACCGTCTAGTCCATCAGCACCGATGCAGAAACGGCGCGCCTGACCAAGCAGACGCGCCGTTCTTCTTTAGTGCCGAAGGGGGGACTCGAACCCCCACGGGCTTGCACCCACTGCGCCCTGAACGCAGCGCGTCTACCAGTTCCACCACTTCGGCGACTTCGGGTCGAATGATAGGAACCCACCCATCTTTAGTCAACGCAGCCGAGGCGCGGCGTCGAGAAAAATCGTCTTACCAGATATCGTTGAAGCGGGAGAAGTTGCTTCTCACTTGAAAACGAAGTCAAATGGCAGAGAAAGTCGAGAAAGATGTGAAGCAGTCTGTCGCGCGGAACAAACGCGCACGACACGACTACCATATCCTCGACACCTGGGAAGCGGGAGTCGTTCTGACCGGCAGCGAGGTCAAGTCGCTGCGGAACGGAAAGGCCAACATCGCTGATTCTTACGCGATCGTTAAAGATGGAGAGGTTTTTCTGCTCAACCTGCACATATCGCCTTACGAACAGGCGAGCTACTTCAATCACGATCCCACGAG
>JBKPDS010000116.1:0-4956 GCA_046727995.1 Gemmatimonadota bacterium
CTCGGCGTCAATCGCACGGCGGAAGCATTCGTGGAAGGATTTCGATCGCTGGCCTTCGCGGCGATGCTGATCGGATTCGCGCGCGCCATCTACGTGGTGGCGGAGCAGGGCCAGATCATCGACACGATCGTGAATGGCCTCTTCTCTCCGCTCTCGCATTTCCCGCTCGGCGTCGCCGCGGTGGGGATGATGGTGACGCAATTTCTCATTCACTTCCCGGTGCCGAGCGTGACTGGGCACGCGGTGCTGACAATGCCGGTGCTGGTCCCGTTGTCTGATCTGCTCGGCATGCAGCGGCAGGTGACGGTGCTGATTTACCAGTACGGCGGTGGGCTGTGCAATTTCCTCACGCCGACCAATGGTGGGCTGATGGCGATTCTGGCGGCGGCGAACGTTCCGTATACGAAATGGATTCGGTTTCTGGCGCCGATTTACGCCGGACTGTTTCTGGTGGGGCTTCTAGCAATCGGAATGGCAATTGTTGTTCGACTGTCGTGAAATAGCCACGCAGTCGAATTCGAGAGGGCCGACAATGAAATCCTGGCCAGCGACGCCACGTTCACCGACAGTCTACTTCTTCCGGATTTCCATCACCCAGATGTCGGCCTCGTGTCTGCCCAGCACGAAGTAAATCATCTTTTCGTCGGTGGTGAAATTGGGTGTGAACGGTTGTCGCGTTCTGTCATCGAAGCGCACTAGCACCGACCCGGACCTGCCGTCCAGGGCCATTCTCGCAACGATGGGAGTTCCGTCCGGAGCGGTCGATTCTACGTAAAGATCTTTTCCGTCGTTGCTCCACTTTTGGACATTCGCCACGCGCCCAATCGCAGCCGGAGTCATAATTGTTTTCGATTTGCCGCCCTCGGCAGGGATGACACGTACCGCGGATGCCGCCACACCCGCGGTCAGAGTATTTAACGCCTCGTTCGTGTAGGCGATGAACTTGCCGTCGGGCGACCAGCGCGGGGTACTACCACCGTCGTAAGTCAGACGCCTGAGATGGCCGCCGCGCGCCGGCGCGACAAAAATCTCGATCTGTCCGCTACGATCCGATTCGAGCGCGAGCTGACTGCCGTCAGGCGACCAGACTCCGCCCCACTCGTGTGCGGGACCCGATGCAATAATGCGCTCGTTCGATCCATCACTGGCCATCGTGTAACAGTCGCGGTTACCACTGCGCAGGGTATGGAAGGCGATCTCGCGACCATCCGGAGACCACGCGGGTCTAAAATCGTCGGCGGTATTGCGCGTGAGTCGCTGGAGCTCGGTGCCGTCGATTCGCATTTTGTAAATGTCCATGTTGCCGGAGCGATCGGAGTCGAACGCCAGCCACTGGCCATCGGGACTGAGTTTCACTATTTCGATGGTTTCGTTCGCGAATGTCACTTGGCGCGCCGCCAGAACGGACACGGTTCCCGCTCGCGGGAATGGAATTGACCAGATTCCAACATTTGTAGTCCATGCCGAGTAAGCGATCCGATCGCCGCCGGCGGCGCTGATGCCGTGGATCTTGAGGCCTGTCGTCAGACGCTGTGGCTCGCCATTAGCTCGATGGCCACTTACGCGCTGATAGTAAAGATCGTTGCCACCGCGAATGTTGGAGACGTAGAAGATTCCGTCGCCATCTGCTGACCAGGTTGGACTGAAACTGTGATGGATGGAATCAGTGACCGCCGTTGCTCCAGTCCCATCTTTGTTGACAATCCACAAACCCGACGGTGCGATATTGCCGAACTTCACCGGAGAATAGACGAGGCGGATATTACCCTCCACAAGCGCCAGCCGGTCATCCTGCGGCGACCATGACAATGAGTGCGGCTCGGCCGCGTTCAGAATTTTGCGCGGGTTGGTTCCATCCGCGTCTGCGATCCAGAGGCTCCCGTTTGTGCCGTTAGCAAGCACTTGAGCGTATGCCAGGTACTTGCCGTCGTGTGACCAGACGGGACTGACGCTCAAGTAGTTCAATGGATTGGAGACAAGTCGCTGCGGTGTCCCGCCGAACGAGGGCACGGTCGCAATGCCGGCTGAATCGACATACACCAGTCGTGACCCGTCTGGCGACCACTCCGGGGCAAGGCCGGAAGCGAGACGAATCGCGTCTCCGCCGCTTATTTGTCTGACGAAGATGCTCATTTTCCCCGGCTCGCCAGCGGCGTACGCAAGCGTCCTTCTGTCCGGAGAAAGCGCCGGGGTTATCTCGATGCCGGGGGCGTTGGTGATTTGCGTCGTGGCGACAACTTCGAAAGTCGGACGATTGTTGGTCAGATAACGACTCGCGATCAGAGTCCCTGCGAGTAGTAATGCGGCGATCGCGGCCAGTCCGACGCTTCTTCGCTGTAGCCGCCGTCGCGAAGGTGCCAACGTCGTCGCCACAGAACGCGTCGCCGTGCTTCCACTTACGTCGTGCGCAATCATTTCCAGCTGCTCGCGTAGCTCCTCGGCGGTGTGGAATCTGTCGGCAGGCTGTTTCTCTAGGCAGCGCATAATGAGATCATTGAGCGCAGCGGGAGTACTCGGACGATAGTGCGACACGTCGACCGGCCGCTGCGTGAGATGCGCGCCGATGATTTGCTGGGCGCTGCGCCCCTGAAATGGCGGCAGGCCGGCAAGCATCTCGTAGCCGACGACGCCGAGGGCATAGATGTCGGTGCGCTGATCGGCGGAAGGGTCACCGGCAGCCTGTTCGGGCGACATGTACATGGGAGTGCCAAGCGCGACACCAACCGACGTGACAGCGGCCTGATCAGTCGCCGCGCTGAGCGCCTTCGCGACACCGAAATCGGTGACGACCGCATGATGACCCGAGATGAGGATGTTCTCCGGCTTTATATCCCGGTGCAAAACGTTGTGCGCGTGCGCGTACTCGAGGGCGTCGGCGACGTCGCGCAGAATCCGGATGGCCTCACCGAAGGGAAGCTCGCCGCCACGAGTAATCCGGGCGCGGAGAGTCTCGCCCTCTATGCGCGGCATCGTGTAGTAGAGCAGATCATTCCTGGCGCCCGTGGCCAGCACCGGAACGATGTGTGGGTGTTGGAGTCGGGCGGCGAGCTGAATTTCGCGGCGGAAGCGCTCGATGTTGACGCCGGCGCCGAGCTCGGGTGGCAGAACTTTGACGACGACGTCGCGGCCGAGCGCGACTTCCCGCGCGACGAACACGCGCGACATGCCGGCCCCGGTCAACTCCTCGGTGACCTCATAGCCGCGCCCGAGGTATCGCTGAAGTCGGTGGGCGAGATCTCCTTGTGGTTTGTCGCTCACGCGCACTCCCGGTGAGACGCGCGTCTAAGGTAGGGTGTAAGGAGAGCGACCACCAGTCGAGCTACGCTGCCGCTGTCCGGCGTTGGCTACAACAGTCCGCCGAATACCTCGTGTAGATCGATGACGACCTGGACGCCCGCGACGCGCCAGCGAATGATATCGCCATACGCTACACTCTCGGCAATTGGTTTGTCCACTCGGCACTGAGGACCGAGGGCCGAGGACCAACGGCATCTATGAACGCGGACTAATTGAGGATCAAGGACAACCGAGGACTGTCCGCAGTTGTCCGCACTCCTCGATTAGTCCGCGATTATCAATGCACTTGGTCCTCGGCCCTCGGTCCAACTCATTTCAATGACCCGCCGCTCCTGCATCAGCATCTCTCGGATCCCCGCCCCCTCCCGCTCCCCCGTGCGCGGATCGATGCGAATCGGGTGCGACGTCAACATTTCCATGCCGAGGAATGCAGATCAACTTGCCGGGAGTCCCCGACATCGGCATCGTGGGTAACTGCCTCTACCGGAGGATAAGATGTTTCGGATGATACCAACGATCGCCGCTGCGCTCACGCTCACCATGGCTCCCGTCCTCAGCGGCCAGGCGCCGAAAGCCAACGTCAGTGACAAGAAGGCAGCGAAGGCCGACGCGACTGCGAAGGAAATCACCGATCTCGAGCACCGCTGGGCGCAGGCGATCGCCAAGAAGGACGCAGCGACCCTGCGTACTGTGCTCGCTCCGACGTATCACGACACTGACGAGGCCGGTAACGTCTCGACGCTCGGCGAGATGGTGTCGATGGTGACATCGCCCGAAATGAAGATCGATGCCATCACCATCACCGACGTCCACGTCGCGAAGTACGGGAAGACTGCGGTGGCGACGGGGACCGCGACGCAGCGCGGTAGCTACAAAGGCCAGGCGTTCGCGCCCAAAGTTGTTTTCACCGATACGTTCGTGAAGCAAAACGGGCAGTGGCAGGCAGTCGCGTCACAGCGGACCGCCGCCCACTAAACACTGGTTGGCCAATTTGCTCCACAGCGTTGCCCATATGCCGCGCCCGCCACTTGCCTATCTCGCCGCGATAACAGTTGCGATGGGTTGTACGGGGATGGCCGCAGTTCAGCGCAACCCATTTGGCCGTCTCCCGACCGGCGAAGCGGTCGAGCTGTACACGCTGAGAAACGCGCACGGCATCGAGGTGCGGCTCACCAACTACGGCGGCATCATCACATCGATCAGGACACCCGACCGCGCCGGCCGACTCGCCGACATCGTCCTCGGCTACGATGATCTCGCCGGGTACATCAAGAATTCGCCCTACTTCGGAGCGATTGTCGGTCGCTACGCGAACCGAATCGCGCGCGGGCGCTTCACGCTCAACGGGACCACTTATAGAATCGCGGTTAACAACGGACCTAACAGTCTCCACGGTGGACTGCGCGGCTTCGACAAGGTGGCGTGGAGTGCGAAGCCGTTTCGGAGCCCGAACGCCGAAGGAGTCGCGCTCGACTACACGAGCCCCGACGGAGAGGAAGGCTATCCGGGAACTCTGCACACGCGCGTCACCTACACTTTGACGGCTGACGATCGATTGATCGTCGATTACGACGCGACTACCGACAAGGCGACGCCGGTCAACCTGAGTCAGCACAGCTACTGGAACCTTGCCGGTGACGCGTCGCGCGACATTCTCGG
>JBKPDS010000117.1:0-5052 GCA_046727995.1 Gemmatimonadota bacterium
CTCTTGCTACGCGAGCAAGCCGCCTACGAGAACACCCTCACCTCCCTCTATAGCGTCGCAACTGCAGCGGCGCGCAGCGCCGCACGCCCGTGTTTCCACCTCCCCCAGCTGGCCTCGCGCGGAGAAGCGAGAGAATGCCGAGCTACGCTCGGCTCGCGGCCGTCAGGCGCCAGGATGGCGATTGCCGCAGTACGAACTCTTGGGGAGTCGGGTGGGTGTCCTCGTAGGCGGCGTGCTCGCGTAGCAAGAGACTCGCGCGCGCCGTTGTTTTTTGCGCGCGAGGCTCGATGCGTGTAAGCGAGCTAGCCGCCGGAGAGGATACCCGCCCGACGCACCGTCAGCAATATTCAGACTGCAGCGCGAGGTGCGATCGGAGTCAACCGGGCGGCAGAGGCAGGAGCGTTTTCGGCGTTCGCAGCTGCGTAACGCGCGAGAATCGTGCGATGGATGTCCCGCGCGTCCTCGAGCACTTCTGAGCCGAGGCCGAGCCGGTCCGGCGAAATGAGGAACGGATAGACCTGGTCGCCTCCAGCCGATCCATGCGCGCCGACCTGGTCGTCGAAGGAGACGATGTCGTAGCCGTCGTAAGATCCAAACAGGACGCAGTCGCCGGCGTTCGGTTGCTGAACCAGCGACTCGACCGCTCGTAATACGTAGGGCTCCGTCCCGAACACCTCGAGCGGATTCTCGCCCGACACCATTTCGATCTCACCGCCGTGCAGGACGGCACGACCGCGTTTGCTCGCCAGCTCGACCCCGCGCGCGGAGATAGTCGCCACCACGCCGATTCCCGGATGCGCAACCAGACGCTCGTACAATTTGCCCCACCGGTGATCGGCGCGAATCTGTTCCAGCGTCAGCCGCTGTTCGGTGTTGGCGAAATAAACGAGGGCCAGGCACGAGCTATAGGTGACGACGACGTCGTTAGTCCGATCGACGCGATACTTCTCCGGGAAAATGATCTCGCGCAATCCGTAACGGCTCCGCAGCCAGTCGCGGAATCGGCGAATCGCGCTGCGCGCTCCGAACGATGCCGGCGTCAATTGAGCGACGGCCTCCACGACTTCCGGACCAATATCGGAGTACTCGGTGTCCTCGGCGTAGCTGGCGAGGGCGCGCGGCGCCTGGCCTCGGGCCGGAGTCTCGTCGAGGATTCCCTGCACGGTGGTGCCGAGGGACTCTCCGTATTGAACTCGATAGCTCAGTGCCGGCGTCATCCCGTGATCGGACAGAATCACCAGATCGTAGCCGCGCCCGCCAGCCAGCTGCGCCATTCTCCAGATCTCGGCGATGCGGGCGTCGGTGCGGCGCATATCGGCGAGCGCCTGCTTGCTCGACGGTCCGAAGTGGTGCGCCAGCTCGTCGTACTGCATGAACGTGCTGTAGATGACTGGCACGCCGAGGTAGACATCGAGCAGGATCGCCATCGTCTGCAGCTCGCGCACGACGACGTTGCTGAGGATGCGGATGAACGGGAAAATCCCTTCCGAGTGCGTGACTCTGCCCGCCAGCTCGCCACGCGCGCGCTCCCATTCCTCCAGCAGCCATTCCATAGCGCCCTGAAACACCATGCGGAGCATGCGAATGGGATGGAGCAGCATGAGCAGCGCCATGCGCGTTCCTCCCAGACGCCGATAGACTGACATCTTCTCACGCGTTGCAACCGTGAATGCGACAGTCTGTGCGTCGCCGTCGAGGAGGTTGACATAGCTCGAGCCGCCGGCGAGCGCACCGGGCGAATGGATGCGATCGCGGATGTACTGGACGCCGTGGGGAGCATTGCAGGTGATTACTTTGCGCGCCGCCTTGTCGTAGAACCGAAAGGCTGGAATGCCGCCGTTCTCACCGTGAAACATTCCTGCCTGACAGTACGGCGTCGCCGACGGCAATCCGCAGAACCATCGCCGAAGGGCAAAACCTTCCCGCAGCAATCGCGCGATCGTCGGACAGAGTCCCAGCTCCAGCGCGCGTCTCAGATCGGAATAGGCGAGCGCATCGATCTGCAGCATGATCAGCCCGCGCTGGGGTGGTCGCGGTCGCTTCTCTCGCGCGAACGGCCGGTACTTCGTCCGATAGTACCAGCGCAAAAGCGGTCCGGCGCGCGGACGCGCCCGACGCTCCGCTATGCCAGGTGGCGCTCTATCTGACGTAGGAGCTCGCCGATTGGGACCGGCTTGATCAGGACATCCACACAGCCGGCGTCGAGACAGATGCGCCGCGACTTGGAGTCACCGTGCCCGGTCATTGCCAGCGTCGCGCGCGGCAGTGAACCGCGCTCCTTGAGCGCGGTCATTATCTCCAGCCCGCTTCCATCGGGCAGCGAGATGTCGAGCAGCATCAGGTCGGGCCGCTGCGTCGTTCCGCGCTCGATTGCCTCGGCGACCGTCGCGGCGGCGTCGACCTCATACCCCGCCTCGGTGAACAGCACGCGAAAGGCATCCACCACCAGCGGACTGTCTTCGACGATGAGAATGCGGGCGGGCACTAATCGCGGGGCGGGTCGAGCGGTAGAGTGAAGAAGAATCTGCTTCCTTTGCCAAGCTGGCTCTCCACCCAGATCCTTCCCGAGTGCAGCTCCACGAGCTTGCGCGCGATCGCCAGCCCGAGACCCGTTCCGTGATGCGGGCGCGACGGCGACGCATCGACCTGAGCGAATTCGAGGAATACCAGCTCGTGATTGCTGGGGGCGATCCCGCGTCCCGTATCACCAACTTCGACGCAAATCTCTTCGCCGTCCCTGCCGCGGCGCGAGAGTGCAATCCAGACACGGCCGCCGTCGTTGGTGAACTTGATTGCGTTTCCGATCAGGTTGCCGAGCACGTGCTGGATTTTCTCGCGATCCGCGTAGATGGGCGGCAGATCATCGCCACTAATCCTCTCGATGGAGATGTGTTTTTTCGCCGCCAGTGGTTCATTGAACATCCGAACCTGGTCGGCGAGGTCCGCCAGGGAGAATTCGGTTCTCACCAGACTGACTTTGTCGCCGGCGGTGCGCACGTAGGTCAGGATCTCGTCGATCATGTCCAGCAGGTGCTGGCCGCCGGTCACTATCCCGATGACGCTCTCTTTCTGCTTCGGACTCAGCTCGCCGAGCATCCCGTCGCGCAGGATCTCCGCGTGCGTGATGATGGCAGCGAGCGGCGTGCGCAGGTCGTGCGAGATGTTCGACAGGAACTGAGTCTTCAGCGCATCGCGCGACCGGAGCTCCGCGATCGATCGCTGTGCTTCGTCAGCCTGTAGTTCGAGCGCAATTATCCGCTTCGTCAGAGCGGATGAATCCTGCTGGCCGGACATGGTCATATTGTACTTGCGGTCACATCAGTTGCCAACGTTTCCGATTCGACCGCGTCGAGCAGCTGCTGCCGCCGCAACAGCGACCAGTACCGGCCGCGGGCGGCCATGAGATCGGCGTGGCGGCCCTGCTCGACCACCGTACCCTTTTCCAGCACGATGATCCACGACGCGTCGCGAATGGCGCTGATCCGATGCGACGCGATCATGGCAGTTTTGTTTGACAGCGCCTCTCGCAGCGCACGGAGAATCTCGGCCTCCGTGTGCGTGTCGACCGCTGACAGCGCGTCATCCAGCAGTACGATGCTCGGCTTTCTCGCCAGTGCGCGGGCCAGCGACGCGCGTTGCTTCTGGCCGCCGGAGAGGTTGATGCCGCGCTCGCCAAGGACCGTTTCGTAGCGCCCCGGAAACTCGGCGATGGTCTGATCGAGCTGCGCAACGGCCGCGGCCCATTCACCGGTCTGGGTCAAACCGCTGGTGCCGTACGAAAGGTTGGATCCGATCGTCTCGCTGAAGAGCAGGCTCTCCTGGGGAACGAACCCGATTTCCTCGCGCAATTCCGCGGGATCGACATTCCGGGTTGGAATTCCGTCGATGAGGATTTCGCCTTCCTGCGGATCGTACATCCGCGGAACCAGATCGATGAGCGCGCTCTTGCCGCTGCCGGTGGCGCCCACCACCCCCAGCGTCGCTCCTGCGGGCACCGTGAAGCTGACGTTGCGCAGAACCCAGCGCGGCTCACCCGGTGCATCAGACGGGTAGTGAAATCCGACGTTGCGAAACTCGATCGTGCGTCCGGATCTGGTGAGCGGCAGATGTTGCCGCGGCTCTGCGGCGGTGATGGTGGCCGGCACGTCGAAGATTTCGTTTAGTCTGCCCATCGACGCCTCGCCGCGCTGAAACAGATTCACGACCCAACCAAGGGCGATCATCGGCCAGGTCAGCATCGTCAGGTACATCCCGAAGGCGACGAACGATCCGACGGTGATCGTCCCGTTGATGGTCAGCGCTCCACCCGCGCCGAGCACGATCACCGCGCCGAGTCCACCGAAGAACGCGAACAGCGGATTGAGCGTTCCCCAGAGCCGAACCAGCGACATGTTGAGCGCCAGGTAGCGTTCGTTGAGCGCGCCGAATCGCTCGACTTCGGCTGCTTCCTGGCGGTAAGCGCGAACGATTCGCGCGCCGGTGAGATTCTCCTGCGCTTGAGTCGTCAGCGTCGAGAAGTGCTCCTGCACTGCTTCGAAGCGATCGTGGATCGCCTTTCCCATACGAATAGTGAGGATCGGCAGGAAGATCGTCGGCAGCAGCGCCAGCAGCGTCAGCTTGACGTCGATCCGGATCATGAAATAGAGCGCGAACAGGCCGCCGAAGATCGTGTTGGTCAGGTACATCACGGCCGGCCCCAGCGCCATTCGCACTGCGCCGAGATCGTTGGTGAGGCGCGCCATGATGTCGCCGGTGCGGGTCTGTGCAAAGTAAGCCGGGTCGAGCGTCTCCAGATGTGTGAAGAGATCGTTGCGCAGGTCGTACTCCATCCACCGGCTGACGCCGTTCATCAGCTCGCGCATCCCGTATCTGAACCCGCCGCCGATGATGGCAGCGAGGACGATCAGTCCGGCGAGCTGCCAGATGGTCCGCATTGGCGCGCCGCTGCCGATTGCGTCGATGGCACGTCGCAATAACCAGGGGATGACACTGGTTATTGCCGACGATGCGAGTACTATGAGTAGACCGACTGTAAATGGAATCCAGTACGGT